>CAJWMY010000013.1 GCA_913044165.1 uncultured Puniceicoccaceae bacterium
CCTTTTCCAACCATCTCCAATTACCTCTAAGGCATCCGCACAGACTTCTTTAACGGCTTGGGATAGATCTACCCGCTTTCCCAATGCGATATCATGTACCTTTACAAAGGGAGCAATCCGACTTCGCCATAAGATTTCATCTGCCATCCAATTTCCTATTCCCGGAAAGCCATCTTGTATTAATAATACAGGCTTTATCGACCTTCTGCCTTTTTGTGCGAGAAAAGCATCCATTTTTTCAAAGGTATATGTATTGCTAATTAATTCATCTTGGCAACTAGACCACCATTCAGGCTTAGACTTGCTTTTGGAAAACAAAACCCTTCCAAAAAGTCTAGGATCTTGGAATATTAATCTAGATTTATCTTCTAGCGAAATAACTAGGTAGGCATATTTTGGTAGTTTTACCTTTTTATTAATGTAAAGCAAGCGTCCGGTCATTCCCATATGCAAACCGAGCCAAAGATCTCGATTAAAAATGAAGCAAAGTTTTTTTCCATTTCTTAATGAATGATTTAGAATAGAACCCTTAAATTTTGTAAAAAAGTCAACATTGGGTATATCTCTAAAGATTCTCTTATCAAAAGAAGCACTAACTTTGGAAACCCTCTTCCCTTCTGCTTTAGACCAAACCCGTCTAAAAAATTCTACCTCTGCTAGTTCTGGCATATAATTAAAAAATTCTTGTTGCAAAATACGCTTGCTTAAAAAAATATCAAACAAGCACAATGATTGATTCGCACACGCACTGCTTCCCACCTGAATTATTTACAAATCCTAACTCTTGGACAAGAAAACACATGGAATCTCAATGGCTGCATTTAGTCAAACCAAGAGATGGATTTTCTATTCAAGGGTGGTCTCATAAAGAAGCTATGATCTCATCAATGGATAAAGCCGGAATTTCAAAGGCAATCCTTTTAGGATGGTATTGGGAGCATAGAAATAGCTGTGAAAAGCATAATGAATTAATGAAGGAATGGATTGATTTTGCCCCTAATAGATTTATTGCATTTGCTGCAATAAATCCATCTCAATCTCCTATTGAACAATTAGAATTTGCAAAATCATTAGGATTTAAAGGTGTCGGTGAGCTGCACCCTTCCATTCAAAATTACTCGCAATATAAAAAGCAATGGAACATCTTATGTGAATGGTGTTCCGACGCCTCTTGGCCTTTAAACTTACACGTGACCGAAGGTCTTAACGAAAAGCACCCAGGTTATATTAAAACAGACTTTGATATATATTTAGAGTTAGCCAAAAATTTTCCAAAACTTAAGATCATTCTAGCGCATTGGGGCGGAGGAATACCTTTTTACGAATGTAATCCTCGAATAAAAGCTATACTTAAAAATGTTTATTATGATACAGCAGCTACACCATTGTTATATGATTATAAAGTCTTTAGACATGTAATAAACATGGTTGGTGTTGAAAAAATAATCTTCGGAACAGACTTTCCTTTAAAATCCTTTATAAATGAAAATGATTCTATGCAAATAAATCTAGCTATAAATAAAATAGACAATGAGACAGATTTAAATGACTCAGAAAAGGATGCAATATTCTCAAAGAATATTTTAAATATATTAAATTATTAAAACACCTTAATTAACCTTCTCGGATAACGCATACTCTAGGGTTTCCCAAGGAAGTAGCGCACATTTTTTTCTTGCAGGAAAATCCTCAAGAGCCTTAAAAGCCAGAAAGGATTTACCAAGTCTATTATTGAAACTCAGTGGATTTTGAGGTGAGGCTATAAAGCGTCTGAAATAGCTTAAAATAGATTCCCATTCCTTGATTGATATATCTTTTACTCTGTCTGATAGCATCGATGATGATGCATTGCAAATTGCACAAGCTGCCGATTCGAATTTCATCTCCTTGATTTTTGAGTCCTCAACTTTAAGATAAACTATTATTTTATCACCACAAAGCGCATTGTGGCCTTCATAAAAGTGAGTATATGTGTCTAATTTACCATAATTGTCAGGCGATTTAGCGTGATCAATAATAATATTGTGATAAAGCGAAGCTATATCAACCTTAGTCATGGAAGTAACGCTTCATAGCTCGGAGATTGTTTGATAAGATATCTATTTCCTCAAAAGTATTATAAAATGAAAAAGAAGCTCTTGCTGTAGCTGGCAAACTAAATCGTTTAAGTAAAGGCATCGTACAGTGATGACCAGTCCTAATAGCAATACCTCCTGCATCTAAAAAAGTACCAACATCATGTGCATGAATTCCATTGAAGACAAATGATATTATGGATGCTTTATCACTTGCAGTGCCAATGATTCTTAATCCGGGAATTGATTCAAGAGTCTTTGTTGCGTATTCAAGTAATTTATTTTCATGAGATATGGCTCCTTGAAAATCTATACTGCAAAGGTAATTAACTGCTTTTGATAATCCTAATACACCAGAAATGTTAGGTGTTCCTGCTTCAAATTTTCCGGGGATTGACTTATATTTTGTGCCTCCAAAATCAACTTTTTCAATCATATCGCCACCGCTTTGATAGGGTGGCAATTTTTCCAGCCAACACTCTTTCCCATATAGTATACCTACGCCCGTAGGTCCGAATAATTTGTGACCAGAAAGTACAAAAAATTCGCAATCTAAGGACTGGAGGTCAATGTTTAAATGAGAAGCAGATTGGGCACCATCAATTAGAACAGGAACATCCATCTGATGCGCTTTATTAATTAATTCTTCTATAGGGTTAATTGTGCCTAATGCGTTAGAAATATGAACTACACAAAATAGTTTAGTTCTTTTATTTAGTAATTTACTAAAAGTCTCTATATCTAAACTTCCGTCGTCTAAAACAGGAACAATTTTCAATGTTGCCCCGCTCTGTTCGCACGCAATTTGCCAAGGAACAATGTTGGCATGATGCTCCATTTCCGTGATCAATATTTCATCCCCTTTATTAAGGATTGAATGAGCGAATCCATTGGCAATCAAATTTATAGCCTCAGTGACTCCTTTAGTGAAAATTATCTCCTCGCGTTTATTTGCATTTAGGAAGTTAGCCATAGTATTACGCGCAGTCTCATATTTCTCCGTAGATTGCTCGCTTAATTTAAAGACACCACGGTGGATATTAGAATTAGACTTTTTATAGAATGAGCTAACCGCATCAATGACAACAGATGGCTTTTGGCTTGTAGAAGCGTTATCAAGATACACTAAGGGCTTCTCATTCATCAGCGTGGATAAAATAGGAAAATCATTTCGTATTGATTGAACATCAAACATATATAAATACAGATAAGTGTTATTAAAAAAATAAAATCTTTCTAGTTTGTAAAATAAGAATGACAAATTAAATTTAAAGTAATTTAATTAAACAAAAATATCTCAAAATGCCAAATAAAGAAGCAAAAAAACTTAGCTACGAAAAAGCTTTGGAAGAACTCGAGTCAATTATCGAAGCTATGGAAGACGGATCTATCCCACTTGCAGAACTTGTTGCACAGTTTGAAAACGGATCCAAACTCCTTAAATTATGCCAATTAAAATTAAAGGAAGCTGAGCTAAAAATTAAAAAATTAGATATTGATAACGAAACAAAATCTACTTTTGAAACTAATTAATTTTCTTTTTAAGAAAATCTTAATCTAAAAATGTCGCTTCTTCAGCAAATAAAACAACCTGTTGATATTAAAAAATTAGATGAATCTGATTTGCCTATACTTGCGGCTGAAATTAGAGAAAAGATCATTCAAACTACCTCAAAGAATGGTGGCCATATTGGCCCTAACCTTGGTGTAGTAGAGCTAACTATTGCACTCCATAGGACTTTTTCTACACCAAATGATTCATTTATATTTGATGTGAGCCACCAAGGATATGTGCACAAATTATTAACCGGTAGAAATGATAGACGATTTAATAATATAAGACTTAGCAATGGATTAAGTGGTTTTCTAAATATGCAAGAAAGCTGCCATGATGCTTTCGGCGCAGGACACGCTGGAACTGCACTATCAGCCGCTTTGGGCATAGCTAAAGCTCGAGACTTAAATAATTCAGACGAACACGTTATAGCTATTTGCGGAGATGCCTCTTTCACTTGTGGGGTAACGCTGGAAGCTCTAAATAATATTCCTCATTCAACTAAAAAGTTAATCGTCATACTAAATGATAACAAGTGGTCTATAGCGAAGAATGTCGGCGCATTCTCTAAATATTTTAATGAGTTAATTACTAACCCATTATATAATAAAATAAATGATAATTTAGAAAATATTCTATCTAAAATTCCAGGAGGTAAAAATATCATCAAATGGGGCTCTAGGTGGAAACAAGAAACTAAGAACCTTTTGTTTGCACCCACAATCTTTGAAAAATTTGGATTACGTTATATCGGCCCAATAGATGGACATGATTTCAAGCAACTTAATCACTACTTGAATTTTGCCAAAAATGCCACCCAGCCTGTCTTACTTCACGTTTTAACAACCAAAGGCAAAGGTTACAATATTGCTCTTGAAAACCCTGAGCGGTTTCACGGAGCTAGCCCATTTAATGTTGAATCAGGGGAAAATTCTAGTAACGAATCACCTTACCCTAAATATCAAGATGTCGTGGGTTCCACTATAACAAAACTAGCAAAAAGGGATTCCAAAATTATAGGGATAACTGCCGCTATGCCATCAGGCACCGGATTAAATATCTTAGCATCCACACTTCCAAAACAATTTTTTGATGTAGGAATCGCAGAGGAACATGCTGTTTTATTTGCTGCGGGTATGGCAACTAAAGGATTTCACCCAATCTGTGCAATATATTCAACCTTTCTTCAGAGGGCTTATGATCAAATAATACATGATGTTGCAATACAGAATCTACCTATACTTTTTTGCCTAGATCGTGCAGGATTATCACCAAATGATGGAGCAACGCACCATGGTCTCTTTGATATAAGTTACTTAAGACCTATTCCCAATTGCCTAATA
Source organism: uncultured Puniceicoccaceae bacterium (assembly GCA_913044165.1). GTDB lineage: Bacteria > Verrucomicrobiota > Verrucomicrobiia > Opitutales > Coraliomargaritaceae. The sequence continues at coordinate 4,974 of CAJWMY010000013.1, forward strand.
ATGGCACCTAGAAATGAATCTATTTTAGCAGATATGATCAAAACGGCTCTTTCCTATAAAGGACCTTCATTTGTTCGATACCCTAGAGGTAAGGGTACTGGAGTTAAAATGGCAGAAGAACCTACCACAATAATTATTGGAAAAGGTGAGCGGATAAATAAAGCCATTGATATTGATATATGGGCACTTGGTAGCATGTTTCAATTAGGCAAGGAACTTGTCGCTCTTTTCAAAGAATATGACATATCTGCCGGTTTATTTGACCCCCAATTTATCAAACCTATTGATGAATCAGCATTAGTTAATGCAACAAGTACTGTAAAATTAATAATTACCCTAGAAGATAATGTTTTGAATGGAGGATTCGGATCAGCTATTCTTGAAACTTTAGATAAAAACAAAATCAATTGTCCTCTAGAACGTTTTGGATGGAATGACGTATTTGTTGATCATGGCAGTTCAGTGAAATTTCTAAGAGAGACACAGGGACTAGATTTAGAAAGTATTTTCAAAAAATCATTAAAGAGTTACCAAGCAATAACTATGACTAATGCGTCAAAGACTAGAAAATCAGAATAATACATTCATATAAAATCAATCATCTTTTTTCGATCTTCGGTATTTTTTCCTAGGTAGCCCTTCTCTTGTATACAAGCCTTTAGACTTTCTTTTTTTGTTATTCCTCAATCCCACATTATGTTCTTTTAACTCATTTATCGAATTATCTTTCTTAATTGATTCGATCTGATCTCTTAAAAGTGCTGCTTTTTCAAAATTTAATTCTTGGGCGGCTAGCAACATAACATTTTCTAATTCAGCAATAATCTCTGCTTTTTCAGATACGATATTTTTCAGTTTATCTAAGGTATAATCCGAGGATTGTGAATCTATAGGATCACTACTAGAATTTAATCCTTTAGGTATAGCTCTTTGTACTGATTTAGGAACGATACCATTTTCAGCATTATAAGTCATCTGCTTATCTCTACGATCTATCGAAATATCCAGAGTGTCTCTGATGGATTCTGTTATGCGGTCAGCATAAAAAATAACTTTCCCATCGATGTGGCGCGCCGCTCGACCACTTGTTTGGATTAAACTAGTGCGACTACGCAGGAAGCCTTCCTTATCAGCATCTAAAATAGCTACTAAAGCAACTTCCGGAAGATCCAATCCTTCGCGCAATAAATTTACACCTATCAACACATCAAAGTCTCCTTTTCTCAAGCGACGAAGAATTTCAACACGCTCAATTGCATCTATATCTGAATGCAAATACTCTACGCTTAATCCAACTTCGTTCAAAAACTCAGCTAAATCTTCTGCCATACGCTTGGTTAATGTTGAAACTAAAATGCGATCACCTCGCTCCGATGTTTCTTTTGCTGAATTAATTAAATCTTCAACCTGACCCTTAATCGGACGGATTTCTATAACAGGATCTAAAAGTCCTGTAGGTCGAATAATCTGCTCTGCTATTTTATCAGAAATTCCCATTTCATAGGAAGCAGGAGTGGCCGAAACGTAGACGATTTGATCCGATATTTGATTAAATTCTTCAAAGGTTTGCGGACGATTATCTAACGCAGATGGCAAACGAAACCCGTACTTAACTAATTTCTCTTTTCTTGCTCTATCTCCTTTATACATAGCATTAATTTGAGGAAGAGTGACGTGGCTTTCATCAACAAATACCAATGAATTTTGATCAAAAAAATCCATCAAGCAAAATGGCCTATCGCCAGTATTTCTACCTGATAAATAACGTGAATAATTTTCAATACCTGTGCAAAACCCCATTTCCTCAAGCAATTCAATATCATATTCTGTACGCATACGAATTCTTTGGGCTTCTAATAGCATATTTTTCGATTCAAACCATAAAACTCTTTCATCTAATTCTTCCCGAATACCTTTTACTGCATCAGCTACTTTATTTTTTGGGGTAACATATTGATTTGCGGGATAAAGATCAAATCGAACTAAATTTCCCATAGATTTACCAGTTAAAGGATCGATAGAGTAAATTTGCTCCAAATTATCACCCCAAAATTCTAATCTAACTGCGCTTTCTAAATATGCAGGAAAAATATCAACCACATCGCCTCGAACACGAAAAGTACCGCGTCTAAAATCCATATCGTTACGATTATATTGTATTTCTACAAGATGCTGTAATAGTTGATCTCTATTCAGTTCGTTTCCAGCTTTTAAGATAAGCATCATAGATTTAAAATCTTCCGGCGAACCTAAACCATAGATGCAAGATACACTAGCAACAACAATAACATCATCCCTACTAATCAATGAGGAAGAAGCTGAAATCCTCAACCGCTCGATCTCACTATTTATTGAAGAATCTTTTTCGATAAAAGTATCTGTTTGTGGAACGTATGCTTCTGGCTGATAATAATCATAGTAACTAACAAAATACTCTACTGCGTTATCAGGGAAAAACGTTTTAAATTCAGAATAAAGCTGAGCAGCTAGTGTTTTATTATGAGAAATGATCAACGTAGGTTTACTACATTTTTGAATGACATTAGCCATTGTGAAAGTCTTACCTGAACCGGTGACGCCAAGTAAGGCTTGGTGTTTATTTCCATTAACAATTGATTCAACTAAACAATCTATAGCTTTCGGCTGATCACCCTTAGGTTCGTAGTCGCTTTTTAGATTGAATAAGCCCATTACTATACAAAATAACAAAGCTTATTCAAAGCAAGCATATCGTAGAAAAAATCTGCCCCCTAAGATGGAGAGGTTGTAAGCAAAATATAAACTATTAAATCCTATCCACCAATTTGGAAACGAGCAAATTTTCTAATCACCATATTTTCGCCCATTTTTGCAATCATTTCGGTCAAAAATTGCCCAACTGTTTGATCAGGATTTTTGACATATGCCTGTTCAAGAAGACAAGATTCACTTAGGAATTTGTTAATTTTACCCTCAACAATCTTCTCTATAGCTTGGGCTGGCTTTCCTTCTGCCTGTCCTTCAGCCACTACACGTTCTTTCTCTATTATATCGGGATCAACTTCATCTCGGGAAACACATATAGGATTAGTTGCTGCAATATGCATAGCGATATCACGTACGAAATTTTTAAAATCATCTGTTTTAGCAACAAAGTCACTCTCACAATTAACTTCTACCATTACGCCGACTTTACCTCCAATATGAATATAGGAATTAATCAATCCCTCTGAAGCTTCTCTAGATGCTTTTTTAGCAGCCGTTGCAGCACCTTTTTTCCTTAATATCTCGATAGCTTTATCTACATCACCTGCTGATTCTACTAGTGCTTTTTTACAGTCCATTAATCCAGCGCCTGTGCTCTCTCTCAGACCCCCAACCATTTTTGCGTTAATTTCCATAATCCTTATATTTTATTTGTTAAAATTCAAATTAGTTATTCCTGCTCATTATATCCTTCTGGCAAGGTAACTTCGCCCTCGCCATCTTCCTCAAATGTAGTTTCTGGCATTACTGACTTTGAAGAAGTAGCAGTTTGTTTTGATACACGTTTTTCAAACCCCGATACAACTGCTTCAGTTAAAACTTCAACAATTATTCGGATTGATTTAACAGCATCATCATTGCCGGGTATTGGATATTCTACCTTAAAAGGATCAGAATTAGTGTCAACTAAACCTATAACTGGAATATTTAAGCGAGCGGCTTCAGCAACTGCGATCTCTTCGTTTTTAATATCAACAATAAAGAGAGCAGCAGGCAAATCCTCAATATTTAATATGCCTTCAAAATTTCGGTTCATGCGACTCATTTGACGACGAATAGCAGCCTCTTCTTTACCAGGTAATTTTTCCAAATCACCATCTTGGTCCATCTTTAAAAATTTCCTATATTTAGTCAAAGAAGTTTTAATAGTGGAGAAATTTGTTAATCCTCCACCCATCCATCGGTTAGCGCAATATGGCATTCTGCAAGCATTAGCTGCCTCTCTGATGATCTCTTGCGCTTGCTTTTTAGTACCTACAAACCACACATCTTTACCTGAAGCTACGATTTTCTCAACATATTCAAAAGCATTAGCTAATAATTTGTGTGTTTGCTCTAAGTCAATGATTGAGATACCATTTCTATTATCATAAATGTATGGCTTAGATTTTGGATTCCACCTTTTTAATTGGTGACCAAAGTGTACCCCAGCATCAAATAAGTCTTTTGGTGTTATATTCATAATATTTTCAAAGCCCAATTTAAACTTTTCTGTAAGCTAAAAAGCAAGTCAGATAAAATGCAATTAGGAGAAATTAAGTTTTCTTAAGTTTTATTGTTATAATTTAATTTAGATTAGAAGCGAAAACGGATAAGCTTCTGAGATTATTAAGCAAGTAAAAATCAAATAATAAAGCTAAATATAATAAATTTCTAACAAAATAGAATCCTTTAAAGGCTCATTTAAAAGCTATAATTGCAAAAACAACCTATCTTATAAATATTTATTAAATCAACTTTCGAACATAATCACGTGATCTTAATATAGCATCTAAAGACAATGTAGGGCTTAATTCTAAAATTAAAGAATGCTTGGAAGGATCCATGTATCTAGATAGCATTTCAAAGTCTATGATGCCCGTACCAACTTCCTGATGATCTTCGCCTGAATCACTAACATCATGGATATGGAATCCCGTCGTGTAATCCTTAAGTTTAGATAAACGATCTTCGTGATCTAATAAACCATATAAAGATTTAATCTCAGCATGACCAGTATCATGCCAATATCTAATTGGATCTTTATGCGAAAATTTTTTAACAAATTCTACATGATCTTGATCTAATGGTAACTCTGATAATCCCTCCCTATTCTCAATTCCTAGAATAATGGAATGAGTTTTAGCAAAGTCTGAAATATATTTAAAATTACTTTCTAAGGAATCATAACGCTTAGTACTTGAGCGTTTAATTTTGCCTATTACCTTATCTCGTATTGCAATATAATCGCTATCTCTAGCTAATTCTTGAAATTGAATCGAACTATCATTAATCCACTTATATAATCGTGGAACAGGTGAACCGAAAAAAAACCAAGCAGAACCTGAATGCATTACCACTTTTTCAGCTAAAACACTTTTAGCAAATTTTATGGTCTCCTCTGTATAACGCTTCCATAAGATTACCTCTGCCTTATTCCTACTTGTTGGCTTAAACAAATTAGGCATTGGTGAATTTATTCCAATTGGCAATGGGCAAAAATTATGAACTGATACTACACTTATTACACCATCTTGGACTGCTTTTAATATGCCAGGGGCTAAATTTATAGGAATACCATGACTAAGTTCTACCTTTTTAAAACCAATTTTTTCGATCCATTCAAGCATAGCATAACCATCTTTAAAATTGTGAGAACAACAACAAGTTGATAGAGCAATCTGGTTTTCTAATGATTCCATAAAAAATCCCTAAATTAATAAATGATTTAGGGATAATGCGAGTTTAAATTAATTAGAATAAAAAATCTTACATCTTAGAATATCGAACCCTGAGCATATTATTAAAGTCTAGCTCTTTCTTTTTGCGACGTTTTGCTTGCGAAGGCTTCTCAAAATAACGCTTTGCGCGTACATCACGGATTACTCCCTCTTTATCAAGGCGCTTTTTTAAACGGCGGAGAGCACGCTCCATTGGCTCACCTTTACGTACTGTAACATCTAATGACATAATAATAAAAGTTTTTTAAGTAATATGTTTATTTTTTCTTAGTCAACCTTTAAGTATATTACTAATAATTAATCCTTATGAAGTACTGCTACACTCTCTATATGCCTCGTATGAGGGAATAGGTCAAATGGTTGCACTTCGATTAAATTATATCCAGCATCTATAAAAAGCCTTAAATCTCTAGCTTGTGTTGAAGGATCGCAAGATACATAAACAATCCGTCTAGGGCTAAAATCCAATACTTGATCAATAAATGCTAAGTCACATCCTTTTCTTGGTGGATCTATAATTAGCGAAGAACTGAATCCGGGAAATTCTAGATCTTGGAAAATATATTCGGCTTTCCCTATTTTAAAACGTACATTAGAAAGATTATGAATACATGCATTAGCATTAGCTAATTGGATTGCTGGTTCAGAAATTTCAATTCCAACAATAGCTTTAAATAAATCCGAACAACTGAGCGCAAACAAACCTACTCCACAATATGCATCTACTAAATAGTCTACTGAATCTACTAATACAGCTTCTTTGACGTAATCTACTAAATCAGAAACAATAGAAGCATTGTTTTGAAAGAATTCTCCCGCTTTAAATTGAAAGGTATATGGACCAACTTTTTCTGATACTATATCTTTAGGATTTGTCGCGATCCCTTCTAAGGTATCCCTAATTAATAAAGTCCCGCCTCTTTTTCGTCGTTTCTTACCACCTTCTAATCGAGCTTTAGCTCTTATACTAGGAAGTTCATTGTTAATGGCGTCAGTGGCAATGGGGCAATTTTGAACGTCTATAATATCATATCTTCGACCATGAGCCAAAAATCCTATTGGTTGCTGCCCATCCTTATTAGGCCTTTGATAATGAGGAGTAATTTTTGTTCGATACCCATAAACTTTAGGCGATGGTTTGGCTATTAAAACATCATGATTTATAGAGCCATTCTTCATAAGTAAATCCTGGACTTGTTTAGTCTTTATCTTTAATTGTTCAGAGTAAGTTATGTGTTGATATTGGCAACCCCCACACTTTGAAAACAAAGTACATTTTGGAAACACTCTATAACTTGAAGGTTTAATTACTTCAAGTAAGTCAGCCTCAGAATAATTAGTGTGATTTTTATAGATTCGAACTTTAACTATCTCTCCAACTAAAACGAAAGGCACCATTACAACCCAATTATTATAACGACCAACCCCCAATCCCAAATTTGCAATAAAATCAATTTGTAGCTCTATCACTGAGTGATACTCAAATGGGTATGTATTAAAGTTCTTAGTAATTTTCATATATTCAATCTAAAAAATTGTAAAAATCGAAATAATTAACAAGATGCGCAACATGGAATCTAATTACATAGAAAGTACAACGAATCAGCATATTAAAAATCTTGTCAAATTAAGAGATAGAAAACATAGAAATCGACAAGATAAATTTTTCATTGAAGGACTAAGGGAAATATCACATGCAATTGATTCTGACTGCTTAATCGAAACTATATATTATTGCCCTGAACTCTTTAACTCAGACAAAGCAAAACAATTAATAATAAATTTAAATTCAATAGAGCATAAACTAATAAAATTAGTAAGGTTACATATTATTGCTTTTAAAAAATGTTGCTACAGAGAAAGTCCAGATGGACTTATTGCTCTCGCAATACCTACTATTTCAGAATTTAAAGACTTAGATTTAAAAGACTCAAGCACTATCATAATCCTTGAGGGAATTGAAAAGCCTGGAAACCTTGGTGCTATTATCAGAAGTGCTGATGGTGCTGGCGCAAGCGCAATTATATTAGATAATTGCGCTATCGATCTTTATAATCCAAATGTAATTAGATCATCGCAAGGCATAGTCTTTAGGATACCTATAATCGTTTCAAATCATTCATTTATAATAAAATGGCTACATAGTAATAATTTTGAAATTATTGCCTCGTCTCCATCAGCCACAATTACACATTATAATTTAGCAGTCACTTCAAAGACGGCTTTAATAATGGGGAGTGAGAGCCATGGACTTTCAGAATCATGGATAAATCAAGCAAATCAGAAAATAAAAATTCCGATGAACGGATCCGCTGATTCACTAAATGTCTCTGTGGCTACTGCAGTGTGCCTATATGAAATTCAAAGACAAAAAGTACAATATCAAAAACTTGGTTAGAGGAATGCATTCCTTCTCGCATCAATAGCAGATGCATATAGTGACTCATATTTTTTAGCAGAATTAAGCCAAGAAAAGTCTTCTTGCATCCCATTTATTTGCATTTTTTTATACTTAAAATTTTGTTTAGAATAGTAAGCGCAAGCTTCAAGTATAATGGCAAAAAGTTCATTTGAATCAACATTCTCAAAATTAAATCCACAACCCTTTGACCAATCATTAGAAAAAACAGATACTGAATCAATTAACCCACCTGTCCTTCTAACTACTGGAACAGTACCATATCGCATAGCATACATTTGACTAAGACCACATGGTTCGAAGCGACTTGGCATCAAAATAAAATCACCCCCGGCTATCATTTTATGCGCCAAAACATTATCGAACTTTAATTGAGTTGAAAATCGCTTGGGGTATCTCTTTGAAAAATGCACAAACTCCTCTTCAATCTCTGCCTCTCCCGTCCCTAGAATTGCTATTTGCATATTTGATTCATTCATTAAACCATCAATTATATTTAAGAATAAATCTAATCCTTTTTGCTCATATAATCTTGAAATGATTATAAATAACGGAGCATCTTTATTATTATCTAAGTCGCAAATAGACAAAATCTCATTTTTACAATTTTGCTTTCCTGAAAGATCCTTTTCTGAGAAATTTGATGCGATATAAGTATCATTTTCAGGATTCCATTCCTCAACATCAATTCCGTTGATTATCCCGAATAAATCTGAAGAACGAAACTCTGTAACTAAATTTAGTCCGCATCCTAAAGCTTCTCCTCTAATTTCTTTTGCATATGAGGGACTAACAGTATTAATTTTCGTTGTATGATATAAACCTCCTTTCAGTAAATTTACCTGCCCGAAAGACTCAAAGCCATCTTGTCGGAATAAAGTCTGAATAATCCCCGCGTAATCGAGGACCTCTTTATCGCAATAGCCTTGATGCTGAAGGTTATGAATAGTCATAATTGAAGCCGCCCTACCTAAGGGTTTAGAAAAATCATTAGTATTTAAATATGCTGGAATTAAACCTGTCGTCCAATCATGACAATGGATAATATCAGGCAACCAATTTATTTGACCGCAAAGATCTAAAGCTGCTCTTGAAAACAAAGCAAATCTATAACCATTATCTTTTTCTGAGCCACTAGGACCACAATAGACAGAGCCATCTCCAAAAAACATATTATATTCTATAAAATAAACTTTTGCAGTAGATCCCGGAAACGACGATTCCCAAATACTTGCAACTGCAACTTCTTTGCCTAATTGAATTTTCAATAAATATTTATCAATAAAATGAATATCCTTAAAGTCACTTATTGATTTATATTTCGGAAGTACCACTCTTATGTCATGCCCTCTTGATGCTAACGCCTTGCTAAGTGAACCAACTGCATCAGCAAGTCCCCCAACCTTAACAAATGGAACAACTTCGGGAGCTACCATTAATATTTTCATTTAGGCAAATCATCCTCAGAAGAAATATCTATAGATTCCTTTTCACTATTAGAATCATTCTCTAATAAACGATTAGCAAACGCCTGAAAATCAAAATTCATAATAGGCAATAAAATCAGTAGCCCCATAGTCGTTAGAATAAGAACAGCCATACCCATAACATCATGGACACTACCTATATCGCCAATTAATGGCAAAACCCAATGTTCATTGATTGCATCTGAACCATTATAATATGCATAAAAAGTCAAAAATCCGCTTCTAAATAAATTAGTAATAATAGCAAAAATCATTGCCATAGTAATCAAGACTAACTTTTTCCAAAAAGGCTTTAAATATACAGCAGCAAGAAAAGATCCCGCAAATAAACATGCCGTAAGCGAACGAATTCCGGAACATGCTTCCTCTACACCGACAACGCCTTCTGGAAGAAGTAATACATTTCCTTGCCTTTCAATCACATACCCTAATGTATCCATTACTGTAAAAACAATAATTGTTACTTGTGTTAATAGGAATACTCTAAGTTTTGTTTCTAGAACAGAAACCAATGGGGCTGAAATTAACCAAATTAAGGCAGGAAATAAAAATAAAAAAGTAAACGCTAGCCGCTTTTTTAATGGTACTGTAAAGTTTCCATCTGTTAAAATGCTCTTAGAGAAAATAAATACAGTAGACAAAAATACTAGAGAAAACCCCATAGATACAGCTAAAGTAGCCGGATTTTGAGGCATAGTAGCAGCTCTAAGTAGTCCACCTATAAAGAATAAAAGTCCCCCCGTAATAAAAAAGATCAATGCTAAATAATCTGCGCACTTAGAAACGGCAGTTATCTCTAAAGAATAACTTAAACCATCATCTTCGCTTTTGCCCCTAATAAAATCCAAGATGATATCTTTTCTATCATAAAGTACATATATAGAAAACAAAGGAACTAAGTAGCCAAAGCTGTAGTCATCTCTGGAAGCCCACCAATAAGATTGATCCCAAATTACGAAGCCTCCCATTAGTGCAATTAAACTAATCGCATAGAGAATAGTATTTGGAAGATTCATGAAAATTAAGTTATCTCTATCATGAGACATAGTCCGAGTAAGAATAAAGCATATAAGCTCGTCAATATTAGTCTCGAAAAAGTCTAAAAATAATATTTGATATTTCATAAATCTTATTAATTATTAAAAAGATATGGACCATAATAATCCTTATGAAAGCCTTCATGCCTATTGGAGAATGCCTTATATTAAGGCTCAAAAGGATTGGAAAAGAGAGAAAAATCCTTTCATAGACCTTAAAAAGTCTACCAACAAACAGCATCACTTTTTAATTAAAGGAAGCTACTGTTGCGTCATTCTCAATAGGTTCCCTTACAATACAGGACACTTGCTTGTCCTTCCATACAGAGAGATTGCAGACATATCGGAATTAACTTCTGAAGAAAAGTATGAATTTATGGAACAAATAATAGAAGGAAAGTCTATATTACTGAAGGCACTTAAACCTGATGCATTTAATATAGGTTTTAATCTAGGAGAAAGTGCGGGAGCAGGTATTCCAATACATTTACATTGTCATATTGTACCACGCTGGAATGGGGATCATAATTTCATGCCAGTAATATCAAATACAAGAGTGCTACCTGAATCCCTTGAAGGCACTTGGTCAGTATTGAAAAAACATTGCTAAATTGAGCAATTTAATACATCTCTCTGAATCTAGAATTAATGATTTGCATGCAGGATATGAATAGTACCATTCAAGGAATATACCTAAAAACCCCATGGTCTGAAAATAGACTTTAAAATATTTCAATCCAAGATGGCTGTAAAAAAAACAACTAAAAGAAATGGGCACAAATCCAAAAACGGAAACTCCTTATCATTAATTAAGAGTTCGGATATCGTAAATGCTAGCTGTTTCATAGGATTTGGCGTAGCAATAATTTTAATCAGTTTCCTTGGAAGAGGCAATGAACCAAGAAACTTAATTCTAAAAGAGTATGCTAAAGAAAGAATTGTTGCGGAGTTTCCATTTAGCTATGAGAGCGATATATTAAGGCAGAATAAATCAGAACTTATTCAGACTAAAACACCTCCTATTTTTAATAAATTAAAGAATCCCCAAGACGATTTAATTGAATTAATTGATCAATTAAATAACCTACATGCAAGCTATGAAATCAAGTATTCTAAAAATAAAGAAACAATTACTTTAGAAGATTTCATTAATGAAAATATCGAATTAAATAATGATTTCCCGCCAATTAATATAAATAAAATTGCTAATCTATATAAAGAGACTAGCCCAAAGGAACGTTCTAAGCTTTTCGACAAATGCACTAAAATACTCAACGAATTATATTCTGTTGGAATTTATAATAAAAAAACAGCAAGCTTATTAAAGACAAAGCATATTATATTAGGTCTTTCCCATATATCTAAAGAAGCAAAGGATAAACTTTCACCTCTTGATTTTGATGCTGCATTAGTAGCATTGAAAATATCAATAGACTCCGAAGCGAAAGATAACGATCAATCTAAGGGTTTATTTAATCTCTATCAATATGGCCTGAAGCCAAACTTAGTATTTAGTGAAGATGAAACTAAAATTGCCGTAAGAGATGCGATAAAGGCAATCGAGCCCGAATTACTAGACTTTCAACAAGGCGATACTTTAATTGCCCCTGGTCAATTAATAACACCTTTAGATATTGAAAAGATAAAGGCTTATGAGAATTTAGAGGATAAAAGAATAACAGACACCTTCATTTTCAATGAACTATTTCTAGGCAGAAGTTTTATAACAGGCTTACTGCTTTTAATATTATATTTATTTATCCGTTACGGACTAAAGGATAACGCAAAAAAAAGGTTAATTCTTTCAGTATCAGCAACGTCCATAATACTTCACCTTTTCATAACTAGATTTGTCATTGAATCTGGCGAACTATTATTGAGTAACAATGAATCAATGTTAGCAATACTACCAAATTGTATTCCCATTGCCCTTGCACCAATCCTGGCTGCGGTTCTTATAGGCGCATTGCCCGGAATCCTATCTGCCTTAATTGTTTCCATACTGTTTTGTTTAGGATTTGACAATTCAATCGATCAGCTACTGGTAACTTTTTTACCCGGCATAGTAGGCGTCTATGCAGCCTTCAATACTAGAAGTCGATCAAAATTACTAAGGGCTTGTTTACTATCAGGATTAACCTCTGCGTTAGGCTATACGATTTTGTCTATTATAGCGGGAAACTCTATTGGATTTATTTCCCAGCAAATCATTTGCTCGACTAGCATTGGATTTCTTACAGGAGTTATAGTAGTTGGATTATTGTCTGCTTTTGAACAGATTTTTCAAGTAACAACTAACATCACTTTACTTGAACTCACTGATTTCAACCACCCAATCTTAAGGAGAATGCAACTAGATGCACCAGGAACCTATCATCACAGCCTTATGGTAGCAAACCTATCAGAAAACGCCGCAGATGCTATTGGTTCAGATCCTCTACTCTGTAGAGTTTGTTGTCTATTTCATGACATTGGAAAACTAGTTAAGCCTGAATATTTTTCAGAAAATCAAAGAGGCATGAATCCGCATGATGAAAAAAATCCATCTATGAGTGCACTGGTCATAAAAGCACATGTTAAAGAGGGAGTTGAAATGGCTAAACAAGAAAAACTCCCTAAAGTCATCATTGATGTCATCAAACAGCACCATGGAAATAGTCTGATTAAATACTTTTATCATCTAGCAAAAAAGCAAAGAAATACAGAATTAATTAACCGTGAAAATTCAAGCTATAAAGAAGATTCAAAAGATAATGAAATGTTGAATGAAGCAACATACCGGTACGATGGACCAAAACCATGCTTCAAGGAAAGTGCGATTATATTTTTTGCTGATGCAGTAGAAGCTACTAGTCGTTCACTTAAAAAGATCTCACAGCCTGCAATCGAAGAAATGATAGATAAAATATTTGAAAGCCGAATAGAAGATGGTCAGTTGGATGAGTGCCCGCTTACTTTCAAAGAATTAAATCAAATTAAAAACAGCTTCACGCGAACACTATTAAATATGCTTCATTCTAGGGTCGAGTATCCTACTAATTGAATTTATTGACAAATATGTCTAATTTGAAATTAGAAGTCACTAACTATACTGACACTTTAAAGAATCCTAAAAAAAGGACTGAAGTAATCTGTAACTGCCTAAATACTTCAAGATTTAAAATATCTAGTGGTACACTTTCCGTGGCATTTGTAGACGATAAATGCATTAGAGACCTACACCGGAATTTTTTCAATGATCCATCCTCAACCGATGTTATTACTTTTTTAGGCGAACCTAATTTTAATTTTTCAGGAGAAATTATTATATCCGTTGATCAAGCAATAAAACAATCAGCAGAATTTAGCACAACTATTTCCGATGAGCTAACTCTATATTTAGCCCATGGGTGGCTACATCTTTCTGGATTTAATGACAAGACTACCGAACAAAAAAAAGCAATGAGAATTTCTGAATCTGAAGCTTGTTTATTAATAAATAAAATTCCTAGGATAAAAGATTTTCAGATTAAAACTAATCCTCTTCAACGCCAAGATACTCAAGTTGATTAGGTTCTGTAGAAAAATTTTTATCATGGAAATCTAAGAATGATGGAGTTTCCCAATCACTCCCCATATAGCGACTACCCATTTCAGCAATTGATTTAACCGCTTCATCAACCTCGATACCATAAAATGGGATGCTTAAGAACGTAATCCACTCTGCTTCCAGTGCATCAGAATCTTTTTTCTCGACTAGATGTAATTTAGAAAAAGCTGTGATGTTAACAAATAGTCGCTTTTCTTCAGAAGCTTCAAGCAATAATTTCCTCTTAAGAGAATATGGATAAAGCTGAGACATTTTCATAGCACCAATTAACTTTGAATTATCTCTTCCTAAGCTAGAAAATTCATTCGAAGAATTTGTGCTTACTTCTTCAATATAGCCATCTTCTGATTCGATAAATATTATTTCTTCTTCAAAAAAGTCCATCGAATCTTCTGTAACTTCTTCGGTAAAGCCCCAATTTACTAAAAGAATATAATCTGAAACTTCAGGCGGTTGATCTAAAATAAAATTTTGCTTCATCATTTCAGGGGCGAGTAACTTAATTAATCGATCAAATGAAATATCTTCCGACCCCTCATTTAATGGATCAGGGTAATAATTGCCTTCCAAAAATGCACATATTTCAGGTAAAATGTGACCATTTCCATCAATCAATCGAACATAATTTTCATTAGCCCATGAATAAACTAAGATTCTAGACTTACTATCTGCATTTAAATTGGTCAATAAAACAGGAAATACTAAAAGTAATAAAAATTTCATCTACTCAATAATTACTATGCAGCATTCTTTTTCTTACTCTCTTTCTTATTACCTTCGGAGTTGTTCTTGTTTAATACCACCTTGGGTTTTCCAGTCCCATTAATAACGCTAGCGCCAATACGAACTTCGTCTACATCATCTAAGCTCGGAATTTTATACATAATATCTAGCATTACTTTTTCCATAATAGAACGCAGTGCACGTGCACCAGTTTTTAAGGCAATTGCCTTATCAGCAATTGCCTTTATCGCAGATTTAGAAAATTCTAAATGTATGCCTTCCATTGAAAAAAGCTTACTGAATTGTTTTACCAAAGAGTTTTTAGTAGCCAATAGAATGTATTCTAAATCCTTGGCACTCAATGGATCTAAAACTGCTGTCATTGGCAAACGACCAATAAACTCAGGGATAAGTCCATATTGAACCAGATCCTCTGGCTCTACCTGATTTAAAATATCCGTAATCTGCTTATTATTATATGCCGCATCTAATGATTTAAAACCAATTGATTGATTCCCAATACGACGACTAATTATTTGATCAAGATCAACAAAAGCTCCTCCACATATAAACAATATATTAGAAGTGTCTAGCTGGATATATTCTTGATTCGGATGTTTTCGACCACCCTGAGGAGGAACATTACAAACGGTTCCTTCAAGTATTTTCAAAAGTGCTTGCTGAACACCCTCTCCTGATACATCTCGTGTTATTGATACATTGTCCGTTTTCCGACCAATCTTATCAATTTCATCAATATATATGATACCCGTCATCGCTTTTTGAACATCGTAATCTGCTGCTTGTAAAAGCCTCAATACAATATTTTCAACATCTTCTCCGACATAACCAGCTTCAGTTAAGGTAGTGGCATCTGCAATTGCAAAAGGGACATCTAAAATACTAGCTAAGGTACTTGCTAGATGTGTTTTTCCACTACCAGTTGGCCCTAATAACAAAATATTACTCTTTTCAATAATTACATCAGATAAACTTTTAGAAACATTGGTGAATTTCGTATCAGACTGGATTTTCCTATCATCCAATAAACGCTTGTAGTGATTATAAACTGCAACTGAAAGAGATTTCTTAGCATAATCTTGGCCTATTATATAATCATCCAGAAAGGCTTTAATTTGATTGGGCTTTAGAAGTTTGAAGGAATTTCTAACTTCAGCCTCATTGGGTTGCTTTTCAGATAAATCATTTTCTCGATCAATAATTTTTTTGCAAATATTGACACAATCATCACAGATTTGAGCTCCGTCTATACCCGTAATCATACGAGCAACCTCATTATGACTCTTCTTGCAAAAAGAACAAAAAGAATTACTACCAACAATAGACATTTTAATTACGATTTAGATTCTTTTTCGATAACCTTATCAACAATGCCATAAGCAAGAGCGTCTTTTGCAGTCAAGTAAAAGTCTCTATCAGAATCAGCTTCAACTTCTTCCTTTGTTTTATTGGTATGCTTCGCAATAAGTTGATTCATGCGTTCTCTCCAACGTACAATTTCCTTTGCAGCTATTGATATATCTGAGGTTTGACCCGTAGCTCCCCCTGTTGGCTGATGCATCATAACTCTGCTATTTGGAAGCGCAAAACGCTTACCCTTAGTTCCCGCAGAAAGCAATAGCGTAGACATGCTAGCTGCTTGCCCTACACAATAGGTAACAATGTCACATTTAAGGAAATTCATGGTGTCATATATTGCCATCCCATCCGTAACACTCCCTCCAGGAGAATTGATGTAAATACTGACATCCTTCTTCGAATCCTCCATTTGCAGAAAAAGCATTTGAGCAATAACGGCATTCGCAACAAAATCATTAATAGGAGTCCCAATAAATATTATACGATCCCTTAATAATCGGCTATAGATATCCCAGGCACGCTCGGTTCGACCTTCGCGCTCATAGACAGTTGGTAATGGAACATAACTCACAGTAAAAAATTATTTATTATAGGATTTAGTTAAGTTTTAAATTAAATCAACTTAATAAAAATCTCAATCTTTAGCCTCATGTTTTTCGGATTTAGTAGTATTTTCTTCATCATCATTTTGGATATCTGCTTTTTCTAATAGAAAATTAAGCGTCTTTCCTATTTTAATATCTCTTTTCAAATTCTCTATTTCGCTACGGTCTTTTTTAAGTTGTTTAACATAAACCTCAGGTTTTTGGCCAAGCATAGAGGCTTGTTGTACTATAGCCCGACTCAAATCATCATTATTTACTGATATTGATTCCTTCTCTGCAATCATTTCCAAAACAATATATGATTTCAACCTAGGTACTGCCATATTACTCGCACTTTCATGTAAAGACTCCTTGTTTTTTTCAAAATTTTCTTGAGCCACTCCTGCTTGTAAATTTTTTTGCATAAAATCCTTTAGGATTTTATCACGTTCGGATTCAAGGCCACTTTCAGGAAGAGGGACTTTCACAAATTCTATAAGGTGATCTATAATTTGCTGTTGATTCGCATTAGATATCTCATTTTTTTTACGCTGCTCAATCGTCTGGCTGATTTGGGATCTAAACTCATCTTCATCGGCAACCTGCATACTTTTATAAAATGCCTCATTCATTTCAGGCAATATCTTCTCTCTAACTTCCTCAACCGATATTTCATATACAGCCTTTTTCCCAGCAAGAGAATGTATTTTAAAATCTGATTGAAATTCCATCTCGACCTCTTTAACCCCACCTTTTTCCATACCAATAAGTCCGTCAACAACTGCCTTCACTCCTGGGCTGTTATCTGCACCAGCTTCCTCCCAAGTAGCTTTTTGAGTGCCATAAAGCTTCTCATTTGGAGCAATAGCATCAATAAGTTCGCCATTTATTTTACCCGAGTATCCACATCGGACATAATCTCCTTTTTCTATAACTTTTTCCACAGGCTTAAACTCTGCTCTTTGACCTAAAATATGACTTATCATCTGATCGATTTCTTTCTCATCTGCTTTTGAAGATTTGGTTTTAACAGAAATTCCAAGATAATTTGGCAATTCAAATTCTGGAACAATATCAATCGTTATTTGAACTGAAGCTTTGTTAAAGTCATCCTCTAGGTTACAGCTCGTTTCTATAATGCTATAAATTCTATCTGAACCATTACTAACACTTTCTTGGTGCGCCTTTTGGACTAAGCGTTGCTTTAATTCTTTAATTATATCTTTTGAATACCGAGAACGTACCATCTTCTCACTTGCTTTACCCGCTCGAAATCCAGGAATCCTTACATGTTGAATAAATTCAACTAAGACACTTTGCTCCTCTATAAGAATTTCTTCTTTATTAAAGTCTATTAATTTGCTCTTTCGTGTTGGTGATATGCTTTTATCTTTGATATTCATATAAGTATCTGTTTCTAAAAAGTCTGTAATCAATAAGAATGTTACTTGTGGGTCAATTACGAATCGAATAATAATCAGGGTACTCTCTCAATTATATAATCTGGCTGAATTATCTTTATTAGGGAATCGGCATGCATTAAAGCTTCAATTGTTTCAGGAACTCCTCGAAGACCCATATTCAATACAGATACAACTAGTATCCCTTCTGAGCGATTAAACATTCTCACAAATAAGCCTAATTCTTTTAGCCTTGAGGATAATTCTGTAACATCGACACCATCATTTAGATGTAATAATATCTGATCTGCTGCCATAATATCTAATGTACTCATATCTAAATTGTGAACAATTCTGACAAAAGGATAACTATCGCTATATTCTAAAATCCAAATAATCTCTCTTTGTTTTTCAGAATTTAATAATTCACCTGAAGCCAGAACCACGCCTGTTCTAAATACTGAAGGAAGCGCATCAGGAAACTTATAATGAGAGCTAGTCATAGAATCATCAATTCTCCTCTCAATTGTTAGATCTCTCTCAATAGTCTTGTTCCTCAAATAAGTATATATTAGCAAACTGCCTATTGTGAAGCCGATAACAAAAATAAGGATTCTATCAGTTTGCTTCATCTAATTTACTACAATATTTGGAATACGAACGAACAATTGCTTTAACTACATCCGAAGGGGAACGATCATCTGTGGATATGCTAATATCAGCTTCGAGATATTTAGGAACTCTTTCTGTGAGCATATCCCTAATTGCTTGCTTAGGATTGGGAACATTTAAGAGAGGTCTTTTCTTGTTCCTATTAGTTCTCTCCAAAATAGTTTCATTAGAAGCGAATAATCCAATAACAACCCCTTTACTTTTTAATAAACCCATATTTCCTTCTTGCAAAGGCAAACCACCTCCGCATGCAACAACACAGGGATCATTCGGCAAACCAGATCGAATTAAATCATTTTCTAGATCCCTGAAATACGGCTCACCCTTTTGCTGAAAAATATCTAAAATTGAAGATTTTTCATTTTTTTCTATTACGCAATCAGTGTCTAAAAATTTAAAGTTTAAAGATTTGGCTAATAATCTACCGTAATGTGATTTTCCCACACCCATGAAGCCAATAAGGAATATTGTAATATTAAAGGAATTATTAGACATATCGTATAATAAATTAAATCTCCAAAAAAAATAATTACTCAATAAGAAAATTAAACTTGGAATCCTTAAATATTAAACAATCTTTAGTAAATTAACTTAAAACAAAAGATAAATATCAAGAGACCATGGACTGCATTGGCCCCAATGCAGGATGTTACCACTCTTGGTTTTATGCAGTTACTTAGAGAATACGGAGCACCTGACTTAATATTTACTGAGTATTTTAGAGTTCATGGGCATTCAACATTAGAAAGACACATTGTAGATTCAATACTTTTTCATAACACAGATAAACCTATATTTGCTCAGCTTATTGGTGAAAGTGTTCCTGATTTGGAGCGCACTGTAGAATCTATTTTTTCGCAAGAACTACCAGTCGCAGGTATAGACTTAAATATGGGTTGTCCAGCTCCCAAGGTTTATAAAAAGAATGTTGGAGGTGGACTGCTTAGGGATCCAAAAAAGATTGAAGAAATTTTTAATTGTCTAAAAAAGTGTACACCGAATTATTTTACCGTTAAAATGCGGATAGGCTTTGAATGCGATAAACATTTCAATGAAATTCTTAGTTTAATTAATGAATATGAAATAGATTTACTAAGCTTACATGCTAGGACTGTGAAAGGAGGGTACAAAAGTGAAGTGCAATATGAATATATAAAAGATGCAGCAAGGTATCTAAAGTGTCCTGTGTTAGCTAATGGAAATATAACTTCGTATATTTCTGCGGAACAAATATTGATGGATACGCAAAGTCAAGGTGTGATGATTGGCCGCTCTAGTATTAGAAATCCTTGGATTTTTAAACAAATTGAACAACACTTAACTGGCACTAAGGTATTTAAACCAAAATTAAAAGATGTTAGGTGTTATATTAACGACCTATATAAAATGACCAAAGAAACTTCGAGAGATGAGCGTGCCCGCATAAACTATTTAAAAAAATTCTTAAATTTCATAGGCACAAGTGTAGATAAAAAGGGGGAATTTTTATATTATAGCAGACGATGTCAAAACCAATCTGAAATCAATAAAGTTGCAGATAGATACCTTATAAATAAAGGTAATGCAGAATTAGATTATCCTAATGAGCCCCTCACGGGATTAATAGCAAGACCCAATTGCGAAATTTAAATAACGTTTTAAAAAGATAACTAATAAAAGTAACGTTATTATTTTATAAGAAAATGTTAAGAAAATCTTTTCCTCAATGCTTCTATTTGCTCATTAATTTGATTAAACCCAGGCATTCCGGTTTTGTTTCTAGCCTTAAGGGATTTTTCTAGTGAAAATAATTCTGCCCAATTATCCTTAAAATTTGAATCAATCGATTGGACCTGTGCCAAAGGTAATTTATCCAACGGCACATTCAATTCTTCCGATAACTTTACAATAGCACCAACCTTGTGATGGGCATCCCTAAAAGGAGTACCTTCTAGAACTAAATAATCCACAATATCAGTAGCAAGTAGCAATGGGTCAGAAACCACGGACATGCAGCGAGATTTATTGACCTTAACTCCAAGAAGTGCTGCAGAAGCCACCTTGAGCATAAGGCTTGCCTGATCGTAAGAATCAAATACGGGCATTTTATCTTCCTGCATATCCCGATTATAAGTTAATGGAAGACCCTTCATAATTGTAAGCAAAGTTTGATTATTTCCAATAAGACGTGCTGATTTTCCACGAATTAGCTCAAAGCTATCTGGATTCTTCTTTTGAGGCATTAAACTTGAACCAGTAGTAAAAGTATCGGGCAGCTGAACAAATCCAAACTCTGAACTACTCCATAAAATAAAATCTTCTGACAGGCGAGATAGATGCATTCCTAATATGGCACAAGCATTTGCAAATTCAATAAACAGGTCGCGATCACTCACTGCATCCATACTATTTTGTGTTATAATGGGATAACCCTCTTCATTAATAAAACCTAATTTCTCTGCTACATGTAACCGATCAATAGGCAAAGTTGTACCAGCAATTGCTCCAGATCCCATAGGGCAAACATTTGCTGAGTCCCATACGATTGAGAAACGATTCATATCCCGAACAAACATTTCTACATACGCTAATAAATGGTGAGCTATAGGAACTGGCTGGGCTCTCTGCAAATGAGTGTATCCGGGAATAATAACATCTAAATTTGATTTCGAAAATTCCAAAGAACTAAGAACTAATGCCTCAATATCACCAATAATAGATACACAAGCATCTTTGAACCAAAGACGCATATCTGTAGAAACCTGGTCATTACGGCTTCTTGCGGTGTGTAATTTTAGTGCCTCAGGTGAGATTTCAATTAAAGCCTGCTCAATATTCATATGGACATCTTCTAAATCAGAGCGCCATTCAAAATTTTGAGATTCAATATCCGCTTCAATTTTACCTAAACCTGACAAAATAGATTTAAGCTCAGATTCCTTCAATATGCCAACTTTACTAAGCATTGAAGCATGCGCGCGACTACATTCAATGTCATATAAAGCCAACCGGCAGTCCAAAGATACCGACTCGCCGATTTTTAACATTAAATCAGAAGGCTTACTCTTGAAACGCCCACCCCAGGTAGCTTGTTGTTTAGTTTTAGTCATTAATAAATAATCCTATTATGATTCATAAACATTCCAAAAAATATTCACAATCAAATATTTTGAGAATAATTTTTGAGTAAAGATTCAACAGAAGACTCATCTTGATAGCAACTTTGACCAATACAAAATTGGAAGTGAGCTTTAGAATGTCCTAATATAAATGAACGCCCCAACTGATTCTTAACTAAATAATCTCTAATTACATCAATTGAATTACAATCAGGCACCTTAATAACTCCAATATAATTATGATTAGAAATTGCCTCTAAAGCAGAGGCAATAGAACTAGCTTGATTCTTCGAGCCTTCACTATATGCAGCAGCTTCTTTTTCAAAGGTACTCCGATAGTCATTTTTACCGGTAACGGCATACAAGCCAGATAGAACGTGCAGTACCATGGAATTTCCTGAAGGCAAAGCATTATCCTCCCATTCCTTTCTCCGAACAATAGGTGCACTTTTATCACTAGC
>CAJWMY010000014.1 GCA_913044165.1 uncultured Puniceicoccaceae bacterium
CTTTTGGAGGCTCTAAGACTTCATAGGAGAACGGAGGTCAAGGCTCAGTTGATGCAAGCACATAAAAATGGTTCTTTGAATGAGGATTTAATAGATGAACTAATTATGGGTAATTGGCCAAAAGGGGAAAAAGTAGCTCATAAGGATGTAAAACTTAGAACCTTCATTGCCCAAGAGAAAGGTCGAAGACAACTAGTATCTCATGTTTATGATATCACATATGGAGTTGTAGATAAAGAAGATGTATTAGTCGTTATAGATGATTCAATCGTTAGAGGGACAACGTTAAAAGAATCTATTTTGAAAATTCTTACTAGGACTAATCCAAAAAAAATTGTAATTGCTTCAACTGCACCGCAGATTCGTTATCCAGATTGCTATGGTATTGACATGTCTAGGCTTTACAATTTTATCGCTTTTAAAGCAGTAATTGCATTGGTTAAAGATGATAAAGCTCATGATTTAATCGATGAAATATATAGGGATTGTCTCGCGCAAAAGGATAAGAAGCCTTCGGAAATGAAGAATTTCGTTAAGCATCTATATGATCGTTACAGCGATGAACAGATTTCTGCAAAAATCGCTGAATTAGTTTACCCAAGTGATGTTTCATGGGATGGGACTATAGAAATTTTATTTTTGGAAGTTGAGAAAATGAAAGAAGCCCTAGGCTCTCATGATGGCGACTGGTACTTTACTGGAAACTATCCTACGCCAGGTGGTTTTTCTGTTTTAAACAAAGCCTTTATTAATTTTTATGAAAATAAAAATGAACGTGCTTATTAACAAATATAAACTATAATTTATATGAAACGTTTAGCCTTAATCTCAGTAAGTGACAAATCAGGAATTGTACCTTTTGTTAAAGAATTGGTCGATCGGCATAATTACACAATTCTTTCTACTGGGGGTACCGCGAAATTATTAGAAGAGAAGGGAATAGCAACAACTGAAGTCAGCAAGTATACTGAATTTCCGGAAATGATGGAGGGACGTGTCAAGACATTGCATCCTAAAATCCATGGAGGTCTTCTTGCTCGAAGAGATAAAGAAGGTCATATGGAAGCTGCCCAAAAACATGCCATTGAGATGATCGACTTGGTAGTTGTAAATCTCTACCCGTTTGAATCAACCATAGCAAAGCCAGACACTGATTACGAAACAGCAATTGAAAATATTGATATTGGAGGCCCATCAATGCTGAGGAGCGCAGCTAAAAACCATGCTTCAGTTTCGGTTATTGTCGATGCAGATGACTATTTAGTTTATCTAGATGCTTTGAATAATAAGGATAGTGATGTATTGCTAAAATTACGAAAGCAGTTAGCGCTAAAGGTTTTTAAGAAGACAGCTAGTTATGATAAGGCGATATCGGAATATTTAGCTAAGCAATCAGTCGCCTCAAATGAAATATTTAATATGAGTTCGATCTCTGATATTCCTGATACTTATGAGCTCTCGATTAAACAATCCAAAGTTTTGCGGTATGGAGAAAACCCCCATCAAAAGGCTGCTTTGTATGGAGATTTTTTTAATTGTTTTGAGCAACTCCAAGGTAAGGAATTAAGTTTTAATAATATTATCGATATAACTGCTGCAACCTATTTAATTGGGGAATTTCAAAAGCCAACTGTTGCAATATTGAAGCACACAAATCCCTGTGGAGTAGCGAGTGATGTTGATTTGGTAACAGCTTGGGAGAAAGCTTTTTCAACCGACAGACAGGCGCCCTTTGGGGGAATTATAGTTGTTAATCAAACTGTCGATAAAACCTTTGCTTTAAAAGTTTCTAGTATTTTTTTTGAGGTCATTATTGCGCCCGCCTTTACCAATGAGGCGCGATTAATTTTTGCCAAAAAGAAAAATATTCGTCTTATGGTAGCTAAAGGACATCTTCCTTCTAACTCTCTAAGGGAAGTGCGTTCAGTTGTCGGGGGTTTGCTATTGCAAGATAGAGATATGACTAGTACTAAACCTAGTGATTGGAAGGTAGTTACTAAGCGTCAGCCAACCGAGATTGAAATGCGGTCCATGGTATTTGGTTGGAAGGTGGTAAAGCACCTAAAATCAAATGCGATTGTTTATACGAGTGATGAAAAAACGCTTGGGGTTGGGGCAGGTCAAATGTCTCGCGTAGATAGTTCAAAAATTGCAGTATGGAAAGCGAGTGAAGCTAATTTGAGTTTAATGGGTTCAGCAATTTGCTCAGATGCCTTTTTCCCATTTCCCGATGGTTTGATTGCTGCTGCTGAAGCGGGGGCAACAGCCGTTATACAGCCAGGAGGTTCAATGCGTGATGCTGAGGTAATAGAGGAAGCAAATACTAGGAATTTAGCCATGGTTTTTACTGGCAGACGCCACTTTAAACATTAGTAATGGTTTTAATGTACGCTCTAATATTATTCTACATCAATTATCTAGTTGGGGATATTAGATGAATCTTTTCATTTGCGAATGCGATTTAAATGCAACACCTGAAGAGCAAATGGCAACAGATGCTTGGCTTTTATTTGAGACTAGCCGTAAGCATTCTTTTGGCTTTCGCGTTTATCAAATGAGAGATACTTGTACATTTGGCCGTAGCCAAAAAATTAAAAGTATTGAAAAAAGAGAATTAGGTGTAGGTACATTGGTTAGGCGACCCACGGGTGGTGGTGCAGTAATTCATGGAAATGACACAACTTTCGCTCTTTCAATCCCAAATTCTAGTGATTTATTTAATCTTAAAATCATCGAATTATATAAAGAAATTCATAACTTGTTTTCTAGAGTTTTAGACAATTTTTCAATTAATACAGGATTGTTCGACAAACAAGTTGGATCGCTGCCAGATTTTTGTTTTGAATCTCCAAACCAATATGACTTGCTTGAAATAAATTCAGGGAAGAAGATTACTGGATCTGCTATAAAAAAATCAAAGGAAGGCATTCTAGTACAAGGTAATATTTTCCGTGAGCTTTATTTAGAGGATTTTATGATCTTCGGTAGACAAGAGCTTATTAATAGTTACAGCTTATCTGCAGAAAATATTTCTTCAAAAAGATACCGAAAGTGTTGTCATTGGAATAATTTATGCCATCAATTTAACTCATCATCTTGGAACTATAGTTTATGACTTTAAAATCCCCATTATATAATGAACACGTCGCTCTAGGAGCAAGTTTTACGAATTTTTCTGGATGGGAAATGCCGCTTCATTATGGAAGTATTTTAAATGAGCATAAGGCTGTCAGATCTTCAGTAGGTATCTTTGATATAAGCCATATGGGAACAATTTTTGTTTCGGGGCAAGGTGCAACCGATTGGCTTGAAGCCTATTTGGCTAACCAGGTCAGTGACTTGCAGCAATTGCAATCACAATATTCATTTTTACTAAATGCCTCTGGTGGAGTGATTGATGATTTAATAATTTATTGCTTGGCTGAAAACGTTTATTTAATAGTACCTAATGCTTCTGGGGTAGATTCGGTCTTTGATTTTTTGAAACAGCGTTTACCTGAAGATTCAGTTAAGCTTGAAAATAGAAGTGGTTCTATGGTTTCAATTGCGATTCAAGGTAAAAGCTCAGAGGCATTAATGCATGCCATTTTCTCGTCAATTAAATTTAAAGAACTAAAGAAAAATCAACTGGCAGTAATTGAGGGATTTGTAGATAGTATAGTGATTGCCCGAACCGGTTATACTGGAAGTGATGGATTTGAGGTTTTTACAGATAGAGATCAAGGATTACAGCTTTGGAAATCTTTTTTGAATTCAAATTTAGATATCGACGTATATCCCTGCGGACTCGGCAGTCGCGATACTTTAAGGATTGAAGCGGGCTACCCTTTATATGGAAACGAGCTTACTGAAACACTTACGCCAATTCAAGCAGGGCTAAGTTTATTTCTCAAAAAAAGTTTAAAAGAATCCTTGCGGGCAAATTTTAATGAAGATGCTCCGAAGATTTCTTTTTACAAGATTTTAGAAAAAGCACCGCCTCCGAGAAAAGGTTATGAGTTGTTTTATGATACAAAAAAAATAGGAGTAGTAACTAGTGGTTCTATTTCCCCAACAACGAAAAAAGGAATTGGTTTCGCCCTAGTTGATTCAAATGTCAGCCTAAATGAGGCAGATAAATATACTATTTTAATAAGAAATAAAAAATACTCTTTGATGTTTACGAAAAGAGGTATTATTTAATCAATATAACATAAATTATGTCTGAGCCAAATTCATTAAAATTCGCCAAAACTCATGAGTGGGTCCTACAAGAGGATGATTTAATCACTGTGGGAATCAGTAATCACGCACAAGAGCTTTTAGGTGACATTGTTTTCATTGAACTGCCCGAATTGGGCAGATCTGTATCGATAAATGAGCCTATCGCAGTTATCGAGAGCGTCAAAGCGGCTTCTGATATTTATGCACCAATCCAAGGTGTCATTGAGGCGGTAAATGAGTTACTCGAATCTGAGCCGACATTAGTTAATAGTTCTCCCTATGAATCTGGATGGTTATTTAAGATTCGCATGTCTAATTCTAAGCAGACGGATCATTTAGTTGATTTAGCAACTTATCAAAGAGAATATGTAGAGTAACTGCCCGATGATTGAGTTTATTTATCGTCACATTGGCCCTACAGATTCATCGATTCAATCGATGCTGCAATTTTTGGGCTACAATTCGCTTGATGCTTTCTCTGATAGCATAGTTCCCGAAAATATTCGTTTTAAAGGTAAGCTTGATGTTCCAGATGCATTATACGAGACTGAGGCAACTAAACGTCTGCAAGAGATAGCTAAGCAAAATATAGCTTTTCATAGCCTAATTGGTCAAGGTTACTATGGAACGATTACTCCACCAGTAATTCGTCGGAATATACTTGAGAATCCTGCTTGGTATTCTGGTTATACTCCCTATCAAGCTGAGATTTCTCAAGGTCGTTTAGAAGCTTTATTCAATTTCCAGACAATGATTTCTGATTTAACTGGATTTCCTATAGCAAATGCTTCTTTGCTAGATGAGGCGACCGCAGTAGCAGAAGCTATCATGCTGTGCCACCGTGCTCAGAAATCTACAGGAAGCGAAATATTTTTATCCGATGCATGCCATCCTCAAACTATCAATGTATGCCGTGCTCGTGCGGAATTATTGGGGTGGGAAGTTGTTGTTGGCTCTTGGAATAGTTATGAGCCTAATGAAAAGAGTTTCGCATCGGTTATACAATATCCAGAAACTGACGGGCTGATTCATGATTTTACTAAATTTACTGAACGGATGCATGCTAATAATGTTTTGGTTATAGCAGCAACTGACTTGCTTGCCTTAACTTTATTTACTGAGCCCGCTTCTTGGGGAGCAGATATTGCAGTAGGCAGTACTCAGCGCTTTGGTTGTCCAATGGGGTTTGGAGGTCCACATGCCGCATTTTTCGCCACTTCAGAAGCTTATAAGCGCTTGATTCCTGGTAGAATCGTCGGGCGTTCGAAAGATTCATCTGGGAAAAATGCACTACGTCTAGCTTTGCAAACTAGGGAACAGCATATTCGCCGTGAAAAGGCAACGAGTAATATATGTACGGCTCAAGTTCTTCCAGCAGTATTGGCATCAATGTATGCACTTTATCACGGAGCAAACAATCTAAGGGATATGGCTGAGGGTGTTTATGCAATAACCATGTACTTAGTAGATTCCCTTTCTAATGCTGGGTATGAAATTATTGAAGGTTCTCGTTTTGATACGCTTAGAATTAAATGTGAAAAAGAAGAAGCAACATTAATAAATTTAAGAGCTAAGGCTGAAAAAATAAATCTGCGTCAATACAACAACTCAGATATAGGGTTCTCTATTGACGAGACAGTCGATGAAAAAGTTTTAGCTTCCTTAGGACGAATATTTAAAATAAATGTATTGAATTGGGATGGGGTTCTTTGTTTTAAATCCCATCCAAACCCATTTTTCAGGAAATCCAAATTCCTTACGCATTCTATTTTTAATCGCAATCGTAGTGAGCTTGAAATTACCCGATATATTTTTGAATTAGCTGACAAAGATCTTACTTTAGTAAATTCAATGATTCCCTTAGGTTCTTGTACTATGAAGCTTAATTCAGCAAGTGAGCTTGAGCCAGTTTCCTGGCAAGAATTAAATCAAGTTCATCCTTTAGTTCCTAAAGACCAAGCTCAAGGCTATGAAATTTTAATTACGGAGCTATCTCGATGGTTGGCTGAAATTACAGGCTTTCATTCGGTTTCCTTACAGCCAAATTCAGGTGCATCAGGAGAGTATGCTGGTCTAGTGGCAATTCGTGCCTACCACGAAAGTATGGCTTCGGGCGATCATTTAGTGAGGAACATTTGCTTGATCCCTGAAAGTGCCCACGGGACTAATCCTGCTAGTGCTTCTTTAGCTGGCTTTCAAGTTATTTCTGTGGCCTGTTCTAATGGTTGTGTCGATCTTGGCGATTTGGAGTTAAAGGCATCTGAGTATCAAGAATGCCTTGGAGCTTTTATGCTAACTTATCCTTCAACTTACGGTATATACGAGCCGTCAGTTAAGCAAATTTGTGAAATAATCCATAATTATGGCGGGCAAGTTTACTTAGACGGGGCAAATATGAATGCCATGGTCGGATTGTGTCGGCCAGGTGATTTTGGTGCAGATGTCTGCCATTTAAATCTCCATAAAACTTTTTGCATTCCACATGGAGGAGGAGGTCCCGGAGTCGGTCCAATTGGCGTTGCAAAGCACCTGACAAAATTTTTACCAACTAATCCTTTTAATCTAGATTCTGAATTCTCGAGACCAGTAGCAGGTTCTTTATATGGAAGTGCTTTAATTTTATCAATTCCTTGGATGTATATCCAGTCAATGGGAGCAAGTGGATTAAAGAAAGCTTCGCAAGTAGCGATGCTCAATGCGAATTACCTTTTGAAGCATTTAGGTAATCATTATGATGTTCTTTTCAAGGGTTCCAATGGACTTGTGGCCCACGAAGGCATTATTGACTTAAGGCCTTTTAAAAAATCTGTTGGTATAGATGTAAATGATATATGTAAGCGTTTAATTGATTATGGTTTTCATGCGCCTACCATGTCTTGGCCTGTTATTGGGACCATTATGATTGAACCAACAGAAAGTGAAACAGTTGAAGAATTAGATCGATTTATTAAGGCGATGATTGCAATCCGTGAAGAGATTAAAGCGATTGAGAATGGTTCTGCTGACAAGGATGATAATGTTCTTAAAAATTCTCCATTTACTATAGCCTCAGTCAGTGCAGATGTTTGGCCATATAGTTTTTCTAGAACAGATGCTGCCTGGCCAAATGGCTTAGATAAAAATAGAAAATTTTGGTCGCCTGTTTCTCGTATTGATAATGCTCTTGGAGACAGAAATCTTATATGCAGTTGTCCCTCAGTTGAAGAGTTAGATAATTCTTTTTTCTTAAAATAAATATATGGAAAACTTCGATGCGTTAGAAGCCTTAAAATCCTATATTCGATTTCCATCAGTATCGACTGATTCTAAGTTTTTGGATGGCATGGACAATGCGCGAGAATATATTAGTTCTATTCTAGAAGGTATTGGGTTTAATGTTCAGATAGTGTCTACGGAATGCCATCCAATTATTTATGCTGAGCGCTTTATCAATAAGGATTATCCTCATATTGTTTTATATGGTCATTATGATGTTCAGCCAGCCGATCCCCTTGGATTATGGAAATCAGAAGCTTTTGAACCGGTCATTAAAGATGGTCGAATTTATGGTCGAGGTTCAGCGGATAATAAAGGACCTACTATTGTTCATATTGCAGCCATTATTAAGGCATTTAAGCAAAATGCTAATCTTCCCTTAAATATTACTTATGTAATTGAGGGTGAAGAAGAAATGGGTAGCCCAAGCATGCCAAAATTTTTCGATAAGTATTATGAGCGAATTTCTAGAGCTGATTTAATGTTTGTTTCTGATACAGGCAGCCCTAATACAAATCAAATTGTTATCACTACTGCATTACGAGGTTTGGTAGAGCTGGAGGTTAAATTGAAAGGACCTCAAGGGGATCTTCATTCTGGAATCCATGGTGGTGCTGTTATTAATCCTCTTCATGTTTTATCAGAAATTATTGCTTCTCTTCACAATAAAGATGGAAGCGTTAATATCCCCGGATTTTATCATGGTATCCAGGAAATAGAACCTTGGGAGCTAAATGAACTTAAGCAATATCCATTAGATGTTGATGCTTATAAAGCAATGCTTTGTGTTGAAGACCTACATAGCCCAAGAGGGTTTTCCCCTTTGGAGGCAGTTCGATTTGAGCCTTCTCTGGAGGTTAATGGTATGGGTGGCGGCTATCAAGGAGAAGGGACTAAAACAATTATCCCAAGTCAGGCATTTGCTAAAATAACCTGCCGACTTGTTTCGGGACAAGAAAGTGCACGAATACAAGATCTTGTTTTGAATGCTTTAGAAGATCGGTGTCCATCAGGGGTTCAATTAGAGGTTCGTCGAGGATGCCATGCCAATGCTTACTCAATCGTACCGCCACATAAATCATGCACTAAGCAAGGATCTAAGGTTTTGGAAAAAGCTTTTAAGTTTACAGATACAGCAATTGAGAAGCATTTTTATAAAAAGCCTCTTTACTTGAGAGAAGGGGGCAGTATTCCAGTAATAGCAGATTTTAAGCATCGCACTGGATTAGATGCTATTATGGTAGGGCTCTTTACGCCTCAAGATAATCTACATGCCCCTAATGAGAGTTTTGATATAAAGCTAATGTATCAAGCCATTGATGTATTTTCTGATATTTTCCTTAGCTTCTCAGATATTTGAGCTTTTGGTCTTTACTTACTTTAAGAGAATCAAATCAGCCCTTCGGTCTTTGCTAGCAGCTGATTTAGAAAGACCTATATTTGATTCTAGGCTTCCAAGAGAAACGGTATTTATTCTCTCTACGCCAATCCCTAAATCTCCGAGGTAAAGTGCGACACTGTTAGCTCTAAGATCTCCTAAAACTAGATTATATTCTTCGGTTCCATACCAGTCACAACGTCCTTTAATTAAAATGTCTAATTCTAGGTTTTCTTGTAAATACTTTGCAACTTTTGCCATTTTAGCCCTTTGTGAGGGGTCGATTGCCATTGAGTCAAAATTGAAGAATATAGGATCGAAAACATCTAATAACATTTTTTTACCTTCGTAATAGCCGTCACTTAAATTTCCCTCTCTTGCTTCAAGATTCCCAACATCGGAATCATAATTAAGAAAGGAGCCATCTTCAAAAATAGTCTTTCGCATGCCCTCATAGGCACTAGCAGGAGTTGGCTTTTGTTGGTCTAGCGTTGAGCAGGCAGAAAAAGCAAAACTAAGGATTAAACATAAAAATAATGTGCTATTAATTCGTAACATAATAATTTCTTAAGTAGTTTATATTTGAGTCGCAATACTTTTTATAGTACTAATTTAAAATATTATTTTGAAAAGCAAATTCACTATATTATTATTTGATAATGGTTCCTTGCGACCAGAGGCCACACTAGCATTAAGAGATCTCGCTACAAATCTTTCAGATCGTTTATGCATGCCTGTAGAAGCGGTGAGTCTCCTACATTCTCATAAGATAGATAAATCCAATCTTAATGGGAAGCCTGCTACTATTATTCGCCGTCGATTAAAATTAGCGATAGTTAATAATGAACATTCCTTTATCTGTTTACCACTCTTTCTAGGTCCAAGTTTAGCTATTACTGATTATCTAAAGAAATTAATTGATGAATCGGTTAAAATGTCTCCACAAATTGATATTCGCGTTGCTCCACCTCTTGCAGGATGGAATGTTGAGATGCCAGATATTAGACTTGTTGAAATAATTAAAGATCATGTTATAAGAAAATTAGATAATAATCAACTAAAAGGCCCAATCAAGGTAGCCTTGCTAGATCATGGTTCACCCTTAGAGAAACTTGCTGTGTTAAGAAATTGCGTTACCGACAAACTTAGACCCGGGCTTAATAAAAAAGGTGTAGAGATTGTGGCTTGTTCGATGGAACGTAGGAAAGGAGAACTTTACGCATTTAATGATCCACTGCTTGAAACGATTGACTTATCTCAGGATAGAAGCAAATCCATAGGCTGTTTAGTGGTTGCTATGTTTTTTTTATTACCAGGCAGGCACGCCGGGGAAGGGGGCGATGTAGATGGGATATTGAAAAATTTGGTCCTGCGAGGTAAGATCAAAGATTATAATAAAACATCTTTAATAGGGGAACATCCTTTAATTTACTCGATTTTAGAGGAGAGAGTAGAACAAGCAATTGCTGGATAGGATCAATTAAAGGTTAAATGCTTTCTCGATTTCATTAAGGTTTACGTGTGTCTTTACAATATTTTGTATAAGAGATATCCTGTCGTTGTCATTAGGCTGTGTTTTGACATTCATTTTATTCATCTTACTAATCAATGCATATCCATTGTAGTCAGATAAAATAAATGGTATTGAAGAGGAGTGGATTTCCTTTAGGATTGAATTATTTGGCCTTGATGAATTTGTCAGAATAACTCCTGAAATCATATTTGACTTCTGAGATTTTATACATGCTTGAATAATATCTTCTCTGTCTGATGAAGTTATCACTAATGTGCATTCAGTTATATCATCAATTGTGCTTAGGGCAGTTTTAGCTCCAATTATTACTTTTTTTATTTTTTTAGAGAGGATTTTTTTATACGAATTTAAACTTTCGCCCTTAATTTCTGTAAATATTTGAGATAAACTTGGCATAGATAGTTGTGGCTCTGTAGGGATGCATCCTAAAAGTTTGAGACCCATAATTTCTAAGGCTTTACCACAATACTTTTTTATGAAATCCATTTTCTTAGGTTCCACTTTGTTTATAATAACTCCGAGTATATCTACTCCAAATTTTTCAAATAGTGCTTTGTTAAGAGCAATTTCATCGATTGGCCTTCCTATACCACCACTCGCAACTATGATCACCTTAGCATTTAAAAGCTTTGCGACTTCAGCATTAGATAAATTGAATATGGAACCAACGCCAGCGTGCCCAGTTCCTTCTATAATGATATAGTCTTTTTCGTATGCAGCTCTATCAAATGAAATGCATAAACGGTTTACTATTTTAGGGTAAATATTTTTTGAGTCTTCGAGATAGTTTTTAGTAAAGTCTTTATCTACTACAATAGGGCTCATTGCTTCAATTGGAGTAGCGACTTCAAATGTTTGGTCTAATAAAAAGCAATCCTCATCAATTTTTTCTCCATTTAAATCTATAAAGCGTTGGCCAACTGGCTTTATATAACCAATCCTTTTATTTTCATTATTAAGAGCAGAATATAACCCTAAACTACTAGTAGTTTTTCCATCATTCATTCGAGTCGCAGCAATAAAGATTCGCTTTGTAGAATTGTTTTTAGGGGCAATAAGATTCTCAGAGCCGAGAGATTCCTTGAAGAGAAATTCACTATTAATCATTATTTTTCTATGTTCTTATTTTTTATAATATCTTTTATATCTTCATTTAAGTCATTTTCTGAAGTAGGGTATAGCAGCTCATGATCAATTGCTTGTGATGCTACCATCACAGCTGTGCCAAAAATATCTCCAGCATAGGTGCCTCTACTAATTTCAGCCGCCGGTTTAGAGAATCCGCTTAAGATTGGTCCATATTGACGACTATGAGTAAAATAATTGATAGCCTTTGAGGCAATATTTCCAGATTGTAAGTCAGGGAATATCAAAACATTAGCTTGACCAGCAACTGGCCCATCGAGTTTTTTACTCTTAGCTATTCTAGAGTCAAGTGCTGCGTCTAATTGTAATTCTCCATCAATGTCCATTTCTATAGGGATACTTTGAGCTAGCTGCTTTGCAACTTGTGTGGCGGCTTTAACTTTTTGAATAGGAGTGTGGCCGTCTTTTCCTTTGGATTGACTAGCGTAGGAAAGAAAAGCTACTTTAGGCTTTTTGTTAGTTAGCTGGTAACTTAGAGCTGCAGTGTTAATTGCTATTTCTGCTAGTTGATCTATATTAGGATCAGGTATAACGGCGCAGTCTGCTAAAAAAAGTTCTTTATCTTGTCCACTGACCGGATCTTCTAAATCAAAAATATTAAGTGAAGAAATTAATTTATTCTTATTTTGAAATGGAATGACTTGAAGTAAAGGCCTTAGTCCACTTGAAGCTTGGCTATTACCCCCTGAAACAATTGCGTCGCATTGGCTATTAGCTAGCATTAATGCAGCAAAATATGCGTTTTTTACAATTAGTGTATCTAGGTCTATATCCCCAATGTTTTTGAAACGATAAATAGATTTAAGGTATTGTTTTAATACACTTTTTTCTTCTGAATTTACAGGATCGATAATGCGAATATGTTCTAGCTTTATATCGAGTTGCTTAGCTTTAGTTTTTATTTCATGTCTATTTCCTAGGAGTATTGGAACTCCTAGATTTTTAGCGGTGAATTTTCTAGCAGCTTGAAGTATTCTTTCATCTTCACCTTCAGGAAAAACTACCCTCTTAGGGTGTCTTTCAAGTCGTGCACATAAATTTCTTATAAGAGACATGGTGATTAAACGAATTAAAATTTAAACAATTACAATATTATCTTTAATTAGATGATGTGATTTATCGAGCTTATTTATTTGGATTAAAGGCTTTTATAATAATATGCTTTAGCTTTAGTATATAGTTCTTTAAATTCACTTATATTTTAAAGGTGAGTAAAGATTTAAAAAATGTAGCTTCAGTTA
This sequence comes from uncultured Puniceicoccaceae bacterium, assembly GCA_913044165.1. Classification (GTDB taxonomy): domain Bacteria; phylum Verrucomicrobiota; class Verrucomicrobiia; order Opitutales; family Coraliomargaritaceae. The sequence continues at coordinate 12,758 of CAJWMY010000014.1, forward strand.
GTGCGATAACTATAATATCTCGTGTAACAGGTTTGTTTAGAGATGTGGTCTTTTTTGCTGTACTAGGAGCGAATTCTTGGAGTTCTGCTTTTGTATTAGGTTTTACTATACCGAATCTATTTAGAAGACTCTTTGGAGAGGGCGCATTATCTTCTGCATTCATTCCTGTTTTTTCTTCAATTGTTGAATCGCGTAACCTAAAGAATGCGTTTTCATTCTTTAATATATTTATTATTCGTTGGGTATTTTACCTTAGTGTTATCGCCTGTATCCTCGTATTATTGTTGCAAGTAGGAATCACATTAGGGCTATTCCCGGAGCGATGGTTATTATCAATAAGAATTTTTCAGTCTTTAATGCCTTATATGGTGTTTATCTGTTTGGCGGCAATTATAACTGGGGCCTTGAACGTACTAGGGCGGTTTTTTTCGCCATCTTTAGCTCCTGTTGTTTTCAATCTCGTTTTGATTTTGGTTTTATCCCTAGGCGCCTTATTGAACCTTGGTTCGCAAGAGTTAGTTGTATGGCTATGCATTGGCGTTCTGTTAGGAGGAATTCTCCAGCTCGGATTGCCTGCATTTGATTTAATTAGGCAGGGTTGGAAATTTGATAAAATAAGAGAGACTGAATCAGATAAGGATTATTTTAAAGGTTTTTGGGTGTTATTTTTGCCAAGTTTGCTAGGGGCCGCACTCTTACAGATAAATATTCTTATAAGCCGATTATTTGCTCATTCTCTCGATGACGTATCTGTTTCTTTTATCTATATATCAAGCCGTTTAATGGAGTTACCTCTTGGTGTTTTTACAATTGCTATTGTCACCGTCTTTTTCCCAAAAATGTCACGTCTATATTTGCAGGAATCTAAGCATGCGTTCTCTCAAATCGTAGAGAAGGGAATGAGGTTTATTTTAATCATTGTGACCCCAGCAACTTTAGGTCTTTGTTTATTATCTAGAGAAATACTTTCAATGCTTTTTCAATGGGGACGATTTAGTGTTGATGATGTCATTGCTACTGCTCCAATTGTTGTGATTTATGCTTTAGCGCTTCCATTTCATTCAATTGCTACGTTTTTAGTTCGAGCATTTTATGCAAAAAAAGACATGAAGGTACCATTAAGGCTATCTCTTTATTTTCTAGTATTAAATATCGTGTTTTCTATTATTTTAATGAACATTTGGGGTGTTTATGGCCTTGCTACCGCTAATTTAATTACCGCAATTATCCATGCTTATTTCTTAGTGTTAGCCTCGCATAAGTCTTTTTCGATCTCATTTTTGAGGGTTATGGGAAGGGTTTTAAAACCAATTACAATTGGCTCTTTATCAATTGCGCTGATATGTCTTTTAGGAAAATTTCTGATTTCAATTTTTGAATATAATGAAAAAACGGAAGTTTTCTTGGTGCTTTTATTGCTGATTCCTCTCTCAGTGTTAAGCTATTTTTTTATTTTAAGTCTATTTGGTATATCATTTGGCAGAATTATTAGAGCTTTAAAAAATAGTGCTTAATTTTAGAGCATTCTAAACTTTCGGCTATAGCGTAATAGTATTTGATAAGAGGGTTTCCTTAGATTGGAAGTTTTTAATGTTTTTGACCCAATCAAGGTGCTTTATTCCTTGTTTTAATTGTCCTTCATATAGTAGCTTAAATGCAATATAGGTATGCGCTTCTATTTCCTCAGACTTTGATTTAACAAAGCTTAGTAATTCAATTTTATCAATATCTCCAATGATGAATTTAACTAAGGCACCAGGCCAATCATCCTCAAAGCTGGAAGTTTTCATATAATTAATTAATTGTTCAACTCTTATTTTATTATTAGTTTGAATGTAACAGAGGTAGGTTAAAAGAAATGAATAGGGTGATTCTAAGCCATTTTTCTTGTGCAAGAGAATTGATTTATTGGAAAATTCAGCAGCTTCTGAAAATTTCATTAAGCAGAATTTTGCTAATGCAATTGAGTAATAAATACTGATATTCTCAGAATAAAGAGATATAGATCTATTAAAAAATGTTAAGGCTCTGTCAAAATCTTTAAGGAAAAGTGAGGCATTTCCAATCCCATCTAAGGCATAGATATTAGAATCGTTTAATTCTAAAACAGTTTCGTAAGTGCCATAAGATTTTAAATAATCTCCTAATTCAAATTGGCACTTTGCCTTCCCCATTAGAGCTCCAATATTTCTAGAATCGATTTGGAGGATATCCTCAAAGCATTGAAGTGAATTTTGGTATTCCTTATCTTCTAGAAGTTCATATGCCTTTCTATCGAGTGCATCAACTTCTATAACACCAATTGTGTTGTTAAATGAAGTTTCTACTTGCCCAGAAAGCTTTAGCATTCCAGAAGCAACAATTATTGTTAGTAATAATACTGATTGAATCATTTTATTTAATAGTGATTTATTCTGTTGTAATTGCCAATCTGATTTTTTTTCTTTTTCTACCTTTATATTTTTATGATTATTGAAACTAATTCATTCGATCCGATAGGTACAAACGCATATTTTGTTGCTAATGAAGTTTCCAGAGAAGCATTCATTGTAGATGCTCCTTTAGGCTCATATAATTGGGCGAAGGAACTTATGGAAAAGCATTCCTGCATACTTAAGGGAGTTTTATTAACACATGGACATTGGGATCATATTTTAGATGCGCATCTTTTTGCCCAAGATAAAATTACATTAATGGGCCATTCTAATGATAGGCTTCTCTTTGAACATCCTGAATTAATGTCTAGCTTTTCGATTCCTGACCTGGAATTAAAGGGTTTTACTATTAATAATTGGCTTGATAACATTACATCGATTGATGTAGCAGGAATTAAAATTTTACTTTTTGAAGTGCCTGGTCATTGTCCAGGTAGTATGCTTTTTTATTTAGCTTCAGAATCAATTGCATTTGTTGGGGATGCGATTTTTAAAGATGGTGTTGGCCGTTGCGACTTACCTGGTGGAGACTTTACCGAATTAGAAAAATCAATTAAATCTAAAATCTATACCCTTCCGAATGAAACTAAATTATACGCAGGGCATGGGATGGCGACTTCTGTTTTACGGGAAAAAAATAATAACCCTTTCGTTAGACTATGAACTGTAAAGACTTAGGCAAAGAGGTGCACATGAGGCGCGCGATTTATCTAGCTAAAAAAGCTTGGGGAGAAACGCATTGTAATCCAATGGTTGGTTCTGTAATCATTGATAAGTATAATAAAATTGTTTCCGAGGGCTATCACAAACGCTCAGGATATCCACATGCAGAAATTTTAGCATTAGAAAGATCTAAAGCGTCAAAAATTGACCCATCAGAACTTACATTATTCGTAACTCTAGAACCATGCTCTTCTCATGGTCGAACTGGAGCCTGTACAAATGCAATTATTAATTCGGGAATTAAAAAGGTTGTTATTGGTAGTTTGGATCCGAATCCCTTACATAGTGGTGCGGGGGTTGAGATTTTAAGAACAGCAGGTATTCAAGTAACTTGCGGTATTCTCGAATTAGAATGTCGAGACCTTAATTTTATATATAATCATTGGATCCTGTATAATAGGCCGTTATGTGCTATAAAATTAGCTATGACAATTGATGGTTGTATGGCGGCATATTCTGGCAATTCTAAGTGGATAACGAATTCTGAAGCTCGCCAAGATGTAATGCTTTGGCGTCGATTATTTCCTGCAATTGCAGTTACCCAGAACACGCTTCTTTCAGACAACCCAAGACTTACAAGTCGTATAGAAAACTCATCTGATGTAAGGGTTTCTTGTTCTAGACGTTTCATACTGAATCGCACCTTGAAAGATTTAGAAACTTATAGTAATTATGCAGTTTTTAACGATGAATTTAGAGAAAAGACGACTGTTGTTTATGGAGAAAAAGTTGATCCAGGGCGTCTCAATATTTTTGAAAATATGGGTATATCAGGATGGGAAATATCAGAAAATGCAAATGGTTTATCTATAAAAGACTATTTATTACGCCTTAGGGATTCGAATATTAATGGAGTTTACATCGAGCCGGGGGCTCGACTCGCTACACAATTAATAAAGGATGGATTGGTTGATTATCTCTTTTGCTATCAAGCACCTAAACTAATGCTAGATAATAAAGCTGCCTCACTTGGCTTTAATCGTATGAGCGAATCTATGGAAGAGTCATTTACGTTATTTGACTTAAGGCGTATTAATTTCGGGGAAGATTCCTTAATTAGAGGATTTTTGAAAAACAATTAAGACTTAAGAGCCTCTTTAACAATTGACTCTGTGCTAGCTTCATTCCCTAAATTATTGATCGATTTAGTTATACGCTTTTCAGAATCAGGTAATTTATATCCAAGTGCTATCAAGCTAGCGATAGCATCTTGATATTTAGAACTAGAAAAAACAGAGGTTGTACTCGGTATGCTACTAGATGAATTAGCAGGGCTTGTTTGCGCTACTTTATCCTTTAATTCAATAACAAGTCGCTCAGCTGTTTTTTTTCCAATACCTGGGCATTGAGACAATAAGGATGTATCTTGGTTATAGATTGCATTCTGCAAAATACTAACAGACATTTTACTTAAAATACTTAATGCAATACGAGGACCAATACCTGATACTTTTTCAACAATCAAGCGGAAGAAATCTCGATCCTCCCGTCTAATAAAACCATAAAGTGAAGCGCTGTCTTCCCTATAAACTGCATGGATAAACAATTCGCAGGCTTCACCGGTTGAAGGAATTTTTTCAGCCGTTGTAATTGGTATATTTATTGAATAACCAATGCCACCTACATCCATGACGATTTCAAGAGGCTTAGACTCGATAACAATTCCTTTAAGGTAAACAATCATTATTCTTTTTTGATTGTTCTAGTCTTCGATGCCTAGGACATTTTCCATATTAAAAACACCATTATCTGCTGACTTTGCCCAATGTGCTGCAAGAAGTGCCCCTTGAGCAAAGATTTTCCTGTCAGTTGCCTTGTGTGTTAGTTCTAGACGTTCTCCTAGACCACAAAAGAATACGGTGTGCTCTCCAACAATATCTCCACCTCTGATTGCATGCACGCCAATTTCATTTTTAGATCTTGGACCTACTTGCCCAAATCGCCCATGGATAAGTTGTTTTTCATTTAAGGAATATTGTGCTTTTAGAATAGCTATTAAATGTTCTGCAGTTCCACTTGGCGCATCTTTTTTATGATGATGATGCATCTCGAGGACTTCTGCTTCAAATTTTTCTTTTAGGAGATTGGCGGCTTTTCTAGTAAGAAAATTTAAGGTATTTACCCCAATCGAGTAATTGCCTGACCAAACTACTGGAATTTTATTCCCGATAGTTTCAATGATTTCAGATTTAGTTGTTTTGTTGTGACCAGTTGTTCCTATAACAAGTGCTTTTTTGTACTTAACGGCTAATTGTACTATTTCTAATGTTGTTTGATAGTAGCTAAAATCTATTATGACATCACAAGAACTTACGAATTCACTTGGATTATCATTGACATCACAAGCTCCGATTATCTGGGCATTTTGAGATTCAGCACACTCATTAATGGCTTTTCCCATTCGACCTTTAGAACCTATGAGAAGAATTTTTAGAGATGAATTCATTTAATGAGATTTAGATCTTTTAGGATACGATCAAGTTCAATTTTAGTCGAGTCCTTTAGTTGAGATAGAGGAAGTCTAACGCGATCAGATTCAATAATTCCGGCACGTTTGAGACAGTACTTTATGGGTACTGGATTTGGCTCTATGAAGATTGCATTGAATAGTTCATAGTACTTCAAGAATAGTTCTCGCGCTTTACTGAAATCATTAGAGTTTGCTAAATTAACCATTTTAACAATAGGGCTAGCAATTAAATTAGAAGCTACAGATATGACACCCCTAGCTCCATTACTCATAAAAGGAAGAGTAAGTCCATCATCTCCGCTTAAGACAGAGAAGTCATCGCCTAAGGTTTTTATATATTGAGCAACTTTATCGCAGGAACCTTCGGCAGCTTTCATACAGCAAACATGAGGATATTTATCATAAAGCTTAGCTGCCACTTCAACTGAGATTTCAATTCCGCAACGAGATGGAATTGAATAAAGTATAATTGGTTTTTCGGTAACTTCTGCAATTGCGCTAAAATGAGCAAAGATTCCTTCTTGGCTTGGTTTATTGTAATAGGGGGCTACAAGCAAAAATCCATCTGCACCTACTTGGTCTGCCTTCTTCGTTAATTCTACAGCTTCGATTGTTGAATTAGAACCAGTTCCTGCATAAACAGGGATCTTATTTTGAGCCATCATGATAGTAGATCGAATAACTTGAATATGCTCAGAATGGGATAGGGTTGGTGACTCTCCAGTTGTGCCTACAGAGACTAGGCCATTTATTCCGCCTTTAATTTGGTGATCAACTAAGGCGTTAAGATTATTGTAGTCAACAGCACCATCACTTAGTGGAGTTGCCAAAGCAGTATAGGTTCCTTTAAATTGTAGATTTGCCATATGGTTAAATTTAGCAGAGCTAGATTAATTAAGTCTACAATAAACTAGGAATATAAATTAAAATGTCTAATGAATTTTTGATTGATTAATTGAACCACTACGAAGCAAGTAAATTGCTAATCCTATAACGATGGCACTGTCGGCAATATTAAATGCAGGCCAGCGGCCCAAGGGAAGAATTACTGGGATGGAGAAAGGTAAATGTATATCTATGAAATCAATTACGTACCCCATTCTTATTCGATCGATTAAGTTGCCTAAGATACCTCCTATTAAAAAACCAAAGGCTATTTGCATAGGTCTCTTCTCTAATTGAAAATGTTTGCGAGCAAAATATATTAAAAAAAGCATAACTATAGAAAGGATAACTAAAAGTTCCTTGAACTGAGAAAATAAACCCCATGCTGCTCCTTCATTGCCTATGTGCACTAAGTATAGAAAATCTTCTATTATTTCAATTCTTTCCGGAGGGAAGTAGCTAATGCCAAAAGATACCATTTTTTGAATCAAAATTTTTGTAAATTGGTCCACGATTATGATCGTGCCTGAAATAAAATATAGCAGTCTGTAGTCAGGATTACGCATGATTTAAAAGCCGTAGCATCTATTCATCATCGCCTACAGGTCCAAGATTAAGAGAATCTGAATTGTCTTCAAATAATCCCGATTGGATTCTTTCCCTGCGCTTTTTACTATTTTTTTCAAATTCAATTTGCCCCTCAAGTGAATAGCGCGTAAATGGGACTGCCGTTAAACGCTCTTTTTTGATAGGTTTTCCTGTCTCTTCACAAATTCCGTAGTTTCCATTTTTAATTCGATATATTGCTTCTTCGATTTCATTTAAAGCATCGTGTTCATTCGATAGTATTCCTAATGCGAAGTCGCGATCAAAAGTATCTGTTCCTGCATCTGCTTGGTGGCTTCCATAGCCTGATAGATCTCCGGAGTTATCTTTCGATGATTGCTTGAGGGTTTCTGCTGTATGCAAATCAAGTTCATCCTTAACGTGTTTTCTTAATTCAATCAAAAGTTTGTAGTAGCGCTTCCATTTGTTTGGAATTTCTTGTTCTGATAGAATTGTAGCGCTTTCTTTTTTGATTGGATTAAATCCTAATATATCAGCTATTGAGGCTGCGGAATGCTTTTGTGCTTTTATTTGCTTAGGTTTTACTAGCTGAGCTTTTTGTTTATTTCCTTTATTAGTGGTAAGCTTTTTATCTTTTGCAGATTTTTTCCCCGTTTGATCTTCTTTTTTGTTCGCTACTAATGCTTCAACATCTTCGAGTGAAAATATAACAGAGGAGGTAGTATTAATGGGTTCATTTTTTCTCTGAGAATTTTTCTCTGAATTTAAGTTTACAGAAGTTGTGATTTTCGAGGCGTTAGCGCTTGTTTTTTTAGCGGACTTAGTTGCTACTTTTTTAGCAGTTTTCTTAGCGGGCTTAGTTGCTGCTTTTTTAGGAGTTTTCTTAGCGGGCTTAGTTGCTACTTTTTTAGCAGTTTTCTTTGTGGATAGTTTTTTACTAGTTTTCTTTTTCGCCATAATTCTATAGGTTGGTTTAAAATTAGTTATTTACGTTCATCTAATACAGATTTGCAGCGAGGAGATACTTTCCCCCAACCTTCACACTCGACAAGCCTAGGAACCCAACGCCAACTTCGAGGACATTTTTCACCGTCTGCATGTCGGACTTCTACTGTAATAGATTTTTTATTATTATTTTCTGTGATCTTTACATCGGACATAATGAATATTTCCGGTAAATTACTTTCGTACTTTTTAAGCAATTGAATCGTATCATTGCCACTTGGGCCTTCAATTATTGCTTGAGCGTCTAAACTCTGACCAATTATTTTTTTTTGCCTTAAGTTTTCTAGTTTTTCATTTAGCTCATTGTTTAAAAATTTAAGAAGTAAATTTATCTCGTTTGCTGTATTTGGAAATCTCCACAGTTCGTTATCTTTTGGCCAGTTTGTTAAGACAATAGCTTCGCCTATGAAATCTTTATCGGATTTAAAGTAAGCATAGGCTTCATCTGCAGTGAAAGGAATCAGTGGCGCTATTAGCTTTGATAAAGTTTGGAAAATAATTAATAATGCATTCTGAGATGATCGTCTTAATGGATCACTAGGAGATCTTGTATAAAGCCTGTCTTTTAAAATTGCGTGATAGCTCGCTGACAAAGTATTTGAGCAAAACGGATCGATATATTCCTTAAACGCACGATGAAATTCATAAGCTTCATATGCCTTGGTGACGCGATCAACCAATTCAGATAATTGATTAAGAGCCCATTTATCTATTGAATCTAGCTCTTCTAATGGAAGTAAATCTTTAGATGGGTCAAAGTCATGCAAATTTCCAATTAAGAATCTAAGTGTATTGCGTATTGTTCTATAGCTATTGGCTACATTTCTAACTATCTTATCCGAAACAGGTACATCTGTTCGATAGTCCTGAGAACAAATCCATAAACGAATAATATCAGCACCATATTGATTGATCCAATCTTCTAAAGGACGAGATGCCCCATCACTTTTTGATAATTTTGTGCCGTCTTCTTTGACAATAAAGCCGTGAGTTAATACATTTTTAAACGGCGCATGATTATCAGAGATTATACCAGTCCACAATGAACTTTGGAACCAACCTCTATGCTGATCACTGCCTTCAAGGTATAGGTCAGCTGGGCTATTTAAATTCAATCTTTTAGCAAGAACAGAGCGATGACTACATCCTGAGTCAATCCAAACATCAAGCGTGTCTGTTCCACAATTTAGTTCTGATGGGTTAGGCCAAGAATCAGGGCATTGGATACCTGAAAGAATTGTTTTAGGGGATTCTTTAAACCAATAATTGCTCCCATGCTCCTCAATTTTATCAGCTATTTGTTTTGTAACGGATCCGTCTATATAAGCCTGACCTTCTGAATTATAAAAGGCAGGGATTGGGACACCCCATGATCGTTGTCTACTAATACACCAATCAGGTCTATTTTCAACTGCTGATCGCATTCGATTTCTACCCCAATCGGGTATAAAATTTACCCCCTCTAATGCTTTCAGTGCATCTTTCCGATTATCTCCTTTATCAAGAGCTATAAACCATTGATCCATAGCGCGAAAAATAACTGGAGTCTTCGATCGCCAGCAGTGAGGGTAGCTATGTTCGATACTTTTTTTAGCGATTAAGCTTCCATTGACTGAGCAAATCTTTAGTATGGCTCTGTTTGCTTCACTCAATGTTCCTTCTTCTTCTAAAATAGATTTTCCGTAGAGTGCTTCAGGCATGAAATTATCACTAATGTAGCAACCGGAGTCATCAATCGGGCAGTAAATTTCTAAGTTATATTTTAATCCTGTGAGATAATCATCTAGACCATGGCCTGGAGCAGTATGGACACAACCGGTCCCACTTTCAGTAGTAACGTAATCAGCCAAAACAATAGGACTATTTCGTTCTATAAATGGATGTTTTGTTTTTAATCCCTCGAGTTCACTTCCCGTAAAAGTTTTGAGGATTTGGGTAGATTCTAAAGAACAGGCGAATTCGGTTGATTCTATAAGATCAGAGGCGATGATTAAGTTACCTTTATTGCTAGTAATAAGTGAGTACTCAAACTTAGGGTTAACGGCAATTGCTAAGTTTGCGGGTATTGTCCATGGAGTCGTTGTCCAAATTACAAATGCGGCGTCCTCAGTTAATTGCATCTCTGATTTAGCTTCTTCCGTAAGCTTAAATGCAACATAAACGGAAATGCCCTTGTGGTTTTTGTATTCAATTTCAGCTTCTGCAAGCGCAGTTTTACATGGGATAGACCAGTAAACTGGTTTTTTGCTTCTGTATACTAACCCTTTTTCTATAAATTTAGCGAAAGTTCTTAATTCCTCCGCCTCATAATCTGGATGAATTGTCCAGTATTCATTTTTCCAGTCAGCTAATACTCCCAAGCGCGAAAATTGCTTAGACTGAATATCTTTAAAGGATTCAGCGAATTTCTCGCATTCTTCCCTTACCTCAAGAATTGTGTAATCGGAATTTCCCGATTCTTGTAGTTGTTTGGAAACTTTATATTCAATAGGAAGTCCATGACTGTCCCATCCCGGGATATAGGGAGCGTTATAGCCCTGCATCCATTTAAATCTTAAAATAGTATCTTTAAGTGTCTTATTGAGTGCATGCCCTAAATGTAAATTACCATTAGTAAAAGGAGGACCATCATGCAAAAAGAAGGACTCGTTGAGCTTATTTTTATCTATTATAGCCTCGTAAAGACAAGACTTTTCCCAATGAGCAATACGTTTGGGCTCCCTTTTAACTAGATCTCCCCGCATTGGGAATTCTGTCTTTGGTAAATTTAATGTATCTTTTAGTTCAATCGGCATGATTGGAATGCATATTTTGCAAGATTTGCGGAGTTTGTTTTTTTGCTACTGTAAGTCAAGCATACACCTTAATTTAATTCATTTCTTTATTATTCTTGCCCAAATACGTACAACGGTCTTTTCAATAGTTATGTTCGGCTTTGTTATTAGTTTGGATTTTTCAACTATGCCTTTTATAGGGTTATTTTTATGCGTTATTTTAGGAGTATTTTCTCTAGCTTTAGGTGGCCATTTGTTAACCCACGGGGCAATTCAAGTCTCTAATTATTTTGGTATTAGTCACCTATTTGTTGGCTTGACTATAGTTTCTGTTGCAACCTCTCTGCCTGAGCTCTTTACTTGCTTAAACGCGGTTAGATTGAGTCCTGATTTGGCCCTTGGAAGTATTATTGGAAGCAACATTGCTAATATAGGGCTTATTTTAGGAATAATTTCACTAATTATGCCTTTGAAATCTAATATTCGTATCGTTCGAGTAGAACTTCGATTTTTATTTTTTCTAACCTTAATATTTATCTTTTTTGCATATACTAGTAGTTCTTTTAATCGTATAGAGGGGTTCTTTTTGATAGTCTTAACCATTGGTTATTTGTTTTGGTTAGTACGAAATTCTCTAACATCAAGCCCATCTAATTCAAATGAATACAGCGACTTATCAACTGTAAAACCCATACTTTTATGTGCTATAATTTGGATTATTTTTGGTTCATTCTTCCTAGCAATTGGTGCAGACAGTATTGTGGGTAGTGCCAGAGAATTGTCGCTTAGATTTAGTATAAGTGAGTCTTTTATAGGCTTATCAATTATAGCCCTAGGAACAAGTTTGCCTGAGTTAGTTGCTTCGATATCTGCAAGTTTAAAGCAAAAAAACGATCTCTGCTTGGGAAATATTATTGGTTCTAATATATTTAACCTCTCATTGATTGGCGGAGCTTCAGCTTCGTTTTTCCCTTTTGTTGTAGATGCTAGCTTTATTAAACTTGAATTTCCCTTATTATTAATTGCTACTACTTTATTGTGGCTTTTTCTAAGAAAAGAAAATTTATGGATTGGCAAAGTCAAAGGTATTGCTCTTTTAACTTTTTATATTTTTGTTATGGTATTTATTGGTATGCAATGATATGCAAAATTAGTTGATTCTGAATAGCAATTTATATGGATAAAATACACAAACCTGTTGTACTAGTTATAAGAGATGGTTGGGGTGAGAATGGAAATCTTGCTCAATCAGATAGCAATGCCGTAAAATTAGCTAAAACTCCAGTTTCAGATAATTTAACTTCGAAGTGGCCTAGGAGCGAAATTCAGGCTTCAGGACTCTCGGTAGGCTTACCTGAGGGTATTATGGGGAATTCTGAGGTAGGGCACCAGAATATTGGTGCGGGTCGTATTGTTGATCAGGAGATTGTTCGAATTAACAAAGGGATTCAGACAGGATCAATCACGAATAATCCTATTTTAAAGAAAGCATTTTCTCTAGTTAAAGAAAATGATTCAACTTTGCATTTTATGGGGTTAGTCTCAGATGCAGGTGTTCATTCAATGATAGACCATCTTTTTGGAATGATCTCTTTAGCTAAAGAGTCGGGAATTAGGAAAATATTTTTGCACGCCTTTACTGATGGTAGAGATACTGGACCTTTTACTGGAAAAAAATTCATTCAAGAGATTGAAGCTTTTTTTGAGAAAGAGGGCGTTGGCGAGATCGCCTCTTTAATTGGCCGCTATTGGTCTATGGATAGGGATAATCGTTGGGATCGTGTGCAAAAAGCATATGATGCACTTGTCGGAAGAAATATTGTGAGTACTTTTTCAAGTGCAGTAGATGCGATTGACCATCATTATAAAAATCCTGAAACTGAAAGTACTAAAGGAGATGAGTTTTGTCCTCCCTCAATTATTGTTGATGATAATAGAGAGCCAAAGGCAATTATTTCCGACAGCGATGCTGTGATTTTTTTTAACTTTAGAGGAGACAGGCCTAGGGAATTAACTCGAGCTTTTATTGATGATAGTTTTTCTGAATTCGATCGTGGGGATAAGAAAGATATTTTTTATATAACAATGACTGAGTACCAAAAAGGTCTTTGCTCTAATGTTATTTTTATGAAGCCGCCAAAGATGGATTCTATCTTAGGTTCATATGTTTCAGAACAAAATATTCCCCAATTTAGATGTGCTGAAACAGAAAAGTTTCCTCATGTTACTTTCTTTTTTAATGATTACAGGGAAGAGCCGTTTCCTTTAGAGGATCGTGTATTAATACAAAGCCCAAAGGATTGCGCTACTTATGATGAATGTCCAGAAATGTCAGCTTACGAGGTAAGGAACGAGGCAATTAAAGCTATTAGATCAAGAAAGTATGGCTTAATTGTTATTAATTTCGCTAATCCTGATATGGTAGGTCATACTGGAGTAATTAAGGCCTGCATAAAAGCGTGTGAAGTTGTTGATGCTTGTTTAGGTTCCATTTTAGAAGCATTAGACTCTGTTTCTGGTAAAGCTTTGATTACTGCTGATCATGGGAATTCAGACCAATTATGGAATGAAAATACTCAATCTGCACACACTGCCCATACATTAAACCCAGTAGAGGTTGTTATTTATGGCGAAGGCTGTAAGGACTTAAAGCTTGAGAAAATAGGCTGTTTGGGGAATATTGCTCCAACACTTCTTGACCTTATGGAGCTCCCAAAGCCGGATGCTATGTCGCAGGATTCATTAATCGTAAGTTGAATATTTAGCTTTGCTACTTAGGCCTAAAATATGTTCCAACTGATTCTCCAGCCGATAATTTTTGGAAAATTTCTGGGTCATTACCACTTCCAATAAAAACACCACAGTCATTATCAATTGCTATTTTAGCCGCTGATATTTTACTTTTCATTCCGCCAACAGATATTTCCTTTTGGGTGTCTGTCGCAAGCGACTCGATGGCAGGAGTTATTGATTCAACTATTGGTACAATACTATGATTATTATTTGGATCCATTAAGCCGGATATATTTGATAAAATCATTAGTCTT
>CAJWMY010000015.1 GCA_913044165.1 uncultured Puniceicoccaceae bacterium
TGAGCAGATTATTGTCTGGCTTCATGAGGTTCGCGATGCCCGAAAAAAGAATATTTTCATTGGCAACGGCGGAAGTGCGGCGATTGCGAGTCATATGGCAATCGACTACAGTAAAAATGGCCGACTGCCCTCTCTGGCGTTTAATGATGGCGCAGCCCTAACTTGCCTTGGAAATGATCTTGGGTACGAGAACGTGTTCGCGGAGCAGATTGAGCTACATGCGCGAGAAGGAGACTTGGTCTTTACAATTAGCAGTTCCGGAGCGTCTCCAAATATCCTCGCAGCCGTTGATCGGGCAAGAAAAGTGGGGTGCCGTGTGGTCACACTCAGCGGATTCCGCGAGAATAATCCGCTTAGAAATATGGGCGATCTCAATTGGTATGTGAAATCACCCGAGTATGGTTTTGTGGAGATCGCACACCTGGTGATTTGCCACACCATCTTGGATATTGAGATGGGCTGGAAACCTCGTCATTAAAGATTTATTTATGAACTTATCTCTACAATGAGATTAGGAGTGAGATTAAATTGAAACAGATAGATTTTCCATTGGATTCGGCCCAAGACTTTTTGGTTGGCATTATAAAGGAACTGATTTTCAAATATCTTTGCTGCCGCTTGGAGGCTATGTTTCTCTTCCTCAACTTGCAGATATGGGTCGAATTGAAGGAGGAGATAACCATCATAAAAAACTACCTCCAATTAGCTACACTGACAAAATGGTCGTAGCAGTAATGGGTGCAGTCTTTAATATTCTATTTGCATTTTTAATCAGCCTAATAATTTGGGGTTATGGCAGAGAGGTAATTAAATCCACCACGATTGGGACCGTACTAGAACACATTGTTAATTCTGAAGGGAATAAAGTCCCAGGTCCTGGCCATCAATCAGGACTAAAGGCTGGGGATACCATTCTAAAAGTCGATGGAGAATCAATTAATGATTGGTGGAGCTATATGAACACATTAGCGATTGGAGTTGGTAGAACGGATGATGGTATTCCTGAAAGCACTCTTACAATTGAGCGAGAAGGTGATATTTTAAATATTATAACCAACCCCGAACTAATTTCTTCTGAGCGAATGAGATCTATAGGCATACTTCCGCAAACAGATTCTAAGTCAGAACCAGTAGTCCTTCGTTTAGAACACAACATGCCAGCAATTCAAGCAGGACTTAAAGTCTACGATCGCTTAAAAGAATTAAATGGAGAGCCCATTACTTCTGGAGCTTTTCTAAAATCCTACCTTTCTAAAAATCAAAACGAGAACATTGCAGTTACAGTAGAAAGAGGATCTGAAGAAATAATTCTTTCTATTAAGCCAAGAATTAAAACAGAATCTGGAGAAACAGAACCTCGATTTGGTTTTGCGTACGACTACGATTATAAAGTTGAGCGCGTTCACGAAAATCCATTGAAACAGATCTATGGATTTGCTCAAACCATGCAACGTACACTCTACGCATTAATAAATACCCAATCGGATATAGGATTAAAAAATATGAGCGGACCTATTGGAATTATTCATGGTCTAAATGTTATGGCTAGAGAAGGCTGGGTAGATTTTATTTGGTTTATCGCTCTTATAAATGTTAATCTCGCTCTCTTTAACATACTGCCAATACCTGTTTTAGATGGAGGACATATGGTTTTTGCTACACTTTCAAAAATTATAAAAAAACCACTTCCTATTAAGTTTATGGAAAGTGTCCAAGCTGTATTTATTAGCCTACTTATTATTTTTATCATTTACGTAACTTTTTTTGATCTCCGTCGAATCAAAATCTTTCCTACTGAGACCAGGCCTTCTGTAAATAATAATGAAGCAGTTACAAATAATGGAAATGAATAAGCCAAATAGAGAAATATACGAATTGCCTATAACTTCGGCTAAATATAGTGAATCTCGAACACAAACTCTTCGTAGAACCAGTCGAGAACTGAGAATAGGCAATACTGCAATTGGAGGGAATAACCCTTTGCGCGTTCAATCCATGACCACAACACCGACCCAAGATGTAAAAGCTACAGCGAGACAAAGTTTGGCTTTGGTTGAAGCTGGATGTGAAATTATAAGGATAACAGCACCAAATAAAAAAGCTGCAGAAGCTCTCGAAACCATTGCTAAAACTCTCAAAGATGCAGGTTGCAACGTACCTCTTGTAGCAGATATTCATTTCTTACCCTCCGCTGCAATGGAAGCAGCTAAGTTTGTAGACAAAATTCGAATCAATCCAGGCAACTACGCTGATAAGAAAAAATTTGTAGTAGCAAAATACACCGATGCAGAATACGAGGAAGAACTAGATCGTCTTTATAAAGCTTTCAGCCCCATTGTGCTTCGTTGCAAAAATCTTGGCCGCGCGATGCGCATCGGAACTAATCATGGATCACTTTCTGATCGAATAATGAATCGGTATGGAGATACCCCTTTTGGAATGGTAGAAAGTGCTCTTGAATTTATTCGAATTGCAGAAAGTCACAACTACCGGGACATATGTTTGTCCATGAAATCAAGTAATCCCAAGGTTATGATAGAGGCATACAGGCTAGCAGTCAGTCGAATGAAAGACTTAGGAATGGACTATCCTTTGCACCTTGGAGTAACTGAAGCAGGAGATGGAGAAGACGCACGGATTAAGAGCGCCATTGGCATAGGATCCCTACTATATGACGGTATAGGCGACACAATACGCGTCTCATTAACAGAAGACCCAATTCACGAAATCCCCATTGCCCGCGCACTTGCTGAAAAAGTAACGCGCTTATGGGGTAAGACTAAAGATATAGCATCTAATACTGAACAAGATTCAATCGACCCTTATAGCTACAGTCGTAACTTAACTAAAAGCTACCAACTCAATATTGAACAAAAACTCCAAATTGGAGAAAAAAACCCCCCATCTGTAATCATAAAACCTTACCCAGGACTGACAGATCCGGAAAAACTAATCCAAAATATCTGCCAATATCAGATACAAGCCGAAACTAATAAAATAGAAGGCGTGCTTCTCACAATCGAAAACCAGAAAGATCTAAAATCTTTTAAAAATGTTTACCAAGCCCTGGTTACTGCAATTCCGTTTTTTACACTCGAGCTTTCTGAAAGTATTGATATCGATGACCTAATTTTTGAAAAATTACCAATCTTTAAAACACCAAGTCATATAATTTTAACACAAAGATTTTACCAAAACGATAGTCACTATGCTACCCAAATGCTTCAATACTGTAGGAATCAAGGCTATTACTTTGCACTGAATGCAGATTCAGAAGCGCTAGAAAATGAAATGGGACCTATCCTCTCAAAAATGGGCACCGAAAACCTCATTCTCTGCAGTGCACCTACTTCAAAAGAAGTGATGGGAATAAATCATCCTGTAGGACGCTATCGATCTCTTTTGGAAGTAGCCAAAAAATATTTTCCTAAATGTCCTATATGGATACGTAACTGCAAAAGTAATAGCATCAATCCAAAAGATTACCATTCTGACCACCTCCTAGAAAATAGTATATTAAGTGGAAACTTACTTTGCGACGGAATAGGCGATCTCATAAGTATAGAAAATGAACCAAATCTTAGGCAAGCCGTTACACTTGCATACAACCTACTGCAGGGTGCACGATCCCGAATTAGTAAAACAGAATTTGTTGCCTGCCCAAGTTGTGGCAGAACACTCTTTGATCTACAAAGCGTAACTAAAAAAATTCGATCCAAAACTGACCATCTTAAGGGAGTAACAATAGCAATCATGGGCTGCATTGTTAATGGACCTGGGGAAATGGCAGACGCTGACTTTGGCTATGTTGGAGGAGCTCCTGATAAGATCAACCTTTACGTAGGTAAAAAATGCGTAGAATACAATGTGCCTCAATCAGAAGCATTAGATTGGCTGATTGAATTAATAAAAAGAGAAGGCAAATGGGTTGACCCGTGAGCTATATTTCAAACTAAAAAGTTATTAGAATATGTTATAGTCTCTGAATCTATGTATCTAAGATAAAGTATATATATACTTTTTGATTGAATAAATAAACTCCTTAGCGCTTGCAGATTTGTTTAAATTTATTCTCTGTTAATAAACTTTATCTTCAAATATGCGTCTTTTACGTACAACAGATTTTAAATTAGGACTTTTTCTTTATTGTATTGTAGCTTTAGTAGCAATCACACTACTTTTATTTGCAGGTGGTTTCACCACTAGCATTAAGGCTGGAATGGCATTTTTAGATTGGCCCCTATCAAATGGATCAATAAATCCTGAGGGATGGCTATCAGAATCCGATAAGTTTGCGGAGCACAGCCATCGTTTACTTGGAATGCAGATTGGTTTAATATCTATAGGCCTTGTAATTTGGGCTCTTTTACGCGAGTCAAGGGCTTGGGTGAGAAATATGACTTGGGCGCTTCTTTTTCTAATAATCATTCAAGGCTTAATCGGTGGGGCTAGAGTCATTTTTGACCAACTCAATACTTCAGCGGATTCAAATATTTTAGCGCAATTATTCCTTGTTGCCCATGCCTCTGGGGCAATGCTCATACTCACACTTTTAGTTAGCATAACTTTTGCCTGTTCACGTTTTTGGGTCGAAGGTCTATTGAAAATGCCTCCTACTAGGGTCCAAAATAAATTAAAGAAATTTGCGCTTTGGGCCTATGTAGCAACTTTTTTACAAATTTTTATAGGCGCTGTAATGCGTCATGCAGACGCTGGTCTCGCTATCGCACGATTTCCTTTAGCGAATGAATCCAGCCTCTTGCCTAATTATTGGAATTTTGCAATTTCAATACATTTTGCACATCGCGTGGGCGCCCTTATTTTAACTATTTTGCTAATAAGTTTTTCTTTGAGATTATTTGCCTATCGAGCATTCGATAGGATATTCTTTTATTTTCCTATCATAATTACTTTGGTGCTTTCTTTTCAAATTTACCTAGGGGCATTGACAATTTGGACTGTAAAAAATCCCTATTCTGCAACCATACATCATTTGGTCGGAGCCTTTCTTCTTGCTACTGTTTGGGGGATTACTTTTATCTTAAATCGTCCTACTGAGCACAAATAAATATTTTTTGATTTAAATTTTTTACTCAAATGGCTGCCTTCAAAGACTTTTACGAATTAACAAAGCCCAGACTTAGTCTATTATCGGTCTTTTCAGCGATGATAGGCTTCTCGCTCGCTCCCAAAGCAGCAGTACCTGATGCAGCCTTTGCTTATAGTCTTTTAGTAGCAACAGCTATTGCTTTTTGTGCAGGTGGAGCGGCAGTACTTAATCAGTGGATGGAATACCCCTTAGATCAACTTATGGAAAGGACTAAAAAAAGGCCTATACCAATTGGGATAGTAAAACCAAACGAAGCTCTTTATTTCGGTTTATTTATAAGCGTATTGGGTTTATCTCTATTATATTATTTTTGCAACAAATTATCATTTGGTTTAGCCTTATTAACGCTTTTTTCCTATCTTTTGGTATATACTCCCATGAAAAAAGTAACCCCTTTAAATACCTTAATCGGCGCTTTTCCTGGAGCTTTGCCACCCTTAATAGGATGGTCTTGTGCTGCGGGGACATTATCCCTTTTAGCAGGTATATTATTTGCAATCTTATTTTTTTGGCAAATGCCCCACTTCTATGCCCTGGCATGGTTATATAGAAAAGATTATCAAAATGCAGGATTTAAAATGATAACAAGCATAGATATGAATGGAGAAATGATCGCAAATAGAGGTTTATTTTATTGCGTGTTGTTGATTATAGTATCTGTCCTACCTTTTTACTTTGGATTTGTGACTATTATTTACTTAAGTTTAGTGATTCTACTAAACTTTTACATTGGCATAAAAGCATACGCATTCTTAAATAGTGAAAATAAAAATTCAAATGCTATGAGTCTTTTTAAGGCATCAATAATATATTTACCTTTATTGCTCATTTTATTACTTTTGGACCATTATATTTTAGAAATTATTTCTAGCGTAATTTCATAATTCATTACAATTGTAAATATGACATTCACAGAAGCATTACCTTCAATAAATGCCACATTAAATGGTTTCGCTACAATACTGCTTACACTAGGATTTATTTTTATAAAATCCAGCAAACTTCATCAACATAGATTATGTATGATTTTTGCATTTATTGTTTCTGCAATATTCTTAATTTTCTATCTCTTGCACAAATATTTGGTCCAAGGTGTACACACTCCATTTAATGGCGAAGGATTTTGGCGTACATTTTACTATAGCATGCTAATTTCACATATTATTCTAGCCATAATCATTGTACCTCTAATTTTAAAAACTTTAAGTTTAGCACTTACTAAAAAAACAGAGAAGCATCGTACCTGGGCTCGATGGACCTTCCCTATTTGGTACTATGTATCGGTGACCGGCGTTTTAGTTTATTTTTTCATATATCATTGGTTTTAATTAGCATGAGGATAAGCCACTCTTTTTTTATTTTTTACAAGATTAGCTTGTAAGACAAAAGAAGTCGCATTTATTAAAGTTTTTGAAATTACTATAATATTACTGAATATTTTCTATAGTATAATAAGATTTTATAGCATGAAAAAGCTTAAGGCATTAAGGATATGGTTAATGAGTATTTTAGGGTTAATTCCGCTTATTTTTATTAGCGGCTGTAACTTAAATACTCGCATGTCAACATTTGTAACAAAAGGACCTGTTGCCGAAACACAGCTTGACCTCTTCATGCTAACAGTGTGGGTAACTGGCTTTATCTTTTTAGCAGTCGGTGGCGTGTATGTTTATGTTGTAATTCGTTTCCGAGATAAGAAAGGAGATGAAAATATTATTCCTACACAAGGACATGGGAATCCTTTAATTGAGCTAAGTTTAATAGGAATATCTATTTTACTCTTAGTCATAATTGCAGTTCCAACACTTCAAGGTATTTGGTATACACATGATGTCCCTGATGATGAAAGCTCTTTACTTGGGAGCTGGTACTCTCATGGAGATATTTCCGATGCTGCTAAAGAAGAACCTTTTATTATTAGAGCAATTGGTTACCGATGGTGGTGGGAATTTGAATATCCTCAACTAGGAATCACAACAGCTAATGAATTTGTAATTCCTGCTGGGCGGCCGATACATATTGAATTACGTTCGGTAGATGTGATTCACTCTTTTTGGCTTCCTAAAATAGCTGGCAAAGTTGACCTGATACCTGGCCGAGCAAATTCAATGTGGATTCAAGCAGGTGATTCTAAAGAAGCTTGGATAGAAAAAAATAACTTTTCTGGATCAGATTCTGAGACTCAGCTAGCCTACCTCAAGTATCTTGAGGATGAAATTTATGACTATTATTATGGTCAATGCGCTGAATATTGTGGTGACTCCCACGCTAGAATGTTGTTTCGAGCACATGTAGTTAGTGATGATAGATTTTATTCTTGGATTGATCGCATGAAGACAGGACATACTAAAGCACCAGATGACATGAACTGGGATAATTGGTACCAAGCCTATGATCAATCACCGGAAACCTTGACTGGCGATATCAATGAAGGACTAAAACTATTTATGGGCCGAGCAAAATGTGCTACTTGCCATGTAGTTAAAGGCAACCCACGTGCTGTTGGTGTTGCAGGGCCTAATCTAACATACCTTGCTGAACGTCATTCTATTGCAGCTGGATGGTTAAATCATAGAAATGAGGACAACACCGTTGACAAAAAAGCCCAGCTAGCTAATTTTATCCAGTGGATAAAGCACACAGATGACGTAAAACCTGGAAACCTTATGTGGAAAGCTAAAGGTGGAGGCATTGGCGAGCTTCAACCACTTCTCAATGATGAGGAAATTCGAAAAATCAGTTTATATCTTCAAAGTTTACAATAATTGTTAATTTATGACCACAGATACCACCATAATAAGCAATCCTAAGCAAAACACCGATATATCCGAACTTAAACCGGAATTAAGCGATATTGGTCTAGTCCGTCCCGACCATTCAAAAAATGTTTTTATAGATTGGCTGACTACTGTAGACCATAAGAAAATTGGTCTGATGTATGGGACGCTTGCTTTGTTTTTCCTTCTAGTTGGCGGTTTAGAAGCTTTGGTTATTCGGACTCAGCTAGCAGTCCCTGAGAATGACTTAATATCTGCTCAACGATATAATCAGCTGTTCACAATGCATGGAACGACCATGATTTTCTTAGCAATAATGCCCCTTAATGCCGCATTTTTTAATTTTCTTGTACCATTACAGATAGGTGCCCGAGATGTAGCTTTCCCTAGAATAAATGCTTTTAGCTTGTGGGCTTTTGTTGCTGGAGCCTTAGTCGTTAATTTTGGTTGGATACTTCAAGCACTTGAAGCCTTTGGCCTATTCTCTGCATCTGGTCCAACCGCCGGCATGAATGATTTTGTTCCGGCAATGGGTTGGTTCGGTTACGCACCGATTACAGGGAAAGAATTCACTGGCGCCGGCACAGACTTTTGGATCATGGGCTTACAAATTCTTGGTGTTGCTTCAATATCTGCTTCCTTTAATTTCATAGTAACCATTATAAATATGCGTGCTCCAGGGGTTAAAATGATGCGTCTTCCGGTTTTCACATGGATGACTTTAATTGTTTCATTACTTATCATTTTCGCTTTTCCCGCTATAACTATTGCTCTTGCTCAATTGATGTTCGACCGCGTTTTCGGAACTAATTTCTTCTCTGTAGCTGGTGGCGGACAGCCTATTCTCTGGCAACACCTGTTCTGGATTTTTGGGCACCCTGAAGTATATATTTTGGTCTTACCAGCTATGGGAATTGTTTCGGAAGTCTTGCCTACTTTTGCCAGAAAACCGCTTTTTGGTTACGCAATTGTAGTCTTTTCAGGTGCAGTGATTGGCTTCCTTGGCTTCGCTGTTTGGTCACATCATATGTTTACTACCGGATTAGGCAAAATTGCCACGGCAGCTTTCTCTTTACTAACAATGGCTATTGCTGTCCCTACAGGTGTAAAAATTTTTAACTGGGTTGGCACGTTATGGGGTGGGAAAATTCGTTTTCATGCTCCGATGATTTTTGCTCTTGGTTTTGTTTGGATGTTTATGATGGGTGGTTTTTCTGGAATTATGCACTCATCTGCGCCCGCTGATGCACAACAACAAGATAGTTACTTTGTTATCGCACACTTTCACTATGTTGCTATTGGAGGTATATTATTAGCAATTGTATCAGGCATATATTATTGGCTTCCTAAAATGATCGGTAGAATGTGGCAAGGTAAACTGAATATCTGGGTTGGTATTCTTACTGTCGTAGGTCTCAATATCACCTTCTTTCCTATGCATTTCCTAGGTTTATTAGGGATGCCTCGACGGACACATACTTACTTATCTGGCTTTGGTTGGGAAACTTATAATCTAGTTTGCACGATTGGTTCTTATATCTTAGCTTTTGGTGTGCTACTACTACTGGTTGATATTATTCGCTGCTTCCGTTCAAAGATTCCTGCAGGTAATGACCCGTGGGATGCTCGAACATTAGAGTGGGCAACTAGTTCTCCGCCTAAAGTTTACAATTTTGCTCAAACTCCAATCGTCAATGCGAGAGATGCCTTTTGGGCGGATAAATATGGACCTTTAGACCGAAAAATGGGAATGGTTGACGAGAGCCATGGCATCCATATGCCCAGCCAATCTTGGATGCCTCTAATTGCCTCCTTTGGATTTATTCCACTTGGTTTAGGAATGTCTCTTATGCAGGCCGGGGTTCCTTATGCAGGATACACAGCAATCTTAGGGCTTGTCATTCTTGTCCTAGGAATAGCATTATGGGCAATTGAAGGTCCCGGAGGATACCACTTACATCCTAATAAACAATCACATTAGATCGTCTTAATTTGAATATAATATGAGTCAAGAAGTCGCGCATGACGATAGCCATCACAACTTGATGGTTAAAAATAAAAAGCTTCTTATGTGGTTGTTCCTGGGTTCCGATTGCATGTTCTTTGGTACGTTAATTTCCACTCATTTAATTTACCGTAAGTTATATCCAGAAGAATTTGACCCAACACTACTTTTCAGTCTCGAACTGACTTCTTTTTCTACCTTTATTCTTTTAATGAGTTCTTTCCTTATGGCTTTGTCCGTATCAGCAATGCACAAAGGGGAAATTAAGAGTTTTAGGAGAAATGTAATTGGTGTAATCTTTTTTGGTCTTATTTTCCTTGGATGCCAAGTCTATGAATTTGCTCACTTTGTTCATGAAGGACTAACTTTAAGTACTGGTACTTTTGGTTCTACGTTCTATTTAATGACTGGAACACATGGTGTTCACGTAGCCATCGGGGTCTTTTGGCTTATCTCTATGCTCTTTTATTCGAAAGGAGGTAATATGGAAGCGCATAAAAATGCGGTTGATGTTGAAACCGCCGGCCTATATTGGCACTTTGTTGATATTGTATGGATTGTTATCTTTACGGTTGTTTACTTGATTGAATTTATTGCTTAAATTTTCTATATGTCCTACTCTCAGTCCAATATTGATGCGAATCACCTTAAAGAAGAAAATGACCGCTACTATGCGTTTGTTAATTTAGCATTAATCCTTGCTGCTGTAACCGGAATTGAACTTGTGCTAGTCTACTTGCCATTCCCAAGAACTATAATTTTTACAATTTTAATAAGTTTATCATTATTTAAGTTTATTGGTGTAGTTGCATGGTTTATGCACTTAATTTATGATAAATTAATACTAACGATGGCTTTCGGGACTGGTATGGTTATAGCCTTTGGAACCTATACCGCTTTGCTTTTTCTTTTAGGTGGAGATGCCGTTGCCCCACCTGAAATTCCAGGTCGTTAATCCTTGAAGGATAGCTTTCTAAAAGCGAGTGTTGCGTATACGCTTTTTTTGTACACTTTAAAAATGTTATGCAACTACATTGGCATACAGAACCTTTACTTTTGTGCTCTATCCTAATTATAGGCTGGGCTTATGCTATTTTTTCTGGGCCCTTACGCCATATTTTTTTTCCCGAGCAGGTGTATGCAATAGGACCGAGTATCCTTTTTTACCTAGGGCTGATAACGGTTTATATTGCTGTGGGTTCGCCATTAGACTCAATTGCAGAGCTTTTTCTATTCAGTGCTCATATGACGCAACATATGCTTTTAATCTACATTGCACCAATTCTTATGATATTTGGAATGCCTGCTTGGTTGCTAGATTCCCTTATTTTAAAACTACGCGCTCGTAGAATTCTAAATCTGCTTACAAATCCTTTATGTGGTGGTCTTTTATTCACTTTTGTTTTTACGCTTTGGCATATTCCCTCGCTTTATGAAATTGCTTTGATCGATAAGCGAGTCCATATATTTGAACATTTTACAATGTTTTCTTTAGGCATATTAATGTTGTGGCCATTTTTAACACTTTCTAAAATAGTTCCTCGAAGGAGCTTCCCTATAAGATTAATAAGCATCTTTCTTTTAATGGTTGGGCAGTTACCTGTATTTGCATTTTTAACCTTTGCAGGAGAACCTCTTTACCCTACCTATGCCTGGGCTCCAAGAATCATTGACCTTGACCCGCTTAATGATCAAATTCTAGGAGGTATTATCATGAAAGTAATCAATATGCTATTTTCTCTTTCCTTACTTGGGCTATTTTTCTATCAATGGGCTAAGAATGATGAGTTAGATATTATTGATACTTCCCCTGTAAACAAAAAGGTAGTCTAATGACTTGGGAAATTTATTTTGTTTTTTTTCTCTTAGGTATTTCTATCTATAGTTTTATCCATGAACGTATAAGTCCTGATTTAACCGCATTAAGCATTTTTGGCATTCTCGTTATCGTCAGCGTACTTACCGGAACTAATTCGCTTCCAAGCCTTGAAGCTAGTTTGAGTGTTTTCGCTCATCCAGCGCCCGTTACTATTGCTGGGATGTTTATAGTCAGTGCAGCGTTAGAAAAAACTGGGGTAATTGATAGCATTACTGCTTACATGAGTAATTTATCCAAACTTTCATACAAGCGTTTTTTATTCATAATGATTATAGGAGTGGCAGGAGCGTCTGCATTTATAAATAACACACCCGTAGTTATTGTCTTACTGCCTGTTATTTTGACTTTAGCAAAAAGTATGAATATTGCTTCTTCAAAATTACTAATCCCACTTTCTTATGCTTCAATATTAGGCGGAACCTGTACACTAATTGGAACAAGTACAAATCTTCTGGCTAGTGGTATTTTAACTCAAGCTGGCTACAAACCCATTGGAATGTTTGAGCTCGCATCAATTGGAGTGCCATTAGTTTTAGCAGGAACGGCTTTTCTTGTATTTTTCGGTAATCGTTTGTTGCCAAATAGAGAAACTTTAACAGCCATACTTTCTGAGGATGAACGTAGGGAATTCATTACTGAAGTTTTCGTTCGACCTGGTTCTAAGTTTATTGGATCTAATGGAAAGGATGGTGGACTCGGCCAATATCGCCATATTCGCTTAATTGAGGTCATTCGAAACGGAGTTGTTATCAAAGGAGATGTAAATCAATGCAAACTTCTTAGTGGAGACCGACTGCTCCTTGCTTGCCGACCAAGCCAAATTGAAAATGCAAAAAATGGGAGCAACTCTCCTTTCGAGTTGCCTTCGGATTTGAGTGAACATCTCTCTGTCATTTCTAGTAGCGAGGGCTTAATTATTGAAGGCATTGTAGCGCCACAAGCAGGTTTTATTGGAAAAAAACTAGAGGAGATTAATTTCAGACAACAATATCGAATGGTACTATTAGCTATTCACCGAAAAGGAGTAAATTTAAGAGACAAACTAAATGAGGTTCGCCTTGAAGAAGGTGATACTCTTTTGTTAATGGGTTCTAATAATGCAGTTGAGAATCTAGAATCTAGCAATGAGATCATCATTCTAGATAGTGTTCGAAAAAGCAAAAGTCCCCCAAGTCGTATTAAACAAATAGTCGCCTTAACTACAATTCTAAGTATTGTTTTATTAGCGTCATTTAAGATTATACCTATTGTAGCAGCCGTAATCTTTGGTGTAAGTATATTATTAATATCTCGCTGTCTCGAGCCCAATGAAGCTTATCATTCTATTGAGTGGTCTATTCTTTCAATTATATTTGGCATGCTTGCACTCGGACAAGCAATGACCACAACAGGAGCTAGTAATCTTATTGCAGAAGGACTAGCAAATTCAATATTCCCAATCTTTCCTGAGCATCTAAAGCCATTTATCCTCTTGGCATTGATCTATTTAATCACTTCAACCTTTACTGAATTTTTATCTAACAACGCTGCTGTTGCTCTGATGATCCCAATAGCCCTTAGTCTCGCAATTACACTTGGTCTAGACCCAAGGCCCTTTGTTATTGCAACTTGCATCGCCTCATCAGCTAGTTTTGCCACTCCAATAGGCTACCAAACTAATACATATGTTTATGGTGCCGGAGGGTATCGGTTTACCGATTTCACGAAAATCGGATTGCCACTCAACCTAATCTGCTTTACTCTTTCAGTAATAATTATTCCTATTATTTGGAAATTTTAATTTCCTTCTAGAGTTTATTTAAATTAAAAATATCTGCTTAGAATGAGAAAGATTAAGCTGTTCTAAATATAGTACATTTTACTATCTATATTTGAAATAATAGATTCTAAAGATATTGCTTTAAGCTGATCTACCCATTTTCGACTTAATTCATCCCAAACTTCTGAAACCTTCATTCCAGATTCCCCTTTTTGCTCACAAGATATTTTTAGTGATTCAGGGTCAACTGCCATAACAATAGCATAAAAAGAAATTTGATCAGGATCTTTTGCTAGACCATATCCGCCCTGCTGGCCGCGCTTGCTAATAATTAAACCATTCAAACGCAGTCTATTTAGTATCTGCACTAGATAATTTGAAGGTATTGACTCAGCTTGCGCCAAATGCTCAATATGTACTAATCCAGACACTGAATCCTTTCGACCAAGTTGAGCTAAAACACGGCAGGCATACTCTAATTTCCGGGAAATTTTCACTATTCATATATGAGACGCATGTTGCATTGAGTAAAGGTAAATTTAATGCACTAAATGGAGTGAAAATTAAGGTGGTATTAACCTAGAAGAAGATTAAAAAAAAGCTGAAATTTTTGTAGCCATACAGCAATTTTAAAGGTTAACTTTTTTTCAATGTCAGAAGAAAAAAAAATAAATAATAAAATTGTAAAAAAAAGCTCAAAAAAAGCATTATCTGAAGCTTACGATTCATCAAAAATTGAAAAACTAGAAGGCCTTGAAGGTGTCAGAAAAAGGCCCGATATGTATATCGGAGATACTAATGAGCGAGGCTTACATCATTGTGTGTTTGAGATTGTTGACAATTCTATTGATGAGGCTTTAGCCGGACACTGTTCTAAAATCACTGTAAGTATCCACAATGATGGATCTTGCTCAATTGAAGATGATGGTAGAGGAATCCCAGTTGATATTCACCCTAAGTATAGCATACCAGCGCTTGAGTTAGTTATGACAAATTTACATGCTGGAGGAAAATTTGGCAAGGGTGCCTATCAGGTTTCTGGAGGATTACATGGGGTAGGCGCAAAATGCGTAAACGCAGTATCCGAATGGTTTGAAGTAGAAGTAAAGCGCGACAACAAAGTTCATAAAATGGAATTTTCTAGAGGCATTACTACTTCAAAAATGAAGATAATTGGAGACACAAAGCTTACTGGAACTCGTATTGCATTTTCCCCAGACCCTGAAATTTTCTTAAACACACGTGAATTTAAATTTGAGCTTATAGCTAAGCGCTTAAGAGAACTTGCTTTCCTTAATCCAGGAATTGAAATATGTTTTGTCGATGAGCGTATAAATAAAGCTGAAAACTTTATTTTTAAAGATGGTATTGCTGAATATGTTACTTTTCTTAATGAAAATAAAAATATTCTTCACGAGACTCCTATTAAAATTAGTGGCGCTGCCCCTTCTCCAAATCCTGACCTTGAAACGAATATTGTAGTTGATATCGCACTACAATACAATGATAGCTATAGCGATCAAATTTACGCTTATGCAAACTCGATCCATAATATAGAGGGCGGAACACACTTATCTGGGTTCCGAACAGCGCTGACTAGGGTTATAAACAATTATTCCAAGCAAAATAACTTAATTAAAGATAAGGACCCAAACCTTTCCGGAGATGATTCTCGCGAAGGTCTAACAGCAGTAATATCAGTAAAAGTTCCAGAACCGCGCTTTGAGGGACAGACAAAGACAAAACTTTCTAATGGAGAAGTAGATGGTATCGTGCAAAAAATAACGGGGGAAGAGTTAAAATACTATTTTGAAACTCACCCGCAGGATGCCAAAAGAATAATAGACAAATGCTTAAATGCGGCTAGAGCTAGAGAGGCAGCTAGAAAAGCCCGGGAAACTGTTCGAAAGGGAGCGCTTTCCGGTGGAGGTCTCCCAGGTAAATTAGCGGATTGCTCTTCAAAAGACCCTGGTATATCTGAGATTTATATCGTCGAGGGAGATTCTGCAGGTGGATCAGCCAAACAAGGTCGAGATCGTGCTACTCAAGCCATACTTCCAATCCGAGGCAAGTTACTTAATGTAGAAAAAGCACGACTAGACAAAATATTAGGCAATAACGAAATTCGAAGCTTAATCACTGCTGTTGGAACAGGGATTGGTGACGAAGGCGAAGGCGCATTCAATATAGAAAAAGCTCGTTACCATAAAGTAATTTTAATGACTGATGCAGATGTTGATGGTGCTCATATCCGAACACTTTTACTTACTTTTCTATTCCGCCAACTAAAGGGTCTAATTGAAGCAGGTTATGTGTATATTGCCCAACCACCACTTTATAAAATTAAACGTAAGCGCCGAGAACAATATATTGATAACGATGCTCAACTTAATAAAATTTTATTAGAACTAGGAAGTGAAGATGTTACACTAAGGCGGTTACGTGATAATACTGAGTTGCCCAGTGATTCGATTGATAAGATTGTTGAAATTTTATCCCGGTTAGAAATGATCGGTAAAGGCGTCTCACGTTATGGATGCGGATTGGCTAAATACCTTGATCAACATGATATCCAAAGCCACGCTCTTCCTCGATACCTTGTCCGTATACGCACTGGAAATTCTGAAAGCTTCAAATTTTTAAAAAATGATGAAGAACGCTCGGAATTCTATGATGAATTTAATTTAGTAGATGAAGATGCAACTGGATCATTCATGAGAGAAGCGGACAATGATGACGGATTAAAAGTTCAACAAAGGATCTCGTTGCATGAAATTTTTGAATCTACAGAAATGAGCAAATTACTTAAGGAATTAGCAGCACTTGGTATGGATATTAAACAATTTTCTCCTTCTGAAGAAGCTCGGTACAATCTAATCGAGAATAAAGGTGATGATAAAAAAGAGAATATCCTAGAGCTTTGCTCTATCATTGAACTAATTGATTCAATTAGAAAAATTGGTAAACGTGGCCTTACAATTCAACGCTATAAAGGTTTGGGGGAAATGAACCCAAAGCAACTTTATGAAACAACTATGGATCCCAAAACTCGAAAACTGCTTAAAGTAAATATTGCTGATGCCGCATTTGCTGATGCAACATTCACTATGCTGATGGGTGAAGATGTTCCTTCTCGTAGGGCATTCATTGAAGATAACGCTCTTAATGTTGCGCATCTTGATGTATAAGCTAGCTGCATTCCCTAAGAATACTTTGACTTAACTAAATCTTAATAACTAATATTTGCCCCTTTTTAAAATAAATTATGTCCGAAAAAGAGAATAATTCTAATTTACCGACCGATAACCAAGCAGTGACATCGATCTCTGATATAATGCAATCTGCTTACATTGATTATTCAATGTCTGTTATTGTTAGTAGAGCACTACCAGATGCTAGGGACGGCCTTAAACCAGTTCAACGTCGAATTTTATACGCAATGCTTCGAGAAGGGCTCCTTCATAATCGACCTTTCGACAAATGCGCAGGTGTTGTAGGTGAAGTTTTAAAGAACTATCACCCACATGGCGATGGATCGGTATATGACACTTTAGTTCGTTTGGCCCAAAATTGGGTAATGCGCTATCCTTTAATTATCCCGCAAGGTAATTTTGGTTCAATTGATGGAGACTCAGCTGCAGCCTATCGATATACTGAGTGTAAACTTGAGAATATTGCTGAAGATTTACTAAAGGATATCGATGAAGGAACTGTAAACTTTGTCCCAAATTATAAAGAAAGTATTACAGAGCCTTCGGTTTTACCAGCTTCACTTCCAAATCTTTTGATGAATGGTTCTACTGGTATTGCTGTGGGAATGACCACAAATATTCCGCCTCATAATTTAAACGAACTCATCGACGCAACTTGTTCCATCATTGATAATCCACAAATTGATTTAGATGAATTAATAAAGCTTATTCCAGGGCCTGACTTTCCTGGAGGAGGATTTATTCATGGCAAAAGCGGTATTGATAGTTATCTAAAAACTGGGCGCGGAATTGTCCGAACCCGAGGTATTGCTGAAGTTGTAGAAAATAATGGTAAGGAAGAAATTATTATCAGTGCAATACCTTATAATGTGAATCGTGCTTCTTTGGTCATGCGTATTGCAGAGCTTGTACAAACAAAAGCCATTGAGGGTATTTCTGATTTACGAGATGAATCTACAGAAGTCACTCGTATTGTCATTGAACTTAAACGCGGCTCTATTCCTAGAGTTATCATTAATCAACTATATAAATCCACTCCCCTTGAAAGTTCCTTTGGTGTAATTTTACTTGCTTTAGATAATCGACGACCTAAACAAATGAACATCAAGGAAATGATCAATTGCTATATCGATCATCGCCGAGAAGTTATTTATCGCCGTACCGAATTTAGATTAAGGAAAGCTGAAGCTAGGGCTCATATTTTAGAAGGCTATCGAATCGCTTTGGATAATCTCGATGACATTGTTAAGAGAATACGCGCTTCTAAAAATAGAGACGAAGCAAAAATTCAACTCAAAGAGAAATATCCCCTAAGTGACTCTCAAGTAAATGCAATATTAGAGCTTAGACTTTATCAACTAACAGGTCTCGAGCGGGATAAGATTGAAGAGGAGTACAATAAGTTAATGGAAGAGATTGAAGAACTAAAATCGATAATAGAAAACGAACAAATCCTTCTCTCTGTTATCAAAGAAGAACTAGCCGTAATGAAAGATAAGTACGGCAATCCTCGCCGTTCTGAAATTCTTAACATAGATGGAGATATTTCAATGGAAGACCTTATTCCAAATGAAGGTTGTATGATCACTGTCAGCCACAAAGGTTTCATCAAGCGCACAAATCTAGATGCTTACCGATCCCAAAAGCGGGGCGGTAAAGGCGTTATTGGATCAGGGCAATATGAAGATGATTTTGTAGAACATCTCTTCACTGCATCAACCCATGATTATATCATGTGCTTTATGAATAGTGGTCGTGTTTATGTTGAGAAAGTCTACCAATTCCCTGAAGGATCGAGAACAGCTAAAGGACGCTCCATTTCAAACATTTTAGAAATCCAAGAAAACGAAAAGATTGCCGCAATGATTTGTGTAAAGGGTTTCGAAGATGCCGATCAATCCATTGTGTTAGCAACCCATAATGGTGTCGTTAAAAAAACAAAACTTTCAGATTTTAAAAATTTCCGTAAAGGCGGAATCATCGGTATAAATATTGATGAAGGTGATGATTTGATTGGAGCGCGTTTGACTAATGGTTCAGATGAAATTGTCTTAATCACTGCAGAAGCTCAATCAATTCGCTTTAAAGAAACTCAATTACGTGACCAAGGGCGAGCTACGCGAGGGGTTCGTGGTATTAAGCTAAAATCAGATTCTGATGAGGTCGTTTCAATTGAAATTGTTAACCCAGAAGCAACGCTCCTTACTGCAGGACAAAATGGATTAGGTAAAAGAACTGCGTTTAGTGATTACCGCCAGCAATCTCGAGGTGGATCTGGTATTATCGCAATGAAAACAGAGAGAATTGCAGGTGTCTTATCAGTCACTGAAAGTGATGAAATTATGATGTTTACTAAGAATGGTCAGGCGGTGAGAAGCCCTGTAAAAGACGTACGCATTTCTGGAAGAGCTACTTCTGGAGTTAAATTAGTAAACCTAGGAAGCAAAGATACCCTAATCGGAATATCCAAAGTTGTGACCACAGAAGAAGAAAATAACGAACCAGTTGAGGCTGTAAGTGAAAATGAAACTTCAACCCAATAAAAATTTTCTATTTACCTTTCTTAGTGTTTTTATACCAATCTAAAATTGCTATATTAAGCTCTTGTATAGATTCTTTGGGTATAAATTTCAATGAAGCAGAATTAATACAATAGCGTAAATTTGTGGGTTTGGGACCATCAGGGAAAAGATGTCCTTGATGACAACCGCACAGAGCACAATGTACTTCAATTCGATTCATGCCATGACTATAATCTTTTGTTTCACCAATAATTCTAGTGTCAATTGGCTGACTAAAACTAGGCCAGCCTGTACCTGAATCAAACTTATCTACACTACTATACATTGGAGCATTACACCCAATACAAGAATAATAGCCTACTGCTTTGTGGTCATAATATATATTTCTGAATGGTGGCTCTGTCTGATGATTTCTTACAACATCGTAGACAGTATTGGACAATTGTTCACGCCATTCAGAATCACTCTTTTGAATAGGAAACGATTGATCGGAGAAATCTAAATTCGATGGCAATCCGCAGCCTGAAGTACAACTTTGAATTGTCCCATCTTTTGCCGGAATGTTTCCTTGAGATTCTTCAAATATCATAAGTGTTATATAAACAGAAAAAAAAAGAAATTCAAACAACTTCACTTTATAGATGGGATTTAATAAAATATAAAAACTAACTTAAAAAATCCGATCACTTTCCCTTAATTTTCTGCACTCTTCAGGAGAACCATTGAAGTTCTTTTTCAAAACCTCGAGAACAGATTTAGGGATTTTTTTAGTTGCTTCCTCTAATGTCAATTCAACCACTTTGGTATCCGGAGGCAATTCAATCATCTCATTTTCTAATAGGGTATCACTAATTTCTAATTCAGAGGATGAAGTCATTTCAATTTCTGGTGGTACACCATCAATAGTATTAATATTCTCATTAACATCTTCTTTTTCAGTGCCCAAATCCTCAATTTGATTTGAAAATAAATCATGCTCTTCAGGAACTTTTTCAGCTTCAAAAGGCAAGTCTTTTATTCCAATATTTGGAGTTACTTTATGGTCATTATTAAGAGGATAACTAGGACTTATCCATGCTTTTTTTTTTCGTTATTTTGTTCAGAAGCAACAATTGTTTTAATTAGAGAATCAATTTCTAAGGATCGAGACTCTTCCGCTGCCTTCAGGATTACAATTTCAAAATTAGATCTTTCAGATAAGCCTGTTCGGATACTTGCCTCTCCATTTTGTAAAATCTCACTCATACGCATTAGAGATGCCGTTGTCATTTCTGTTCCAAGACATTTAGTCTTCCCATTATTCTTTATAGCATCGATTAAAACTTCCCTGATATAAGTTGTTAAATCATGGTGAACTCGGATTAAGTCACTACCCTGATCGACGTATCCATTAACTCGATCAATCAATTTAGTATATTCCAAACCGGCCATCTCTTGGGCTAATGCCTTTACTTCTTCATAGCCAACAAGCCCGTATACATTTAACACGTCAGATTCTTTAATTTCTTTTCCACAAAATGAAATCATTTGATCAAGAATTGATTGTGCATCTCTCATTCCACCATTTGCTAAACGTGCAACTGCTTTCAGTGCTTCTACCTCTACTTCTATACCCTCAGCTTTTGAAATTAAAGTGAGCTTGTCAGTTATAACCGATTCTAAAATAGGCCTGAATTCAAAGCGCTGACAGCGGGATACAATTGTTGGTAATACTTTATGGGCTTCAGTAGTAGCAAAGAAAAATTTAACGTGCGCAGGTGGTTCCTCTAATGTTTTAAGCAAAGCATTAAAAGCGGCCGTAGTAAGCATGTGAACTTCATCAATAATGTATATTTTGTAGGTGCACTGTGCTGGTGCGTATTGGCACTCTTCTCTCAAGCTACGAATCTGGTCTACACTGTTATTAGATGCACCATCAATTTCGATAACATCCATGCAGGAACCATTCATAATACTTTGACTTATTTCATTAGAATCATCTATTTTAACCTTTGGACCCCCTTCTGCATTTAAAGCTTTAGCAAATAATCGTGCAGTACTAGTCTTACCTGTTCCCCTTGGACCGACAAATAAATAAGCATGCGCAATACGATCATTCTCGATAGCGTTTGTCAAAGTCCTCACAATATGATCCTGTCCTACAAGCTCACTAAATTGCTTGGGTCGCCAACGTCTGGCAATAACTTGGTATCCTTGATTTGTCATTGTACTGCTAAAAAAAAGTGGCCAGGCACCCTACGGCACATGAGTAATTTGCTACCGCTGCTCCCTTCCAGGCCTGACGGGGTTTACAGATCCAACATTGCATAGGACCCAGCCAATATTCATGATTCTTAAATTCTCGCTTTCATTCAACAATATTTTAAAGTAATTTGGATTTAATTTAATATGAACCAAATTCCTGAACAAAAGCGGAAGCAATTTTACCCTATAAATCAATCTTTTCGTGATTACCTTAAAACTCATGACCGATATTTTGAATTACCACTAGTTTACGAAGATCTTTTACAATATGAAGACTCCTTTCCACTAATTAATGAATTCGGGAAGGACACCTTATGGCAAACATTACTTTTTGAACAACACAGAGGCAGGGAGATATATGAGGGGCTTAAGCGTATTTATGTACAATTACGCTCAGAAGGGCAAGAATCCGTATTAAAAAATCTCTACATTGACAGAGTAGACTTGTGTACATTCGGTAATACTAAACCTATGCGTATTCGTGTTGTTAATCAATTTAATGACAATCATGATTATTTTTATATTAAAAAAGCAGACGCATCTAGGGTCTATGGACTGGAGCTTGAGGAACTCCTTTCTCCAAATGCTATTAATTTTCTAATTTGGCATGATACGCTCATAGAGGAACATATTATAGGAGTACCTGGAGACCAATTTATACAAGAATATTTACCAAGGTCAGACATTCATGAAGTTCGACTAGCGAAGGAATTTATTAAATTTAATGAAAGATGTTTTGTTCGACTTCTTGGAGATATGCGGTCTTACAATTACGCAGTAGAAGTAACTCCTGACTTTGAGGAAAGCCAATATAGAGTTAGAGCAATAGATTTCGATCAGCAATGTTATGAAGGAAAAAGAAATATGTACCTCCCTCAATTTTTTAAAAACAATCTACCTGTAGTACAGCTGTGTACTAAGTTAATAAATAAAGATACAGCATTACAGTACCAGCAAGAGGAAAGAGCATTAATTAAACGTAGACTAAACTTTTCAAAATCACGAATAGTTCACCTTAAAAGCTGCATGTGTGAAGACAAAATATCTTCTAATGAAAAAACAGAAGAGCTCAAAAAAGAGTTATCAGAAATGCACAATAATTATAACTTTTTAAAATGCAAAAACATGGGAGAAATTACATTCCTTAATTTATCTATTACTCTGAATCTAGACAAAGAAATAGGATTTTATCCTTAACATTAATACTCTAAATTAATCGTCCATTTTGAAACGATAAAACTTAGTGCCAACATTTACGTTGTCATCTCCTTGAATGTCTAGACGGATCTTTCCATCTTGAAATTGAGGGTGGATAATAACCTTTTCTTCAGGAATGGGAGTCCATGTAGGGCTTGTAATTCCAAGATTATCGGTAGCCTCTAAAGTTATATTTAAAGATGCACTTCCTCCATCAACTTGCATCATCCGACTTCTCAATTTCATATCCCTAACTTCTTCCATTGATAGCTTTGCGTCTCTTTCTTCTCGTGCACTAGTAATATCTGAATTAAGACTAGTAATATATTCTTCCAATGTTGCAGTAGCAACTGGAGTAGGATCATAAGCATTTTGAATTGATATTTGATTATCTACTTCTGCTTTTACTTCTTCAAATTTTTGTTTTACTGTGTAAAAATCATAGTAATGACTATGAGCGAGAGGAGACCAATCTAATTCATCAATAATATCATCAAGTTTTAGAGCGATACTTGCCTGGGCATTATTAGTAGAAATAAGCTCTTCGACCTGACCTATTCTATAATCAACATAATGATAGTCATCCGTCGCGTATATTTTAGATTCTTCAATCATCTGCTTTCCTTCGGCAAATAGTTCGTTAAATGATTCTAAGTTACCAGATAGGAAAATATTTTTTGCTTCTTCAAATTTTTGTTTTACTGTGTAAAAATCATAGTAATGACTATGAGCGAG
>CAJWMY010000016.1 GCA_913044165.1 uncultured Puniceicoccaceae bacterium
TTGATCCTGGGTCAGGTTGGGCAACTGTTGACTACCTCACTGTAGAGTTAGTTAGCGGACAAGATTTCTCATTATCTTTTACTCCAACTGCTGGAATGGTTACTCAAGTTGGATTTGCAATCGATGGTGCTAATGGTTTGTCTACACAAACACTTGGTGGAATCGAAGCAAACAATCTTGATATTACAGTCTCTGGTTTACCTAATAATGTAACGGGAATATTGAATGGTGACTTTGAAAATGGCCTCTATAATTGGCAAACTGCCGATGGTTGGGATAGTGGACTAGCTACTTTTCACGTAAGTTCCGGTGGAAACCCAGGCTCATATCTCTCCATGGATACAACTGGTAGTGACTGGGGTGTTGGCTTATTCATATCTAATAGTAATACTGATTATCCATTAGGGGATTTAGGCTTACTAGGTGGAAAAGTAGCCACATTCAAACTAGATGCTAGAAGCGATACTCCATTAATGGATGCAGGAATAAAACTAGAATTTAATGGGGATCAAAATTATTCAACAGGCGATACAGGATACTTAGCGCCAATTGGTTCATCTTGGAGCAGCCTTAGTTTTTCCATTCCTATTCCTAGTGATGTTACTAGTATTAAAGTTATAGTTGTTGGGACCAATGGCGGGGTTATTGATTACGATAATATTTCCGTTGAAAGCCAAGATTCCGACGGAGATGGAGTTGGCGACGATGAGGATACATTTCCAACGGACCCGTCTGAAACTGAAGACACAGATGGCGATGGGATTGGGAACAATTCAGATATCCATGAGGGATATAATGATAATGAACTGGAATCTTACCTTAATCAAAAAAACTATATTAAGAGAGATGATATATTAGATCTTAGAATCGGCTCCAAAGAAATTGGAGTATCAAATGGAGAGGCAATAATTGAATTACAGATGGAAGAAAGTTACGATCTTGATACATGGATAGAAACCGGCGATTCTGCCACAATTACTATACCCCAGGACGCTAATATAAAGTTCATCAGATTCAAGATATCAGACTAATATTTTATCTCTGTTTGTTTTAAAAACTTCTAAGAGAAATCCGTAAAGTTTTTACTCTGATTAATGCTTTACTTGTTTAATGAAAATTTTTATTAATATTACACCAAAATGAAAATACCCCTACTATTTTTAGCTCTGATTGCGGCTTTAAACCTTCATGGTGTTAATGTTTACCCTGTAAGCGTAATATCAGAATATTCTTCTAGCAATCCATTCCGCGGGGTAGAAAATATTTCTTTGCCTAATGATGGAGAGCTTATTGACACGCAATATTTTTCAAATACTGAAATTTTTGAAAATGGAACTACCTATAAGCGCATACATCATATAGATTGGACTAGTCCTCAATGGGACCCAAGTAAATTTTGGCCTTACAATACAGCGAATCATACATTTACCCTAGATATTATTGAGGCAGACCCTGGGGCTAGATGGAGAGCGATTAGATCCCTTGAAAATGGTTCACTATTTTCTCTAGGATGGGTCAATTTAAATGTTGGGACAAATCATGTAAACCTAAATAATACAGATTATGATCCCGAAGTTGTAGGGTTTATTACCGAAGGTAATTACAAATTTAATAAATTTACGCATTCTTTTGGTTCGCAAAGCTTTGGATACGAAGAAATATCAGTAGCCGTACCAGAACCATCGACATACGCCTTAATTCTTGGTATAATAGCTTTTTCTTTTGCATCTAGAAAAAAATAAACCTTTGAAAAGTTAAATGGGGTGGAAGACGGGACTCGAACCCGCGACCCTCGGTACCACAAACCGATGCTCTAACCAACTGAGCTACATCCACCATTAATAAGAATTGAAACTTAAGAATGGTAATTTATAATTGTCAACCACAAGCGATGCTTGTCTGATTTAAAGTTTAATACAATGTTCCATCTTTATAAACAATGAAATATTCCACTCTTATTTTTGATTTAGACGGCACCTTAATCGACCAATTTTCTGCGATTCACAAGTCAGTTAACCATGTTCAAAAATGTCTAGGTTTTGAAATATCTGATTACAAAACAGTAAAGTCTGCTGTAGGGGGCTCGGTAAGACTTACACTTGAAAGGCTTTTTCAACATGCATCTCTCAATGAAACACTACCATTATTTAAACCTCATTTTGAATCCATAATGATGGATGAAGTATTTATTTTGCCAGGTATATTAGATTTTTTAAAAGCGAGTCAAAAAAGTGGCATTAAAATGGCAGTCTTTACAAACAAAATTGGTGGTCACGCTCGTTCCACCTTAGAACATTTAAAAATCGATAAATATTTTGAACTCATTCTTGGGGCAGAAGATACTCCTTACCGGAAACCTGACCCAAGATTCACAGAACACCTTTTGCAAAAACTTAATACATTGGCATCAGATTGTTGTCTTATTGGAGACTCCCCTTTTGATTGGGAAACAGGAAGCTTAGTCGATATACCAGTATTTTTAGTTGCGACAGGGACGCACACAATCAGTCAGTTAAAAAGAACAACAAATTCCAATGCAATTTATAGTGATATTAATGCTTTAGCTACTGAACTTTTTAATTATAAGTAATATCCATGAATAATACAGCCCTGCCCGATTGTGTCCTATGGGATATGGATGGAACCTTAATCGACCAAACTGAATCAATTGTTCGATGCTACTATGAAGTATTTAAATGCTACCAGCTAGACAAATTGCCTTCACCATATGAGATAAAAAGAAGCCTAGGAGGTCCTCTAAATCATACTCTTGGTTTATTTCTACCTGAAGATTCTGTAGAAGTGGCAAGCAATGAGTTTAAATTACGATTCCCCAAATATATGTTTGACGGTATGCATATCTTAGAAGGTTCCATTGAATTAATCAGAAAACTTAATAGCATTAATATCAAGCAGGCAATTTTAACAAATAAACAAGGCATAAACGCTAGAGCTGTCTCAAAAAAATGTGGCTTTGACGTATATATACCAGTATGCCTTGGAAACAACGACAATGCTTTTGAAAAACCCGACGAACGCTTCACTAATTCTGTCCTTGAAGCCCTTGATGCAGAAACTAAATTCAAAGACATAGTCATTATTGGCGATTCCCCTACCGATGTCCTGACTGCTAA
The DNA here is from genome assembly GCA_913044165.1 of uncultured Puniceicoccaceae bacterium. Taxonomy (GTDB): domain Bacteria; phylum Verrucomicrobiota; class Verrucomicrobiia; order Opitutales; family Coraliomargaritaceae. The sequence continues at coordinate 3,135 of CAJWMY010000016.1, forward strand.
GAATTGTGGTGCTAGGTGCTTTGCTGTAAGTACAGGATCTCACTCTGAAGCCGAACTCAAAAAAGCGGGAGCAGAACACACATTTCCAACTCTCTTAGAAATAATTAAGTTTTGGTCACTATAATTTTGCCTCAATAGTTTCTTTAATTAAGTTCGCCCTATCTAGCTCTTCTAAGTAATTAGAAAGATAATATAGGCTTTCCCATTGGGCCTCTCCCCTAATAATTCTTTCGAAAGTTAAAATAAGAGACTGAGCTGCATTGAAATAAACAGGATTAATTCGATTTAATGCTAGTGAAAGTAATTCCATTCGAGCTTTAATTAAATCAATAACTTCAGTATTCTTCCTGTAACGCCAAAGATTTGAAAGATTTAAGTCTTTAATATCAGGCAAACTGTTGAATTCTAATGAAGAAAGATCTCCAATAGATTCTAGCCAAACCATGGATATTTCTAGGTCCATAAAAGGCCCTTGTTTTTCCCTTCGCTTTTTATCGAGGAAGGTTTTGAATTCTTCTTCTAGAATCCATCCATCTCTTAGATCAAGCGCATTCCAAAGATAACCTAATGAATCCTCACCTCTTATTGCTTTATTAAAAACAGTTCTCCTAAGATTTGGATTAAGAGGCATTTCCTTTATCCATCGATACCAAACATAGGATGTGGGGTTCCCTAATAAATTAGAATCCTCAATATCATCAAAATTAGATGATGGTAACTTAAATGCACCTCTATAACTTGAGGATTTAGCAATAGAAAGAGAGGCAGCTTTTTCATAAACTAAACTCGATACTTTTGGTCTCAAAGCTAAATATATATCTGCAGCAATTCCTTGAATATACCAACCTTTACTTGGACATAATTCTAAGAAAATATTTCCGTATGTAGCATATCCATACGCCTGAATAAAAGCAGCGACGATACCCTCAATACAAGTATAAAGTCCTAAAGACTCTTGCCAATTAAATGAAGCCGTAACAAAACCAAGGTCCGAAATAGTTAATGTATAAGGCAGTAGAGTTACTTTATCCGTAGCATTAGGGGGATTAGCTGAATTTGAAAAAGGATAAAGCTGAACTAAAATCTTGCGAGCCAGATCACAATCACTTTCATCCAACTCACTTAAAACCTTTTCTGAAATTAATTCAGTTAATTGTTGGATATAATGAACCGAACGTGTCTCTTCACCAACGATATCAAAGTAACGATTAGCTGAATATGCTAGGTCATTTTCGGGTAAATTTCCTGCTGATAATCCAATTGTATGAAATAAGAATAAAGATCCAAGGAAATAGCGTTTTATGTATCCTAGGAATACGAGCAGAAAACACTCGTAACAAAACTTAAGCATAATAAGTTAGAGTAACGGAACATCATTAATAAAGTCCCTTTTTTAATTCTAGTTGATAGAAGAATCCTGTTGTCTGAATAAAAGCCAATAACAAGGCCCCAAATATAGAGAATCCATATAGAGGTAAGAAGAAGTAAAACAATCCATAACACGCTAGCAATACCACACCTTGTGATTGCAAATAAAGCAGAGCCATTTTCATGATCAACTTAAAGTCTAACAAAGCATAAAAACTTTGTGATCTTTGGTAACGATATATAGCCGAACAAAAAACTACTAGGATCGTAATTTTAAGAATCGATGAAATAATATTATGTTCTAATAAACCAATCCCTGGTAAGACTAATGAGAGGATAAAGAATCCAAATGTGAAAGGTAGCAAACCATATACCAAGAAAATAAGTGACATCCGGATACCATCTATGAATAGTTGTTCAAAGCTATCCCACTCTGGCATCTTAAAGCTACCTGTATGACGTATATTTTTAACGATTCTATAGAGATAACCAAAAGCGAACAAATTTATTATAGGAATAAAACAAAGTAAACCTCCCACAAAAAAGCTGACAAAAAATTGTGGATTTTGAATTAATCGATTAAAAAGGTTTTCAAAATTTGGCATAATGCATACTAGTTGTTTAATTAAAGTATGAATACCTATCAAAAAGATTTAATTCAACAATTAAAAGAATCAATCGAACAAATGATTGATGAGCTACTGCCTAAAAAAAATATCCGGCCAGAGGAATTGCATTCGGCTATTAGATATGGAATCTGTAACGGTGGAAAGCGAGTACGAGGTATTTTAGTGCTGCTTTGTGCTAATATATTTTCAGAAAGTAAAAAAGCTCTCCCTGCGGCAGTAGCTATTGAATCCATCCATGCGTATTCATTAATCCACGATGATTTGCCTGCAATTGATGATAGTTCACTTAGGCGAAATAAACCTAGTTGTCACACTGAATATGATGAGGCTACAGCAATTCTCGCAGGTGATTCCCTGCTAACTGAGGCTTTTAAAATTTTAGCTGAACATTATCAGGACAATCCTTTTTTAGCTACTAGATTAATACAAATCTTGAGTTCTGCTTCAAGTAGTGTCGGAATGATAGGAGGACAAATGGAAGACATTAAAAATGAGGGCGAATCTGTATCAGAGGAAACCTTAGCATTTATTCATAAAAATAAAACCGCACAACTAATTGCTGCTGCGGTTAAGATGGGCTTTAGCTTTGCTAATAAAGACATGCACGACGACCAGGCTATCTCGAATTTTGGATATAACCTGGGTATGGCTTTTCAGTACACCGATGACCTTCTAGATGTACAGTCTGATAGCGCAACATTAGGAAAGCCAACGGGGTCTGATGACGCTTCAGATAAACTTTCTTCAATAAAAGTTTATGGAGTTGATGGTGCACAAAAGAAAGCACGTAGATTTACTGAACAAGCAAAAGAAAACCTCAAATCAATTGAAGTAGATACAAATAACCTTATGGCTTATGTAGATTTCTTGGCTAATAGAATTAGCTAGCTGAATTTCTTGAAATTAGTAATTCCGCAATTTGAATTGCATTCAGGGCTGCGCCCTTCCAAAGCTGGTCGCCTGTTACCCAAAATGATAGACCATTAGGGAGAATTTCTGTTTTACGCATACGACCTAACGCACAAGAAGATACTCCAGAATAATTAATCGGCATTGGATATTCTAATTGTTGTGGATTATCGATTAGTTCGACATTAGGAAATGCTTTGATTGCTTCTTTGGCTACAGATAAATCAATTGCGTTTTCAAAGGAAGCAGTAATTGCAATCGAGTGTGCCCTACGAACAGGAACCCGTACACAAGTACAGTTTACCATTAAATCATCTAAGTCCATAATTTTTCTACTCTCATGAAGTAACTTCATTTCCTCTCGTGTAAAGCCATCGTCATTAAAGTCATCAACATGAGGAATAACATTAAAAGCTATTGGATGCGGATAAACTTTAGGTGGAATATTTTTACCTTTTGACCAAGCCATTAACTGGTCATCTAATTCCTGCAAAGCTTCAGCGCCGCTACCAGAAACTGCCTGATAAGTACAAGCTATAAGAGATTTTAGACCAAAAGCTTTATGTAAGGGAAATAAACCCATTAAAGAAATTGCAGTAGTGCAGTTAGGATTAGCAATTATGCCTTGATGCGTTAAAGCTGCTTCAGGATTAATTTCAGGAACAACTAATGGCACGCTAGGATCCATTCGAAAAGCTGAACTATTATCAATTACAATACAACCCGCTTCTTTCGCTATTGGTGCGAAAGTCTTTGACTGGCCTCCACCAGCACTAAATATACAAAAATCCAAGTCCTTAAAGCTAGACTGATTAGTTTCTTCAATAGTCCATGAATTACCTTGGTATTCTTGAACCTTCCCAGCAGAACGAGAAGATGCTAACAAACGCAATTCAGAAAAAGGAAATTTTCTCTCGTGCAATAAGTGAATGATTTCTTGTCCTACGGCACCAGTTGCCCCTAATATACCAACTTTGTATGTCATTTGATTTAATAAAGAAAGAATTAGTTAATCTTGAGCAAAGGTGTGCTGAATTGTCAATACAAGCTACTACCCAAAAATTAATTGTTTTAATTTCGGAACAGAAAATTTTTTTAGTAAAAGATAAGTTAATAGTAAAATCTTATACTATTTCAACATCTAAGAATCCCCCATCAAATAAAGAAAATTCATATGGGACCCCTACTGGCCTACACATGATAGGAGAAAAGATCGGAGATAACCAACCCATTGGAACCGTTTTCAGAGCAAGAGTTCCGCAACCATATACTTATTTAGAAGCACCAGAAGAGGAAAAAAATAAAAACTTAATAACAACCAGAATAATTCGATTAAGAGGCCTAGACCCTAAATTAAACTCAGGCGACACTTGTGACTCATTTAATCGTTATATTTATATCCACGGAACCAATCACGAAAATAGGCTAGGAAAAAGATTTAGTAGTGGCTGTATTGAATTATCAAATAAAGATTGCATTGAGCTCTTTTCATTAACCAAAAAAGATGACCTTATTTGGATAAAATAGTTGATATAAAAGCTTGTTTTAATGCACTAATACCATACTATTGAAAGTACCTATTATTGTACATTAATGCAATTTTATGGGACAAAATTTACTATCTATTTTAACATTTTAAAACACCAATACCCCTGAAAAAAATTTATGTTGTTTGTTAAATTTATCAACGAACAACACAATCTTCTTATTCTAATCACATCATACTTATGAATATCCCTACTAAAATATTCTCTATGCTGCTTTTAGCAGTACAAGTCCACGCTCATGTTATTGTTGAATTTCAGCATGACGATGGAATCGACCACGTAAACCCTGGCACAGTTTCACATACTGCCGCTAGTAATTTTGAATTCCTACTATCGGGTTCACTAAATTATAATCCTCAAGTTACATTTGAAGGTGTTGTTCCAATTAATCTGACTCTTAGCGATGCAACTGGTATAGTTACTGATGATCCAAATGTTCAAATAGATACATATAATCAAGGTGATTGGAATCCAGGAGAGTACTCTGGAATTACTGACCGTGCTACAGATACTACTCAAGGATTTAATACTACTTTTGGTGGGTCTCAGTACTTTATGGTTATGCCAAAAGAGTTTGGGGCAGGTACAGTACCTCCGGGTGGTGCTGTTATTGATTTTGGAGCAGATGTTTATGCAGTTGGTTTTTACTTAATGGGAAGAGAAGGACGAAGAGACGTTCAGATTGAGGTTTATGATTCTTCTTTTGGCTTAAAAGCATCAGAGCTTTCTCATGAATCCACAGCAACAGCTCCTCCTGGTGGCGTTCAGTTTGTAACTATTACATCAGAGGACTCATTTAGATATGTGCGCTTACATGAGGTAGGTGGATCCTCAGGAGACAGAGACATCTTTGCAATAGATGATATTAGATATTCTCTAGAGCCATTGCCAGAAGCTGATCCAGTACCTGGATTTTCTATTCCTTTCTCCGATGATAGCGGAACACAAATTAATAGTACAGTGTCTACTGGAGATAACGCTGGAACTTGGAATTTTGGTGGGATAGCTGTTCAAAATGGAAACCTTAACATAGGTAACACTCCTCACTACAAACAAGGTAGCATCAATAATGCACAAGTGTTTAGAACTTACGCATTAGGTACTCCTATGACTGGAGCCTCTAACTTCACTGTTAATATTTCAGAGTATGATTTTGGAAGTGAGAACGGTGTGGCCATACCTGGTAGAGGTCTTCAATTTGTTGTAAGAAATAGCTCAGATTCTGGTGTAGCAATTGGTATTCTTAATGGAGTAGGAAATGGACAATATGATGTTGGAGAACCATTTACTGACTCAAACGGAAATGGCACTTGGGATGATGCGATAATTGAAGATTCCGCAGAGGCCGTTTCGGCGCAAAATAAGTTAACAGATGTACAAGCTCTTTACGATGCTGCAGTGGCTGCTAACCCAGATATAGCAAATTTCTACAATGCAATACAAGTAGCTAGTGATGAACTAGAAGCAGCAAGAATTGTGCGTGAAAATGCAAGTGAAGCCTTATATCTAAATGATTATTCTGGTGCAGAAGATGCCCTTTATATTGCCCAAGTCGTTTATGATAATGCAGGCCAAATCGTGTATAATGACTGGGCTCCCTCTAATAATTTTGATAATCTGACGTTGGCTGAATTTCTTGACATACTTGAATCAGACCCAGAATTTTGGTATACAGGTACTGCATACGCGAGTGCATTAACTGCCTTAAATAACGCCCAAGATACTTATGATGCGGCTGCGGCTGCACAACCAGGGCTTTTAGCCACTCGTTCAGATGCTGTTGATGAATACAATGCTAAGAATGTAATTTACTTGGCTGCCATAGCTGACTCAGAAAATAGTGATGTTACAGATGCTGATTTGGCAGCACAATTAAATTCAGCTGAAATTGATTTTGCATTATATACTTCACCTGGAGAAAGCTTCACAGACCTTAGTGGAAGTGTAAATGTTGTTGGCCAAAGCTGGCAGACCGATTCAGGCACTTGGACATCCGAGCCAATTAGTGCAAGTAGCTCTTCACCAATTTTATTACAAGTTCTTAATGACGACGCCACAGACGGAGTTGGTTCAGTACTTAGATTCTCAACTAACAATGGAAGTTCTTGGACTAATACTATGGTTGATGGCTTGGTATTAAGTGAAATTTCTTCAATTCAGCTTTTAACTAAGAATCCAGATGGCGGTTCATGGGGTTCAGGACTTGCTGGAGGAACACCAGGAGATTACGCTATGATTGATTCTATTGAGTTAGCTGCTGGAATTCCTGAAGCAGAACCAGAGCCAGAGCCTACTCCAGAAGGGAGTATAGAATTTACATTCATTGGTACAAATAATCATGACTTCTCATCATTTGTAACAGTCCCTACTCTAGTAACAGCAGCTGATATCATTGAAGCTCCTATAGGCTCCGACCTTTACATTGGAGACGGTTCATTAGCTATAGCTAGTTTCTTAGTTGATGCTGGAGGAACTGTAGGTGGAAGCCAGTATGGTAAAGGTAAAGTTGGTATTTCTCAAACAGATGAACTTGTAGGACATAACCTAGTCGTTAGATACTTTAAAGCAGATGCTTCCCATGATGATGGATATAGCGCATCTGGACCAAAATTCTATGTTGATGGCGATGCATTAGCTACAGGTGATGTTATTGCAGTTGCGCCAACAGGAATGGGAGTTGGTGCTCAGACAGGTTTCCAAGTTAGAGTTTGGAAGGAATCTAAAACCGCACCTGAAGAGCCTGCCTTTGAAGTGCCTGAAGGACATATTGGGTTTACCTTTATTGGAACAAATAATCATGACTTCTCTTCATATATTACTGTTCCTACATCAATAGATGCTTCTACAATTACTGCACAGCCACAAGGTTCTGATATATTTGCCCAAGGAAGCACAACAATAGCTGAATGGTCATCAGAAACTGCTATTGGTGGAAGTAATTTTGGGAAAGGTAAATTAACTATCCCACAAACAGATTTACTACAAGATCAGCTCTTATGGGTTAGATATTTTAAACAAGATGCTTCCCACGAAGATGGATACAGTGCATCTGGGCCTAAGTTCTCTGTCGATGGTGACGCAATAGCTAGCGGAGAAGTTACCCAAGAAGGACCTTCTGGATTCGGCGTAGGAACTCAAACTGGATTTAAAATTAAAGTTTGGACAACAAGCAAAAGCAATTCAGACTTTGATGGCGACGGTGTTGACGATAGCACGGATGCATTCCCATCCGATGAAACTGAATCCGTAGATGCAGATGGAGACGGGGTTGGTGCAAACACTGACCATGATGACAATGATGCTGAAGTACAAGAAGCTCCAGTAGTTGATTCAGATGGCGATGGTATTCCAGATGACAGCGACCCAGAGCCAAATAGTGAAGCTGCAAACTTCGAGCCTTCTCTATCAATGAGCATGGCAGACGGAAACGTTACATTGTCTTGGGATGATGCACATGGATTTGGTCTCCAAAGCACTGATGACCTAGGATCATGGACAATTGAAGGGAACCTAACAGATACAAGCCCGCATTCAGAGTCCATCGGTTCAGGAAGCAAATTCTTTAGACTGCATATCGATGAAATCATAAACGATTTTGACGGCGATGGAGTTTATAATAGTACAGATGCATTCCCTAATAATAGCGAAGAATGGTTTGATTCAGATAATGATGGAACAGGATCAAACAGTGATTATGATGACAATGATCCAACTGTTCAATTTGCTCCACCGGTATTAAATGAAGCCTTTGGAGGAGCGAGTGATCCTGCAGGAGCAGACAATGTTTACACTTACCCTTCAGGAGCTGAAGGTTGGGCTGGATGGAAATTAGATCCATCAGGCATCACACCTCTTGAGTTTGGTGCTGGAGGTTCAGTAACAGTAACAGCTTCTGTACCTAGTGGAGGAACAGCAAATGTTAGCATACACCTAGAAAGAGAAAATTATCCGAACAATACGCCTGAGTATGAGATCAATAATATTGAAATTTCAGGAGCGACAGAAGCTGACTACACAGTGGCAATTCCAGCACAGTTCTTAAATACATTTAGCTCAATCGCAGTATATATTACTGAAAACGATGAGCCTGTAAGTATCTCTTCAATTTCATTTGTAACATCAGCAGCTGAAGCGGATCCAAATGCTGCAGTACAAGCGCAAGCAATCGTAGCAGATGGTGGCGATGGTGATGGTATGGCCGAAGCAAAATCTGATGGTTCAGGAGGCACAACAGAGATGGGCAACTGGAACGCACACATCGGAGAATGGTGGGGCGGAGAATCTGGTTATGTTGGAAACTTTGATCTATCCAGTCTAGCAGGTGAGACACTAGTAGAAGCCGAGATTGGTGTGAGACTCTTTGAGTGGGCCGGTGACCCAGCATACAATTTTGCAATATATCTAGTTCCGGGTGATGGTACTGTTGGAAGCGAAGATCTTTCGAATCTAGACAATTTAGATATGCTAAATGGCGCTGGTCCATTTATAAGTAAAGCAATTGCAGATCAACTAGGACTTGCTACTGGTGGCGGCGACAGAAATGTATTCATTAACGGCTCAAATCTAGTAGAAAAGCTACAAGAACTTATAGATGATGGATATACATCTCATGCTAAGATTATCATCGCCCCTAGCCCATTAAACGATGCAACTTATGGAGGCATGAAGATACTTACATCTGATGCAGGTGGAGCTAATGAGAAACCTACATTATATGTATCAACAGTAGCAGATGCTGAATTCCCTGGCGATGCAACTAGAGCAGACCTTGAAGCTGCAAGAGCTGGAACATATGATTCAGGATCTAGTGATGATGGAGGTGACATTACATTCCCTGGTGGAGAGTGGAAGGTTACAGCAGGTGGAGTTGGCCCAGCTGAAGGAGATGACTCATGGTGGAATCTTCAAGGAGGTGCACTTAATGAACGTCCTACATTTGCAGATGATATTTTTAGATTCAGCACAGATGGAACATTCGAAAATGTAATGGGTTCAGAAACCTGGGTTGAAGCATGGCAAGATGGTGCAGGTGACGGAAGTAGAGCTCCAGTAGCTCCACATGATGGTTCAAATGCAGCAACTTGGGTATTCGATTCATCAGCGAACACTTTGACACTTAATGGTGTTGGAGCTCATATTGGAGTTCCTAAGGTAACTAATTTAGCTTCAGAGCTATCATCTCCAGGTGACGCACCTTCTAGTATCACATACAATGTTGTATCAGCTAGTGCTAGTGAAATAGTACTTACTATAAACGGCGGTGGTAGCTGGTGGAAATGGGTTCTAACTCCTGCTCAATAGTAATATTCAAATAATTATTTAACAAAGTGCGGTATTACTTACCGCACTTTTTTTGTACAAATTTTGATTATATATTGACTGAAAATTTAGTAGATACAATTTCATCATAACATGAAACAACTTATTTTATTTTTACTTATTTTTAGCATCTCAAATGCAACTCCGATTATGGAAGAATCTAATTTAGTATTTGAAGAACAATGGGCAGTGGCGTACTCTGGATTTAGAAAAGGCCAACATCCAGACCGAGGATTTGGAGCCAAAAATCCTACTTACGAACAAACATTAGAGGATTTAAATATCCTTCTTGATTATAATTTTAAGCTTATAAGAGTTTACGACTCAGGTGAGAATTCAGAAATGGTTTTGCAAGTTATAGATGAAAATAATTTGCCAATTAAAGTTGTACTAGGTGCATGGCTTGAGGCCGAAATTAGTAATCATGAGCGATGCGGATGGCTAAATGAGCCTATTCCTTCTAAAAAGCTTAAGGAAAATAAAAAGAAAAACAAAAATGAAGTTAAAAGCGCTATAAGATTAGCAAATCGTTATCCTGATATTGTTGCTGCAATTAGTGTTGGAAATGAAACTCAAATATTTTGGCATGATCATACGGTTCCAGAGTATTCATTATTAAAGTATATAAAGGATGTTAAATCTAAAACTAATCAAATGGTAACGGTAGCTGATGATTATGGTTGGTGGAAAGATGATGGGTATCGGGTGGCAAAGGAATTAGATTTTATTGGAATTCATATCCATCCATTTAATCATGGAAAAATGCAGGATGCTGACTTAGAATATTCCATTAAATTATACAATGAAGTACTTGAAGCATTACCTGATTCTAAAATTGTAATAATGGAGGCAGGATGGCCTACGACAGCATCAAATTGGCCTGATGGGCATGCAAGTGAAAAGCATCAATCTGATTACTATAATGCGCTTAAAGCGTGGTCTACCTTCAATAATATTCCTACTTTTATTTTTGAAGCTTTTGATGAGCCTTGGAAAGGAATGGATCCAGAAACAGATATGGGTGATCCTAATACTTCAGAAAAACATTGGGGAATATTTTTTGAAAATAGAAAACCTAAGGTTACCTTACAATAGATAATTAATCATTCTTCTCAATATCAACTTTGAAGAAATATTTTGTAGAGTTATTATCTAAACCATCTATATCAATAACGTTAAGATTAAATGGGTGAGTTTTTATCCCTCCATTTCCTTCACTTGTTTCCAATAGATACCATTGGGATAGGTCATTGCTGATTTCTATACTGTAATTGCGATCAATGGCCGATAGATAACTTATGTTTATTTGGTTCTCTGATATTATTGTGCTATCTATAGTGAAATAAGAGCTTGGGTCATTTAGATTAGTGCCAGCTATATATTCGTTATAATTATTTATTCCATCCTGGTCATTATCTGATAAATCAGGGTCTGCATTGATTGAGTAATAAAGATTAGATTCAATAGTTAATAACTTATTAGACCAAGATGGATCAGATAGTATATATCCATCAACTGGAGTTGCTTGAACTATTATATTTGTTCCTGATGGGAAGCTAGTTAAATCTGGGTCCTTAGAAATATTAATTATGCTATTATCATAATTAAGATTCAGTATGTAATTTGGTATATTTACAGTTTTTATTACCTCAAAATCTTCTAGCATAACCGTACGGTCTCTAGTATCTAAATATAGTAAAAATGAGCTATATGTGTTGTCGACTAATTGTGGTGGTATTTCAACTGAATACTCATTTATTGTGGAACCGCTTACAGTAACATAATTCGTATAAAAAGAGGGTACGGTATCAGCTTCTTGATTTCCCTCACTATCATAAGGAAGTCGTTCGAATTTGAACCTAACATCAACATTTCCACTTGGTGCACTTCCATTAAATTTAACAGCTCCACCATTTGGGAAACTAAGTGGGTAAATACTTGCATCATTATTTGCCACTCCTCCCCATGAATCAGCCCATGAAGGGAAATTATAATTAGAACCAGAGTATGTGACTCCACCGAAGACTCCGGTTAAATTAGCATTGTAACTTTCTTCAGTAATTGTACTATCTCCATCACCAAGTCCGCCGCCGCCAAGACCTCCACCGCCAAGACCTCCACCATTATTTCCAGAACCATCATTATAAATAGATGTTCTTTCATAAGTAACATCATCTATAACCATCTCAGCATATTCAAAATTATTAGGGACACTGGATGTACCTGGATAAACTCCTCCCATAGCAATATTCATTATTAAGAAGTACGTTTTTTCATTAGTACTTCTTGTCTCGGGATTTTGATTTGTTACAGGATACCAAAACTCACTATTATCCTTATTTGAATCCTCAGTAAATCTAGACCCGGAAACAAATACATCATCATAGTATATTTCTATTTTATTCGTTTGGTTTTGATCCGGGTGGTATCTATATATATCAACTCTCCAAGTATGAAGATTGTTAGTTAAATTTGGGTCATCGTAGTAATAGGAATCATAGCGATGGTTGTAACCACTATCGTCATTGTCATTTGTATTCCAATGGTATGCCACATTTTGTTGATTTAATCCTCTAGTTGGAGACCACTCCATAGCATCTATTTCGCTGCAATAAGGCCAGCCTATCCATGAGCCATTTTTTTGATCATTTCCCATGATCCATAAAGCAGGCCATAGAGGTACATTAGGGACATAATTCCCTAGTGCATCTTTTGCCTCAGGAAGCATTGCTTTAAATTCAATTGATAGTTTTTCCCCATCACCTATTCTAATCCCATTAGTAGGTGATGAATTAACTCTTGATGAATGGTATAAATTATTTCCAACTCTATCAATTCTTAAAACGAGATTGTTATTATCGTCTAGACCAACTTTATTTCTTCTATAGTCTTGAATTTCATTATTAGCTGGGTTATTAACGTATTCTTGGTACCAGGTAATACTTTGGTTAGTCTGGGTATTTTTTCCAAAGGTAAAATTCCCAGAATAATAACTTACTGCACTTAAAAGACATGCAGGTAATAAGTAAAAAAGAACAGGGAATATTTTAATGGGGTTTTTCATTTTACTTTAATTTAAAAGTAATATTTACAAATATAAAACATAGTTAACATTTTATCAATAATGAATTTATTACCTTTAATTATCCTTTTACTATTTTCATCATTAATTTTTTCAAAGATGGCTGCTCATAATAAAAATACACATTATAAGGTTTTTACTACAGCTAAAGGTTCAGGCCACAATTTTCAAGAAAGCGAGGGGCATTTTTTAGAAATTTCAAATGATGTTTCTGAAGGCTCAGTGGATGTATATATTTACCCTCGAAAAACTTTTCAAAAATTCATTGGTATAGGTGGTTCATTTACTGACGCTAGTGCAGAAAATTTCTTTAAATTAAGTCTAGCTAATCAAAATGAGCTGATGAAGGCATATTTTAATGAAAAAGATGGAAATGCATATAGATTGGCTCGCATTTCAATTCATAGCTGTGATTTTTCAATCAAAAGCCATACATATATTGATGAAGGTGATAAAGAATTAGAATCTTTTTCGATAGCTACTGACAAAAAATATAGAATCCCATTTATCAAAAGAGCCATTAAAGAAGCTGGGGGAAATATAACTTTGATGGCATCTCCATGGAGTGCACCTGCATTCATGAAATCAAATAATAATATGCTTTATGGCGGAGAATTACTTCCTGAGTATTATAGTATTTGGGCGTTATATTATACTAAGTTTATAAAAGCTTATGAAAAAGAGGGAATCCCAATATGGGGAATAACTATTCAGAATGAGCCAGCTGCAGTACAACGCTGGGAGTCAATGATTTATACAGCGGAACAAGAAAGAGATTTCTTAAAAAATCATCTAGGACCAACTATGCACCATCAAGGATTAGGGGATAAAAAGATTATTGTTTGGGATCATAATAGAGATTTAGGTACGCATAGAGCCACAACCATATTTGGTGACCCTGATGCAGCAAAATACGCTTGGGGTACTGGATTTCATTGGTATGAGACGTGGGCTGGAGGAGATTCAATGCAAAATAATCTAACTGCAATTAAGGAAGCTTTTCCAGATAAGCACTTAATTTTTACGGAAGGATGTCAAGAAGGGTTCAGAACAGATCGTCTATTTCATTGGCCTCACGCAGAGCGTTATGGTGAGGCAATGATTCGAGATTTCAATGTTGGAATAGTAGGTTGGTGCGATTGGAATCTTTTACTAGATGAAAAAGGAGGGCCTAATCATGTAGGAAACCTCTGCTTCTCTCCAATTCATGCAGATCTTGAAAAGGATGAATTAATTTACACCCCAAGTTATTACTATATAGGTCATTTTTCTAGGTTCATTCCAATAGGGGCTCATAGAATTAGCTCAACCAGTAACCGAAGCTTTATTTTAACTACTTCATTTCTAGCTCCCAATAATAAAACAGTTACCACTGTAGTTATGAATAAAAAAGATGAACCTTTTGACTATGATCTTATTTTGAATGGTAATGTGGCTAAGCTTCATCTGCCAGCTCGTTCAATTCAAACTATTGTGTATGATTTAATCCACTAATATTTTATTAAGCTCATATGTGCCATTAATTTTATCTTCGGCGATAACGCAAAAAAGCTTTTGGGTCTTTGGCACGTACCAATAGGTTGAGTAAAAAAAGTCAATATCTCCTTCTCTTGGGGCAGCAAAAACTACTTTTTTATTAAAAGGAGCATCTGGTTCATCTTTATTCTTAAGCTCTACAATCTTTCTCTCATTGGGAGCGATCTTTACTTTCATATGACCCAATTTTGCTAGAACTGGCTTATCCATAATGTTGTAAATCATAGAGGAAGATTGAGGGAAAGTTTTGTTATCTTCCTCAATAATAATAGTATCAATAGGAGTTTTTGAATTATTTGAGGATTTTAGAATCACTATCGTGTTCTTGTTGTTCTTAGGGAATTTTATAGTAAAATTAGGCTTTGGTTTTGCTATAGTATTAAATTCAGGGAATTTTTCATAAAAGTTGATGGCGTTATTTGTTGGAATTTCAAATTTTCCTGAAATATAGTTTTTTGCCAAAGTGATTTTAGAAACTTTGCCTTTATCGTAAAACTCAACACTATCTAATTCATTTAAATCAGTAACAACCATGACTCTAAAATGCTTGGCATTTAAATGAATGCCTAAAACACAGAAAATTAAGAGGTATAAAATTTTATTTTTCATAGTTAATTAAATATCTTCTTCGTTAAGCCATCTGAAACTAACAATTTCAAATTTCCTATTAAAGTCTTCATTACTATTTGGCGTGGACCATATGTTATTATTATTATCACTGACAAAATCAATCTTTCTTTGGACAACAGCTTCGCACCATGCTTTAGATATAACTTTACCATTTAATTTAACATCTCCATATGTACGAATAGTAAAAGTGTCGGAACGAGCAGATATATAAGGTGTCAGAGGTCGCATCAGTGATGACTGCGTAATATATCCTGGCAGACCTACATTGATATCTCCGTCAAAAATTTCAGGGGAATCAAAGTCAGTACCCCCTAGCCAAAGCTGATTGCTTTGATGGGAGTCAAAACGTTCCCTTAGAGCATTTGATATATTCTTTTCAGGTGATTCTAAATTTATTAGAGAGTTATCAATTGCCGTCTGAATTGCACCTTTTTGATTGAGTGGAAATCTTTCCGATATCTCTCTATTAAAAAACTGAGAAAGGGATAAGAAAGGTCCTCGGATTTTAACTTGTTTAACAATTTCTTCTGCTAATTTCGCAATTTGCGTATCATCTAGAGATCTATAATGAGACCATGAATCGTCTACGATTTGACTAATTGGACCACCTTTTGAGTCTAAAGACTCTCCGGTAGGGATTGTTTGGCTCAAAATAGGGGTTAATTTTGCGTTAGAGGTATCAATTTTGTAATCACCTCGGTCTCTATCATCATAAAGTATTGATTTGTCTCTCAATGCTGAAAGTTGAGCAGACCAACTTTCCTTTGAAGTTGAATTAATATTGAATGCACCATCTATTTCGATAAAAGCAGCTAATTTGTCGAATAATTCCAAGATATCAGTATTACCAGAAGAAATTGCAGTATCTGCCTCAGACTTACTCATACTAGATGGTATAATAAATTCATAATTACTGTTAGGGAGCTGATCTTCTCCTAATTTCCATTGTTTAATCAAGTTACTTAATTCAGGCATTTCATCTGCAAATGGGCCACTTGGGAAAGCTAGTCCGCTAAAAAAATATTTATCCATTAAGGTTTCATTTAGTAGATAAGATCTATCTATAGCATATCCATCATAAGTTGAATCTAGATCAACTATGCCATTAAGAGGTATAATTGGATGAGCCCAGCTATTGCCAACTGCCATATTGAAGGTAGGTGCCATTGGTCGCTCTTTTTTCCCAGGAAAAATAGTTGAGCCTCCTCCAAGGTCGCTTACTGTCTTAAGTAAGGTTTTACCTTCCCAATGAGCTCTATCCTCATTACTCATTCTCTTTCTTCCGTGATAATATGCAAAATTTTCATAATCTCTACCTAAAGGGGCATGATCAAGTTGGCATAATGAAGTTAGGGGGATTAGCGGTAATTCTTTAGCTACAGACTTATAAATCACATCACCTGCCTGAGTTTTAAAACCTATTTGGTCAGTCTTTGGATGATTGAATGTGACTGCTCCATTTATTTCTTTTACGTACACTCTAAAAGGTGAGAGAGCAAGTGAAGTATCCGAGCAATTATTGTCATAATAGTATGTATTGGCCGGGTCCACAAAGAAAGCATGCTTTCCAGGAGTTGTCCTTTCAGTAAATCCTCTCATATCTACATAAACGCCAATTTTGGGTACTTGCGAATTATCTATACCATTAAAATATCCATTAGCATTTATTAAATTTACTAAGCCATCAAAAGGCACTGAAATTTCAGCTTCGCTTTCATGGTAACTCGCTGATGATATTGTTCGGTCAGAATTTAGATTAAGCGCCCCGACTATACGCCTTTCATTTAAGCTTCTATGCATAGAATTAAGATTAAACGAAGGGTTTGATGTTTTTGATCCACCACCCATAGAAAGAATGCTCTTAAAGTGGTAGTCATCACAAATTTCAATCTTAAATCTATTAAGATCAGTATTCCAACGATTGCCGTTAGCATCCTTGAGTAGATACTTCCACCTCTCCTTTTTGTTACTGTTATATCTTCCTTTATTGTTTAATATTGGTGAGAAAAGGCCCATTTGATGCCCCTCTAGTTCGTGTGTAGATTCCACCCAGCGAGTAACATATTCCATCCAATTAGTGCTCATTTTATTAGGAGGCGAATGTTGGGTAGCTTGAATCCCATAGACTTCTTCAGGAGGTAAGTTGAAATATTCAAAAAATTGTAATTTCTTGTAGTCTGGCTTACCGCTAATTTGATTATTTTCAGTAAGGCTCTGTACTCGATTTACTGCAAATTCTCCTGCAGGAATGCGTAGCTCCTCGCCGGTCCTCCAATTGTTTGATGACCAAATACACAACAATTCTTTTCCTAATCCAAATTGGAAGGTAGGAGCTTTGTTTTCATCGGCTCTACCTAATTTAATAGCGTCTGTATCTCCGCTTTTGAATGAAATTTTTAAATTAGGTGGCGCATAGAAATATTCTAAGGACCCTTCGTTTTTTGGGCGATTAACATCCATAACAAGCTCAACATTGTAAGGATTCCATAGATAAAAATAAGGATTCATCATCATAAAGAGAATTTCTTCGTTATTATTCTCTTCTGCTGCCCATTCGTCACTTTTAATGAGACCACCGCCTAGACCGCCACCGCCTAGACCGCCACCGCCTAGACCGCCTCCTAGACCACCGCCTAGACCGCCACCTCCTAGACCATCGTCATATCCATATGGGGCACTTGTAATTTCTTTACCATTCCAAGTATTTCTTCCCTTAAAAAGAGAAAAGACTACCTGCTGCCTAGCTAGAACAGGAATAGGTAAATCAGCATATTTAATTTCAGAAGGTGAAATTTCATGGTTCGCTTCTTCCCAGAAATCAGAAATTTTAATATAATTACCGACTCCATCATTTTTAATTTTCTTAAAGATGTTGTGGTAGCGATATGCATAATTCCATATTGGTCCCTTCGTCCCTTGATAAATGAACATGGGTATACGATCATATTCAGCAGGTAAGATTTCAGTCGAAAATAGTGTGCTTAAATCTTTTTTTGAACCACCATTTTTAACGTCTATTAGCAACCCCTTGCTAAACGTAGTAAGAGAATGGAAATTATTTTTGATTAAATTTGTGTCATCAACTACTTCTTGTAATGCTAGTTCAGTAGTTTCAAAAGTAAGAAGTTTATCAATTTGATCTGATATATCTCTGGTATTTTCTAATCCCTCAATGGCATTGAGCCTTGGGTTTGATGCATTATTAGCGTCTAATATTGTATCAAAGTCATTTTGCATGACTAATTTTTTATTTCCCCCAATTTTAGTTTTTACCCCTTCATCACCAATCCAATATGCATACCCATTTTCTTTATTTCCTTCTTTCGGAATTATTTGCCTTGGGGCATGGACGTAATCATTTTCAGAGGAACCTTGCCCTAATGTACCTGTTCCGATAAGCTTAATAGCAGATGGAGATTTATGATTAAAAGCTCTTGCAAACTCAATTAATTCATATGCATTTTTATCATCCGATGGCATTGAAACAAGCCATTGCCTAAAGTTTTTAGGTTTTCCGTCAGATGAATTTCGAAGGGCTGAACTTATTGGGTCTACTTGATCGCTTTTCAGAGGATTGTTGCTATCCCAAACACCAGTCCAGTAAGGCTGAGAAACGGAATCGATCTCTTCCGTTTCAGGATATTCGTCTAGAATTGATGCAGTTGCAGATATTCGTTTATCTGGACCCATTTCATTTTGCAAATTGCCAATAGCTAATTTTAGTGCAAAAATTGCGTTTTGTTTTGCTAAGGTTATGTCCTTATTTGAATTTGCTATATTGGCGTTAATTTGAACAAAAGACGAAAGGCTTAAAATTAGCAGAAGCACAAAAGACATTAATCCAAGGGCAAGTATTAGAGCGAATCCAGAGCTTTTATTATATAATTTATTCTCTTCAGGTAAATTAGATGTATTTCTACATTCACGATTTCCAATGACATAATAATTGTTTTTAGGTACTATTTTCATAGTGCAATAAAGTAGATGCTTAGTAATTATAAAAGTTGTTGCAGCAATAAATATTCAGAACACTTTTAGTAGAGAGTTTGCCAAAAGTTTAATATTATTAATATTGAATCGGCAGACCTCGTTGTCAATTGCAACTGAAATTTAGTGCAATTTATGTACTAGCGATGGGTTATATTTAGTTTTTAATGCCTAAATTTTTAATCGTATCGCCTTTAATTAGATTACATCCTAAAAGTGTATGGTGTGTTGTGCTAAATCTTTTCTTAGTGTTCTCATATAAACGTTCAGCAGCATAATATCCGATGTCATAGTTCGGTATTTTTACAGTACAAATCTGGGATGATAGATCTGGTTTTACGATGCCATCAAAGCCAGAAATTGAAACATCTGATGGTACACTAATACCTCTTTGTTCGAGTCCTTGAATTAGATCGTAAGCTTGGTGGTCAGCTGCGCATAAAATAGCGGTAACACCATCTTTAATTAATGAGGCAGCTTGATCAAAGCTGTCTTCTAGTGATGTCATTGTCTCGGGATGAACATTAATCATATCAGATGCTTTAATGTGATGACCTAATTTAGTCATCTTTTCGAAATAAGCACCTGCACGGCGTAGCACCCAACTTTGTAAAAATCTATATTTTTTTGAATAAAAAGCTATTCTTTTATGCCCATTATCATGAAGATAATTAATCAAATATGCGATTCCTTGGTAGTGATCCACGTCAACACAATTAAGATTATGGTTAGTACGCTGTTCTACTGTAGATACGCACGGAAATCTTAATGATAAATAATCAACAATATTTTTTGGCATGGGGTGAATCATTAAAATACCATCCCACATCTTACTGAAAGTATTTAGAAGATATTTATAATTTTCAGAATCAATTGAAGTATCTGCTGGGTCTACAAAATAAATAGATATTTGGATCTTTCTAATTTGGCTGTATTCAGAAATACCCTTCAATATACTTTTACCGGAGTTCTCATAATCACTTCTG
>CAJWMY010000017.1 GCA_913044165.1 uncultured Puniceicoccaceae bacterium
GCCATCATAATCGCCCAGAGCCCCTTCTAGGGCTTCTTTTGCATCTGTATCCAAAAGAAAACACTCTACATTTGAAACGTTTTCCTTAGCAAATAAATCAACAATATTTACTCCCGCACCTCCTAGGCCAAATAATTTAACTTTTAACGAAAAAGTATCCATACGTTTTTGAGTATAATAGCTTCCAAGTTCATGAAATAGTTTTTACTTGATTAGACGAGGCCGGAAAAAAATTCCTCAATAAGTTTCCAATAACATTCTTTGGATTCTTTTTCTTCTTTTCTTCATTAACCCCAAGGGCAAAAGATAGTAAACCCAATACCGTACTTAATTCAGGTAGATTTAGTTCTTCTGAAATATCCCAAGTATGCATACCGATACTAGCCTTAAGCTCAAAAACCTTGGTTGCAAGATGATCAATACATTCAATTCTTGAAGAACCCCCTGTCAAAATAACACCAGTTCCAATCGCATCTGTATTCCATAGTTGTGCTGACTCTAATTCCTCTCGAACAAGTTCGAATATCTCTTTAATCCTTGATTCGACAATTTTATGAATAGAAATTAAAGGTATTTCTCGATCTCCGATACTCTGATTCCCTATTAGCCATACCGTAGCCTTAGTATCTTTTTTAGCATCGATTGCTAAACCTTCTCTTAACTTTAAACCATCCGCAGTAGAAACATTAGTCCGCAAACCAATGCTTAGATCATTTGATATATGATCTCCGCCCACAGGAATAATTCCTGTATATACAACAAAACCATCTCTATAGAGAGCAAAATCTGTTGTTCCTCCTCCAATGTCTATAACTAAGGCGCCTACTTTTTTCTCGCCTTCTTGCAACAAAACATTTCCACAAGCAATTGAGGCAACAATCATATCTTCTACATCTAGTGGAATACTGTTAATCAATCTTAAGCTATCCTGAAGTATCTTATTATCTCCGTGAATAGTCCAATATCCAACCTGTAGACGTTTGCCCTCCATATGAATTGGGTTTTCAACTTTGACACCATCAAGAGAATATGGATTTCGTATATGATTTATAAAACTACGGCCTTCAGGTAACTGGGGACGCTTCGCATCCTCCTTCGCCTTATCTACATCTGCTTGACATACAACTCCATTGGAAGCAACAACATTAGCTGTTCCCACATTAAATACCCCAGACAAATGCTGTCCGGTTTGAGCCAGATATACTTCCTCAATCTTAGTCCCTGCTTCATTCTCAGCCTGAACAATTGCATGATGAACAATTTCACCAACTGAATGTAAGTCTACAATAATCCCCTTTTTAACTCCCTTAGATTGTACTGAATAATGACCAATAATATTTAATGTATTATTAGATGAAATTTCACCAACTAAAATAGCAATTTTAGACGTGCCAATTTCGATTGCTCCAACAACTTTTGAGTAGGCCATTAAAATTCAGGATGTTTATTTTTTTAAAAAAATAAAGGTTAGAATAAATCAATTTTCCCATTCTTTAATTGAACCGCAGCAGAACCTTTCAGTGAGAGGTCGATTCGCTCAATATCTGGATTTCCTAATCCATTAAGATAAGATAAAATATGGTTTAAACGATCTATTTGAACATAAAAATCATGGTAGGCACTAAATAAAATTCTTGGAATCTTAGAACTTTTAAACTCAATAATTTGGCCTGGAAAATCGGGGTCTGCAGAAAAACTCTTTAATGATACAGCGATTATTGGAATTCGATCTTTTAAATTTGAATTATCTATTAAATCGAGGAGCGGGGTCACTACTTCCAAACCTTTAATCGGGAGATACTTTTTGTTAGGGTGTTGGTAAGGAATTAAATACGGAAGGGATTTAATATATTCAATTGAATAACCCTCTCCTTCATAGACATCTCCAGTCAATGAAACTAATTTCAAAACCGAACTAGTCTCATTGACCTTAGTATTTAACTTAAAGATTGGCTTAGACTCCTTTAAGTTAATTTTTAGAGTGTCAGGAAACTCTCTAGATACTTTGGCTTGAATAATCTGATCATATGATTCTATACGAGCCTTAATTTCAAAAATATTTATTTCCATTAATTTCATCTTTCGATTCAAGGGAGCTACACGACTTAGCCATGACTCATCTAAGACCCCGTCAGTCTGAAATAATACTTTTTTCAGATAAGTTAATTGACTTACATTTTCAATATCTGCTGATGGAGTTACCTGAAAAACAAAGTTTTTAAAAAAATACGTTAGGCAAAAAATCGAAACTATAGCAAACCCATACTTTAAATAGCCCTTAAATCTTCTAAAAAAAGATGATAGGGTAAAAATTGAGCTCCGCCTACTTTGTGCAGCTTTTAAATAATGCCAACTTTGCTTACCCTTA
Source organism: uncultured Puniceicoccaceae bacterium (assembly GCA_913044165.1). Taxonomy (GTDB): domain Bacteria; phylum Verrucomicrobiota; class Verrucomicrobiia; order Opitutales; family Coraliomargaritaceae. The sequence goes on from CAJWMY010000017.1 coordinate 2,369, forward strand.
GAGGAAACTGCGTTATTACTTCGTTTCGAAAATTTCATCGATATCTAATCAATTACATTCTTAGACTAAGAACGATCAATTGCAAAAGAAAGCATTTTTTGAGTCAATTCGTCAAAAGAAATACCACGAGCTAATGCACATTTTGGAAATAGACTATGAGAAGACATACCTGGAATTGTATTAACCTCTAAAAAATAAGGTATTTCTCCTACTAAAATAAAATCAATTCGTGCAAAATCTCGGCATCCGCAGGCTTTCATTATCCGTTCCGACTGATCTATTAGCTGAGATCTAATATTATCTTTCAAATCTGCAGGGCAGATGTACTCTGTGCATTGGGAATTATACTTCGCATCGTAATCATACGAATCTCGGCCGTGTTTGATTTCAATAATTTCGAGTGCCTTGTCATCAAGAATACCAACGGACAATTCACGCCCGTATAAACGTTTTTCAATAAGCCATTCACCTGAATCAATCTGTGAGAGCAACAAGCCTAGAGATGAACGGCCTTCAATCATCTTTAAGCCATAACTACTGCCAGAGGATTTTGGCTTGATTACTAAAGACTCTCCTAACGCTTTGATTACTGTGTCTGCAAGAGGAATAGAACTGCTATTAAAATCTATAGAATCAGCCGTAGAGAATCCTAAATCAGAAACTACTGATTTAGTTTCTGATTTATTAAAACAAAGCGAACTCGCTAAAAAGTTACTTCCTACAAACTCAATCCCACGACTTGATAAAATCTTCTGAAGCTCTCCATTTTCTCCAAATACACCATGAATCATTGGAAAAACTATATGCTTATTTGAATCTACCCAATCAGGAATAATATCATCGTCGATACACAAACTGCAAACTGATAAGCCAGGATCCTTCTTTAAAGAACTTGCAACTGCTTTACCGCTCTCAAAAGAAACATTTCTCTCTTCTCCAATACCTCCATAAAGAACTATAATTTGTTTATATTTACTATTTCTCACAAAGAACCATCCTCACTCATTTCCAAGAAATAAAACTTCTGTTTCTAATTCTATTCCTTTTGCTGATTTTACTTTTTTTTGGATTAATTGAATTAATGAATTTACATCTTTAGAAGTAGCATTTTCTCGATTTATAATAAAATTTCCATGTACCTCAGAAACTTCCGCCCCCCCAATCCTTAGATTCTTTAAATCTAACTCATCAATTAATTTACCTGCCTGCCCATCTGGGTGATTTTTAAATATACACCCAGCACTCGAAGCGATTGGCTGACTATTTTTACGTACATCAGAATAAGAATCCATCCGGTCCCTTATTATAGAAGTACCTTCATCTTCTCCTAAATTTATAATTGCCCCCATTGCAATTCCATTCGCTATTTCTTTTACTTTTCTGTATTCGATTGAGAATTCTTTTTTTGAGACTTCTTCTACCTGGCCTGAAGCCTTAATCATCATAACTCGATCCACAATATCAAAAGTCCAAAAGCCCATCGCCCCAGCATTCATTCTTAATGCTCCACCTAGTGTCCCAGGTATCCCCTCAAGAAATTCACAGCCGCTATACCCTTTTTGGGCAACATATCCACATAGTTCTTTCAAGCGCACTCCACACCCTACCCATATGCGGGAATTATCCAAAACTTCAATTGATCGCCAATTCTTATGGTTAAACCTTATCACCAAGCCACTATATCCATTATCTGAAACTAAAATGTTTGAACCTCGACCAAAACAAAAATAATCTAGTCCGAAGAGCACAGTAGATTGAACCAAGGCTTGTAAATCATAACAAGTAGTGGGTTCAGCATAATACATTGAAGCGCCCCCGATCTTAAATGTGGTCTTTTTCGACAAAGGCTCATTTAATCGCAAAATACATTCTTTAGAAACTTTTCCCTTCACATATTCAAACCACGCCTCTTGAGGATTTTGTTTTTGAAAGAAAGCACTAAAACCATAGGCAAAATCATTAACTGATCCGGCACCGATGAAAAGAACTAAAGGAGCATTTAATCCTTTGCTATTTAAGATATGTCGTTTGAGTTTTTTAAGCCCCTTTAATGAAAAACTTAATTCTTGAGCCAATGAGATATCCAAGTAATCAATTAAATTAACCGAATTTACTGGTTCTAGATTATTTTCAAAAGCTGAGTAGGTTGGTAATAAAAATAAATTATCTATGCTTGATAGAGCATCAACAAAATTCTTCTTCAGAGCTTGTGTTCGAGAAAACCTATGTGGCTGAAAAACTACACTTAAATCATGATTAGGATACAAATTTTTAACTTCTTGAAGTATTGTTTTTATCTCCAATGGGTGATGCGCATAATCCTCTATAAGCGTTACTCTTTTATCTGAAATTATACAATTTTGTCTTCGTTGTATACCGGGAAAATTTTCTAGCACGGATAACAAACTAGTTCTATCTTCGCAAAATCTATCTATAACCTCACTAGCAAATAATGCATTTAATTGATTAAAAGAAGCACAAGATAAATTAGCTGATTCTTTAAAATATATTTTTGATTCTGTTTGAATTGGCCTAATTTTACCTGAGATTAAATCATCTTTTGGCAACAACTTTTCTAATTCATCGAGAGTTTTTTGATTTATAAGACAAGTTGATCTAGTTCGATTTATCAAATTAACAAAGGTTCTTTTAAGGCTACAAAAGTCTTTATAGAAATCACAATGATCCCAATCTAAATTTAATAGAAGTGTTATTTCTGGATTAAAACCATCTATAGTTCCATCACTCTCGTCTATTTCAGCCACTAACCATTCTGAATCATTGTATTTAAAGGGTAGGCTATGATCTTTAAAATAACCTCCTAAAATAAAATTATGCCCCAAACCAAGCGCCTTAATAGCATGAGCAATCAGACCGCAAGTACTGGTCTTTCCGTGGCTTCCTACAATAGCAATTAATTTCTTAGAATTAGCTACCCTTGCTAACATTTCCCCTCTCAGAATGCACGGAATTTTCAGACGCTCTGCCTCTTTAATTAGACGATGTTCTTTGGCTACCGCGCTAGAATATACAATTAAATCAAAAGTTTTTATCTTATCTTTAATTAGCAAAGTGTGTAAAATAACATTTGAACCCGCTAAATAAGATGCAACTTCAGCTTTCAAAAAATCATCATACCCAGATACAACATCCCCTCGCTCAGCACACCACATGGCTAATGGTGCCATTCCAGACCCTCCAACGCCAATAAATAGGACTTTTTTTGCTGTCTGCATATTTAATTAATTAGATAACTATCCCTAAATTTTCACTTTAAATCAACGATCGATTCTAAATCATTTACAATTAATTCCGCAGTATCTTCTTTATTTAAATTTTCTAAATTAATTTTTATTTGTTTTAATAGATTTTCATTATGAATAAGTGCTTTAACTTCGTCAAAAAGATGATCTATATTTTTTTGCTCAATCAAAATCCCAGCCCCTAGATTTTCATGAATTTTTGCATTATGTAATTGGTGATTATCAGCAGAATTAGGATATGGGATTAAAATACTCGGTATCTTACATTTAATGATTTCAGCAATAGTTCCCCCACCCGCTCTGGAAATCAATAAATCCCCAGACGAAAATACTGCTGCCATATTTTCTGAGAAAGGAACCATCTTAATAGAAACTTTTTGGCCCTGACTATTTATTAATACATCATTACTCGCTAATCCATTGTTTAGGCCAGATATACAATAAATCGAAATGCCTTCCTCAGCTAATGACTCATAGTTATCTATCACCCATTTATTTAAAACTTCAGCACCCTGACTGCCACCGACTACTAACAATAGAAGGCCATTGTTATCTATTCCAATTTGCTTTCTGGCCTCTTTCCGATCCAGAAGACGCATTTCTTTCCTTAAGGGATATCCCATAGATCTCAATTTAGAACCCTTAATCGTACAAATTTTTACACCTTCAGGCAAATATACCCTCTTTGCAAAGCGTTGAAGCAAACGTACCGCTTTACCAACTCGAGCATTTGCCTCATGAAGAACAATATTATAGCCTAGAAGCACACTAACTAATCCAAATCCTACGGAAAGGTAACCGCCGAAAAGGAACACAACCTTTGGTTTATGATGAATCAGCACCTTGAGAATACTTGGAAGGCTAGAGAAAAGAGCATGTAGAAACAGAAACTTACCTCTTAAATTACGAGAAGAACCAATACCATAAAAAGATTTAAAATTCAAATTATTATATTTCTTAATGATAGCAGAGTCGATTGTTTTATGACTAATACATAATAGATTTGAATAACCCCGGATATCAAGCTCTTCAGCTAAAGCAATTCCAGGTGACAAATGCCCTCCAGTTCCTCCACAAATAATTAAAATATCTTTCATAGCTCTCTACCCTGCTTAAGGGGAACGATTGTCCAATGACAAAGACAGTTCAATATAACTGCTATTAAAACAAACATTAGCACCAAATTAGAGCCCCCGTAAGAAATGAAAGGTAAAGGCATCCCTTTAGTTGGCAAAGAACCCGTTACTACACCGATATTAATAAGTGCCTGAAATTCGATAAAGAGTAATGACCCCAAAACCAGTAGATATTGATAAAAGTTTGGTGCGTATTTCAAATGTATTACGACAATTAAGAATAAAGCTAAAAATAAAAAAACAACCCCTAAAGTCACAAATATCCCAAGCTCTTCTCCAATAATAGAGAAGATAAAATCAGTATGTGCCTCAGGCAAAAACGACATTTGTTGGCGTCCATTTCCCAATCCAACACCATCTACACCTCCAATACCAAATGCAACAATTCCTTGCCAAAGTTGGTAGCCACTATCACTACGATTAGACTCAACGTCTAGAAAAGAAGTTACCCTACTTAAACGTTCAGGGTTTAAAACGATTGCAATTGAAAATAAGATTAAAGTAATCCCTACAACAGGTAATAAAAATTTAAGCTTCATTCCTGAGATAAAGAATAAAATACACCCGACTAATCCGCATAAAAAAGATGTTCCATAATCCGGCTCAAGAAATATCGCAAGAGCACAAGAGCCTAGAATCATAAATGGGTAAATAAAACCTTCTTTTATCAAATTAATTGATCTTCGATTAACTGCTAAATAGTCAGCTAAACAGAAAAGAAGGGCTATTTTACCTACTTCAGAAACCTGCAAGCGCATAAAGCCAAAATCTAACCATCTTTGGGCCCCATTAACTTTAACTCCTAATCCCGGAACCAAAACTATCCATAATAAGATTAAAGCCAAGACTCCAATTAAAGGAATAAAAGGCCGAATTTTTTCCAGATCTAACCTAAAGATTATGTAAGCTAATAATAGACCAATTGCCATCCATGAAATTTGCTTTATAATAAGTAAAAACGGATTGGCATACATCTCCTGAGATGCACTGAATAAAATTATTATACCTAGTGTACAAAGGCAGATTACAATACCGAGTATAAAATATCCTACTGGCGGAAATCGTGAAAACGAATTCCTCCAGAAATAATCACCGAACATCTTATAAATTATATTAAGGGACTACTCAGTATCAGCTTCCATTCGACGATAGTCTACTTCTGGAATAGCGTCAATATCAGGAATGACAACCTGACTTGCCTCATTAATAATAGGCTCTACCCCATCAATAGAAATCCCTTGATCAGGAGTACTTTTACTTAGTTCAAGATCTTCAGAAGTAATGACGATGGGAGCTTCTCCAGGAACTGGCGTCGGATTAACATCTAAAGTTACACCTTCAATTTCATTAACTGAAACCGTACTAGTGTCTATAGGAAGGAGTAGTTCTTGACCAGCATAGATCATGTCTGAAGAAAGCCCATTTATTGCCTTAATACTTGCTATAGAAAGATCGAAACGACTTGCAATTTTAGAAAGGGAATCACCAGAGACAACTTTGTAAGCCTTACCTGAACCTTCGTAAATTGAAGGTTGGTAATCTAATGCACTTTCTTTGGTTACAGGCATTTGAGATTCTCCAGAACGTGGGACCTTAATCTTATTTCCGATACGCAAGATGGTGTTCTTTGAAATATTGTTTAATTCGCACAATTCATTAACAGTAGTGTCAAAACTATTGGCAAGGTCCCATAAAGTATCTCCAGACTTAATCTCGTATGTATCAAGACTTTCATCTATGACCGAAACAGTAATCACCTCATCATTAACTTCATTAAATGCAGAAATTGAACTACTAGAAATAGGCTCAGCATTGCTATTATCTCCATAAACCAATTCTAAATCACTCTCTGAAGAGGCCAAATCTTTAGAACCCAAAGTATTTACTTGGTAATCAGATTGGGTTGGTGGTTCAATATCAGTGGAATGGCATCCAGGCTGAATAAATAAAACTAAAATAACTCCAAGATGAAGTGCTAAAATAAAACCAAAAACTTTTGTAATATTCATAATAATCGTAATTTATATAGCTATAAACAGGAATATTCTTTCAGTAAACTAAAAATAGTCCTTTCGAAGAATTTTCCTCTAACTTTATATGAGGAAAACTGATCAAAACTCGAAAAACCTGGGCTAAATAAAACCTCTATTTTTCCCTTATCACCTTCAAGCATTAAATTCCGTACACAAACCCTAATACAATCAACTAATTCTTCTCGGAATTCAACGGGTTTAGTTAAATTTTTGAAATGCCCCTCCAATGACTCACCTACAGAACCATAAGTAAAAACCTGATCGACATATGGAGCAATTTCTTCAGCAAATTTCTCAGTACTTGAACCTTTAGAAGCGCCTCCGCCAATCCAAAATATTCTACCATTCATAGATTTTACAGCCCCTATGACAGCTGCTAAATTAGTTGCTTTAGAATCTTGCCAGATATTAAAAAAAGAACCTTTGTGAATTTTTGTTAAACGGAAATAATCTAACGAAAATCTCTTTGAACATTTTAATAAAATTGAGTCCTCTATTCCTATTATCTCTGCAAAAGATAGTACTAATAAGAAATTAAAGAATTGAGGAAATTTTGCAAAAATAGATTTCATATGCAGTTTATTGTCTCTTACTAATTTATTGATATCCGTATCCATTGAAATTATTTTTGCTCCGATATCCTTCCAATATCCTCTACTCTTATATATTAACAATGTGTCTCCCACAATGAATGGAGCATCTTTTTTTAAACAATTAACCAAACTTAATTTCGCCTGAAAATATGCTTCAATATTAGAATATGAATCCAAATGATCTTCTGAAAAATTTGTCCAAATTAAAGCATCTAAGAAAAGTCCTTCTTTTAACTCGGCTTGGAATGAACTAATTTCACAAACCGCGATAGAATTTGGATGATTTGCTGAGGTATTAATTAAATTGCTCAAAGGTATTCCTATGTTCCCTACTGCATAAGCTTCTTTCCCAGAGACTTCCAATATTTCCTTTATAAAACGTGTAACGGAGGTTTTTCCATTAGTACCAGTTATTCCAAAAATTTTACCCTTCCAGCGCTCTGATGCATAAGCTAATTCACCTTGAACATTTATATTGTTTTGGAGCATCAAACGCCATTTGTGTTTTTGATTAAAGCCAGGGCTAAAAATAAAATGATCAAAGTCTTCAAGTTCACTTAAGGACAAGGATTGTTTGGTGTTTGTTTTGTGTTCATCAAAAATCGTAACCGATACATCTTCCGAACGAGCTAATTTTGCAACAGATTGCCCACTTACTCCAGCACCAAAAACAGCAATACGCTTGATCATTTTATCGAATTTTTAAGGTAGCAATACCTGCTATAGCAAAAAGTAATGATAAGATCCAAAAACGTATAACTATCTTGTTTTCCGGCCAACCACTTAATTGAAAATGGTGATGGATTGGTGACATTTTAAAAGGTCGCTTCCCAAAAATTTTGGAAGAAAAGACTTGAAGCATTACAGAAATAGCTTCCCAAACAAAAATACCTCCAACTATGATCAAAGTAAAAGGTTGATGAACCATTATAGCTATTGCACCTATTATACCTCCTAAAGCTAATGATCCTGTATCACCCATGAACACTTCGGCAGGGAATGAATTATACCAAAGGAAAGCTAAGCTTGCACCTAAAATAGAGCTACAAACAACAGCTAATTCTCCGGCATTAGGAACATTGCTTATAAATAAATAGTTAGATATTATAGCATTACCAGATGCATAAGAAAAAATTAAATAAGCTAACGCCACAGTGACTGTACAGCCTACCGCTAATCCATCAATTCCATCAGTAAGATTAATCGCATTACTAGAACCCGATAAAACTAAAAAGAAAAATGGAATAAAAATAAAAACCGGCAGTTGTTCAACTGCGATACCCTTGTAGAACGGGAACCACAATTCCCTAATTCGATCGCTAGATTCTGGTACGAGAAGCAAGATTAAGCACGCTATGCAAGTAATTAAAGCTTGGGCTATTAATTTTCTAATCCCAGATAACCCCTTACTATTTTGCCTACATACTTTGAGATAATCATCTATAAACCCTACAATAGTCAAAGCGGCGTATATGAATAAAGCAGTATAAACATAAACATTAGGCTTTGCCCATAGAAGTGCGCTTACAAGAACAGAAATAAAAATTATTAATCCCCCCATAGTTGGTGTAGCCTCTTTGCCTTGAGTTAGTTTTGCTAGCTCACCCACTTCATTATGAGTTCTAAGCATTTGATTCATATTTAAGTTTTTAAGCTTGGAAATTATTAGAGGACCAATGTATAAGCCAATCAACATAGATGTGATTCCACAAAATGCTATTCTGAGAGATAAGTATCGAAATAATCGGAGAGGCCCAAAATATAATTCAAAATCTGCGAGATAGCTTAGCATAGTGTTAATTTACAGAAGTTATAACGGGAATTAAGTCTTCTAATTTACAGCTACGGCTTCCTTTAAGAAAAATTGATTCTGGATTGTGGCTCTTCTTATATTTAAATAATTGAATAGTAGCAAAATATTCAAGCTCCGAATCATCCCATCCCGAAGATTTTGCTCCACTAATATAAGCTTGGACTGCCTCTTCATTTCCGATAAATTTAATTATATCTCCTTTACGATAAGGAATAGATTTTGCAACTGATTCGTGATAATGCTCGAAATCTACACCTAGCTCATCCATGGTTCCAATAACATATAATCTCTTTTGACTATAATTAGAGCAAGATACAAATGCCTTAATACCATCGATCATAGAACTAGGGTTTGCATTATAAAAATCCTGATAAATAATGGAATTCCCTATTTTTCTTATAGCTCCTCGGCCTTCAACTGGGGACCATGATTCCAATCGACTAGTAATATATTTTGCATCTAATCCGAGCTCAATAGCAGAAACAATTACTAAAACCGAATTTTGAATCATCCCTTTGCTTAAGCTAGAAAATGAGTAAACTACTTTTTGAGTTTGGGTTTCTAAAGTTACTTCTGCTGTTAAATCATTCAATTTCTTCCAATTATATATATATTGCTTAGCATAGCCTTTACTAGAATCTCTTTCACCATGAACAATTGCTATAGATTTAGATCTATAAGAATCAAATGATGGATAATTTAAGACCGATTTAGGAGCTATAAGTATTGCATCATGCTTAGCAAATTTCAGCAGCTTAGACTTCTCATCAGCAATTGAATCTAAAGACCCTAAACCTTCTAAATGAGCTGCTCCTAAATGAGTTATAACGACAATATTTGGTTTAATAAGATTACTTAATTGACCCATTTCTCCGATTTTATTGATACCTGCCTCAATAACAGAAAATTGGAAATTATTATTATACAAACCCAATATAGATAAGGGAACCCCTAATGAATTATTCCAATTCCCAGGTGTAGCATGACAAGATTCCCCTAATACTAATTTAAAAATATCTTTAGTACTAGTTTTACCACAACTTCCGGTAACTCCTATCATTTTCCCCTTAAATTCTTGGCGCACCTTTATTGAAATTTGCACAAGTGCTTGCATTGTATCGGAAACGATTAACTGAGGTATTGGCAAATTACATTCTCGCTCTACTATGAAAGCATTTGCCCCATTATTATAAGCATCATGAACAAAATCGTGCCCATCTTGATTTCCATAACTTAGAGCAATGAATACAGAACCTGGCGTTAATTTTCGAGAATCAAATGAAAGCCCCATAATACTTAAAGGATATTCACCAACCCAAAAACCTCCTGTCCATTCTGCTAGTAACCTTCCTTTTATTTGAAAATGAACCATGCCATACAACAATATATTAGGTCTTAATATTAATGCAATTTTTAATCAATTCTCGTCCCACTTCTCTATCATCAAAAGGCATCATCGTACCTTCAACCTCTTGATACATTTCATGGCCCTTGCCAGTAATTAAGACACAATCTCCTGGTTCTGCTGATTTTAAGGCGTTGCTAATTGCCTGTTTTCGATCCTTTATAAATCTGATTCTTTTAGCTTCATGTTCAGTTCTTATAGCATATTTCATGTCTTTAAATATATCATCAATAGACTCAAAACGAGGATTATCTGCTGTAGCAATAATTAAATCGGCACCATCAATTGCAGCACGCATCATTAAAGATCGCTTACCTTTGTCTCTGTTACCACCACAGCCCAAAACAATTATTTTTTGTTTATTTGTTAGTTCATTAATCATTTCACAAGCATGTTCTATAGCATCAGATGTGTGAGCATAATCAACTATAACCATGAAATTTTGACCAGCAATCAAAGGCTCCATTCTGCCGGGGACACCCTTAAATGTATTTAGCCTTAAAAGAATTTGATCTAATTTAATGCCATGGGAATAAGCTATAGATATAGCTGCTAATACATTATAAACATTGTGGCGACCTAGTAGTTTGTAACTTATGTTTATCTTACCCTCCGGGTAATCTAAGACAAATTCTGTACAATGAGAACTCAGCTTAAGATTTCTAGCCCTAATATCTAAGCCTGGAGCTAAACCAAAAGTAAGCACTCTAGAACTTGGATCTAAACTAGATATCAGAATCTTTCCATACGAGCAGTCTCCATTAATTATAGAACACTTAGCATTTGTTGATAAATCATTTGAAAATAACTGTTTTTTAACTGAAAAATATTCCTCCATTGATCCATGGTAATCAATATGATCTCGGGAAAGATTTAAAAAAACTACACTCTCCATTTTTATAAAATTTACTCTTTTCTGATGAATACCATGAGAACTGACCTCCATAACAACATCCGAGCAATTCGATTTTACCATATTAAAAAATAAACTAAAGCAATCAACTGACTCAGGTGTTGTTCGATGAGAAGGAAGTGTTCTCTTTCCAATATCATAACGAATTGTTCCAATTAAGCCAACGGATTCACTACCCCCTATTAAGTGTTGAGTGAGCATTGATACAGTTGTTTTTCCATTTGTTCCAGTAATACCAATAACTCTTAATTCTTCATCTGGGCATCCATAAAATAACTTAGAAATCTTTGCTAGCGCTATACGAACATTTTTTACCTGAATGAAATTAATAGGAAAATGTTTACCCATGGGATACTCCGAGATAACAGCAACTACACCTCTATCAATTGCCTGTTCAATATAATCATTCCCATCTTTATTTAGTCCACTTATTGCAAAAAATAACCCTTCCGAACATGCACGCCTACTATCTGTAATGATTGTATTAAAACTAACAATGCCATCCAGTCGGTATTCTATGGTATCAATTTTATCTAGAAGATCATTTAAATGCATACACTTAATCTATTGTGGTTTAATATTCCTCTTAGCGATCCATGCTTTTGAATAATGGCTTGGTTTAATCTGTAAATATCTAATACACTCCTCTGCTATAGCCTTAAAGGCCGGTGCTGCTACCGTACCTCCATAACCAAATCCCGACTTCATATTTGGAGCATCAACAATCACTGTAATTACAACTTTTGGGTTCTCTACTGGCAAAAAGCCTGAAAATGAAGCAACATGATACTTATTAGAGTAAGCTCCATTAATTATTTTTTGAGTTGTACCTGTTTTACCTGCTACACAATATCCATTAATTTGTGCCTTTTTAGCTGTCCCTTCAGAAACCACTAGCTCGAGAAGATGAGCCATCTTTGAAGCAACATCTTTATTAATAACACGCCTTTTTACAACAGACGGATATGATAAAATCAAGTCACCATCAGCCGTGGAGATTTCATGAATAATCTTCGGTTGCATAAGAATTCCATTATTAGCAATAACACTAGTAGCAAAATGTACTTGAAGAGGTGTTCCGCTAATAGCATGTCCCATAGGAAGTCGGGTTATTGTTAAACTATCCCATTCATCTTTACATTTAAGTGAGCCTGAAATTTCTCCAGCCAATCCTAAGTTAGTAACAGATCCAAACCCAAATAATTTGGCATATTTATAAAGGCGATCCTCACCAAGGTGCATACCTAAATGTGCTGCTCCACGATTACTTGATTTTACAATAATCTCTTTCATAGACAATGAAGGATAATCCTTATGATCATTTGGAAGTCTGAGCTTCTGATTTTTATAAGAAATAAATGATTCACCCGTATTAAATATATCGTTAATTTGAATTATAGATTCATTTAATACAGCTGACGCTGGTACAATTTTAAAAGTAGATCCTGGTTCAAAAATATCAGAAATAGCTCGGTTCTTCTGGTTTAAAATCGGATACAACTTTGTATTATTAAATTCATTTAAATTAAAAGTTGGATAATTAGCTAGGGCGAGGATAGCGCCGTCATTAGGCCTACTAACAATAATACTTACACCTTCTGGATTATAAATATTAACAACCGACTCTATAACTCTTTCAACACCGCTTTGGATCCTTTGGTCTATCGTTAAATATACATTATTTCCATTAACGGGTAGAATCTCGCGAGATCTCTTATGTGCTAATTCCTTACGTCTTCCATCTTTTTCTGTCTCTATCCACCCATCTTGTCCTTTCAAGTAATAATCGCACATTTTTTCAATTCCAGAAACAGCGATAGACTCATGATTGACAAAGCCAACAACGTGAGCAGCCAAATCATTTCCAGGATAAATTCTTTGGTTTTTTCGATTTCCATATACACCAATTATACCTAGTTTTTTTACAGCCTCATAGGTTTTTAAATCTATATTTTTTGCTAAAGGAGACCAGCGTATTAATCGCCCACTTTTTCGAACTTTCTGTTCCATAATAGCAACAAGTTCTTCGTATCCCATGTTTAAGATGAAAGATAAATGATGCCACTTTGATTTGTCACCTGCCTTTAAAAAGTTAGGATCAACTCCTATAGTATATGTTGCATGCGTAGCTGCCAGAATATTTCCATTAATATCAAATATGTCTCCCCTATTTGAAGACAGAACCCTATGTGACTTTCTTACATCATTGGCAAAGCTTTCTAAACGGTCGCTTTCAATAACATGTAGGAAAAATAAACGACAAACCAAAAGAAAGAAGGCGAATATAATAGAAATGAGAATTAATCCTAGACGCCCCTTAGATACAAATGCCAGACTCATGTTAATTTACTGAATGAGACTTTGTGTTTTATAAATTTGGCGATCTTTTAGCTTTATTAATCTTTCTAATGTCGCTCTAGAAGGGTGTATGCAATCTGATTTTTTAACCCCTGAAAGAATTTCTAAAGAAAGTAATTTATATCGAAACATTCTAATATATTCCAATAAAAGCTGAAGGAATTTATATATATTTTTCATAATTATTACTTAAAAACTATTTTTGAAATATTCTTTTGAGGATCTTTGTGCATCGACATAAGTATTCCCAACTTCATTTATATTTCTATCAACCCACACTATTTGGGATTCGTTCAACGGAACTAAGCTATGTGAAACTTTTGACTGCAAAGTTACTGGTTGATGAAATAAAGTAATCTTTTCATCAAGAAAATCTAATTTTCTAATTATTTCTTGATGATGTTTTTCAAGGATTACGGTCTCTTCAGCTATTGAAGAAATCTCATATTGCAACCATAGTAAAGAAAATGACCCCAAAGAAATAATTGTAAGAACAGAAAGGACCATTGCTGCAAAACTTAAATAAAAAGCTCTTTCCCTAGATTTAGTCATGAAACTTCTCCCTTAGATAATTTAATGAGACTTCGCATCCGGGCACTACGACTTTTAGGATTTACTGCTATTTCTTCGTGACTTGCTTTAATTGCCTTCGTAGAGATCATTTTCGCTAACACGTTGCGTTCTTCTTGGAATCTTTGGTCTTTCTTATGCTCAGGCCGACCTGATAAGTGACGAAAAAAACGTTTTACAATTCGGTCTTCAAGGGAATGGAAACTTATTGCAACCATAATTCCTCCCACTTTTAGATACTTAAAACCTTCTTTAAGCCCCAATTCAATTGCTTCTAATTCACGATTAATTGCAATTCTCACTCCCTGAAAGCTTCGCGTAGCAGGATGAATTCTGTAACGCTGTAAACCCCTCTTTGGTATTGATGATTCTACTAATTCAGCAAAAGACTTAGTCCTAGATAGCAGACCTGAACCTCGAGCTTTTAAAATTGCTTGAACTACTCTACGCCAAGCTGGTTCCTCGCCAAAATCTCTGATAGCACGAATAAGTTCAATTTCATCAACTGACTCTAAAAATTCATGAGCAGTTATCCCTTTAGTATTATTCATCCGCATATCCAATGGACCATCAAATCGAAAACTAAATCCACGTTCACCTTGATTAAGCTGAAAAGAGGATAACCCAAAATCAAAAAGGACTCCTTGGAAATTCTTTTCTTTTATTTGCGAGATATTAGAAAAATTCATAGGATAAAACAAAAAACGATCCCCATACTTATCTTTTAAAGCAGCAGCCCTTTTTTCTGCATCCGGGTCCTGGTCAATTGCTACAACGCAGACATTTGAAGAGCTTTCTAAGAGTGCACGTGAATGGCCACCTCCGCCAAAAGTTCCGTCTAAAAATAGGCCTCCTGCACTTGTATTAAGACAAGCAATTGAAGCCTCTAACATGACTGGAAAATGCTCGCCATGCCCATGGGTAAAAAAAGTATCATCTAATGAAATTAACATTGCCTAGTATCTTGTTTTTAGGTATTTTAGAGTAATAGGTTATTATTAACGTATCCCTGTCTCTTCCTTAGGTAATAACCAATTGCCTCCGAAAGCTCGAGAGGAGTTCTACTTGGAGCAGCTACTCGCCACGGTAGGCGATGATTTCGCTCAGTAAAAAACAAATATCCTGACTTTAGAAAATTTTCGCGCGCAATATGCTTAAAGACAGATTTCATAATAACTTACAGACCAAATCTTTGAAAAATGGCAGCCTTCGTACTCGGATCTTCTGAGTACGAAGACTGAAATTTCTCGAACCCTTCATTACTAAATAAACTAAAAGTTGAAAGTTTTCCTACTAGTACGACACCCTTACTTATTCCTGCATAATGTATTAAATGATCATTTAGATTTATTCTGCCTTGTTTATCACAGGTAAAACTGTGGGCCATAGACATTAATTCTGTAATTGCTTTTTGGCCCTCAACATCCCCAATACTTACTTGCGAAATCCTTGCTTCCAACTGCTCAATCATCTTAGGCGGATATACAGATATATTTCCATCTGGTGTAGGCAAACCTAGAAAGAAAACATCATTAAATTTTATTTGTTTTGGTCGCCAAGAAGCTGGAATCGTTAAACGACCTTTCTCATCAATGGTACGATGAAATTCACCTACAAATAGGTATGGTTCTGCCGTTTGTTCATTGAATGTCATAAGATTATTTATTTACCACTTTTTGACATTTATCCCCATTTTAACCCAATATGTCAATAATTAATGACATACAAAATTTAATTTATGCATTATTTAGATAAATTTAATTTCTAGATTATTTTAAAATCTTGACTAAAATTAATACATATCAATACATCATAATGAATTGATGCGTAAATACTGTGAGTACAATAACTCAAAAAATAGCTTCTGGAAAACATACACTTTCTCTAGAGTTTTTCCCCCCAAGGTCTGAAGATGGAAAAAGTAAGCTCTTAAAAGCTGCAGAAGCCCTTAAAGAAATAAATCCGAATTTTGTCTCGATTACATATGGAGCTGGAGGTAGCACAAGAAAAAGTACCTTTGCTTGTGCTGAGATTTTAAAAAATTCGTATAACTACTCAGTAATGCCCCATTTGACCTGTGTAGGACATTCCAAAAGTGAGATCTCACGTATTATTGAGCAATACCATAAGCATGGTTATCAAAGCTTAATGGCACTTCGAGGGGATACCCCTAAAGGAATGAATAGTTTTCTTCCTCACCCAGAAGGTTTTAATTTCGCCAATCAATTAGTTAGATTTATTAAAGCCAAACATCCAACATTTGAAATAGGAGTTGGTGGCTATCCAGAAAAGCATCCAGAATCAGCTAGTATATCAAAAGACATACTAAACTTAAAAAAGAAAACGGATGCAGGAGCTGATTTTATCACAACACAGCTATTCTATAATAACGCACATTATTATACTTTCGTGAAGGCTTGCAAAAAGATAGGGATTAAATGCCCAATCATACCTGGCATTATGATCCCATCAAATCTAGAAAAAGCGGAACTTTTTTGTAAATTTTGCCAAGTTGAAATGCCTGAAGAGTTAAAACAAAAATTAGAAAAAGCGACAAAAGATAAAAAAGATTCTAGCCCTATTTCTATTAATTGGACTTATCAACAAATTAAAGAATTAGTAGAATTTGGTGTGCCAGGGGTTCACCTCTATATCATGAATCAATCCGACAATGCCCTAAAACTTTATAGACAATTAATGAGTTCTAAGATTCTTATTCGTTAAAGAGGAAAAGCTTTTAATAAAATTGCAAACCAAGATAATCAAATTATGTTATTTATTAACTTTATATAAATCCAATTTAAATCATCTTATTTATACCTACTTATTACTGGGGAGTAATGTTTTTTAATGCAAATTGGCGGAGACGGAGGGATTCGAACCCTCGGAACCCTTTTGAGGTTCGCTTCTTTAGCAAAGAAGTACTTTCGGCCACTCAGTCACGTCTCCAAGGTTTGTCTTTTATAAAAACAAGCCTACTTTAAAGATCAATCGAAAATTATCCCTAATCTATCATTTTTACCCATGGTGATATTTTCTTCCAGAGAATATAGAAACCCCTCTATAAAGCTGTTCGGTTAAGATCATTTGAGCTATTTCATGATTAAAAGTCATAGGTGATAAAGAAAGTATAATGTCTGCTCTTGCTTTGACCTTTGGATCTAAGCCATATGCACCGCCAATAACAAAAATTGCTTGTTGGCCTTGAAGATTATTCAATTTTTTTGAAAAATTATTTGAAGTAAATAAATTACCCTCTTCAGATAGCACAAAAATTTGAGCCTGCTTACGCCTATTTAAAATTTCTAAAAAGCGCTGACCTTCACTATGGATAGTTCCGTCAGATATTTCTATAACGTCAAGCCTACCAATTAATTTTAACCGCTTCTGATACTCCTTAGACAATTCAGAAGTAGATGCGTTTTTGATTTTTCCTACGCTAAGGATTGTAAAATTAAACATAGCTTTCTGATGAATTTAAACTTGTAAAAAACTCAATTCGAAGTTCTGAATTTTTTAGCATAACCTCCCAAAGACTTAAACAAAAAGTCAGCGAATGCAGCAACTGTGACTAATAGTCTTTGCATCTCAACATCAGTCATAACAACGGAATCACCAGGATGATATATTTTTACCTCATCAACAATTCGA
>CAJWMY010000018.1 GCA_913044165.1 uncultured Puniceicoccaceae bacterium
CGCGCGACTTTGTATCGACAAAAGTATAACATTCCAGCCGCATGGGGAACTGCAGTAAATGTTCAAGCTATGGTATTTGGGAATATGGGCGATGATTGTGCAACAGGAGTTGCTTTCACTCGCGATCCAGCCAACGGAGAGAAAGTCTTCTACGGTGAATATTTAATTAATGCACAAGGGGAAGATGTAGTCGCTGGCATAAGGACACCCAATCCAATTGCTGAATTAAATAATGAAATGCCGGGCGCATACAAAGAATTAGAAGCCGTTAGAATTAAACTAGAAAAGCATTTTAAAGATATGCAAGATTTTGAGTTTACAGTCGAAAACAACAAACTCTACATGCTTCAAACTAGAAATGGCAAACGTACGGGCTTGGCAGCAGTACGCATTGCAGTAGAATTAAACAAAGAAAAATTGATTGACCAGAAAACAGCTCTAAAGAAAATCCCAGCCGATTCAATTTCAAGTCTCCTTGTTGCTGTTTTTGATAATGATGCGATTAAGAAAACAAAAGCATTGGCACATGGACTTCCTGCTGGGCCCGGTGCTGCCTCTGGAATAATTTGCTTTACTGCTGAAAAAGCAGAGAGCGTTGTAGCTAAAGGTGGTCATGCGATTCTTTGTCGCGTAGAAACCACTCCAGAAGACCTTCGTGGCATGATTGCTGCAGATGGTATTCTAACATCTCGAGGGGGTGTGAGTTCTCACGCAGCTCTTGTAGCACGCCAAATGAATAAAGTATGTGTTTGTGGTGCTTCTGATGTAATTATTGATTATAAGCTGAAGACATTGAAAATTGGCAAAAAAGCATTAAAAGAAGGCGCTAACATTTCTATCGATGGTACAACAGGAGCCATATTTGCTGGTCATGTAGCCACAGCTCCTTCTGAAGTAGACCAAGTGCTTAATGGGAGGATGAAAGCCTCTGAAAGCTATACCTATAAACTCTTTAATCAAGTAATGACATGGGCAGATAAGTATAGAAAAATGGGCGTAAGAACGAATGCAGACTCCCCTAGCCAAGCTAAAGCAGCTGTTGCATTTGGCGCTCAAGGTATCGGTCTATGTCGTACAGAGCATATGTTCTTCGAAGGTGATCGTATTACTTTTATGCGACAAATGATTCTTTCTAAAAATGAAAAAGAGCGGCGTGCTGCTTTAAAGAAATTACTACCTTTCCAAAGGCAAGATTTCAATGGACTCTTTAAAGCAATGGGTGGTCGTCCAGTAACAGTTCGTTTACTTGACCCACCTTTGCATGAATTTCTTCCTCATGATACAGCATCTAAGACACATCTAGCTAAATCATTAGGCGTTAAACTTAGTGAAATTAACGAGCGAGTTGAGGCCCTACACGAGTCTAATCCTATGCTTGGTCATCGTGGTTGCCGTTTAGGCATTTCTTACCCCGAAATTACGGAAATGCAAGCTAGAGCGATTTTTGAAGCAGCTGCAGCTTGCTATAAATTAAAAAATCCCATCAAAGTCATACCCGAGGTAATGGTTCCTCTTGTTGGATTTAACGATGAGTTAAAGAATCAAGTTTCTGTTATACACCAAGTAGCGAAAGATGTGATGACCGCCAAAAAAATAAAATTCAAATATTTAGTCGGAACAATGATAGAAGTACCTAGAGGCGCATTAACTGCTGATGAAATTGCAAACACTGCTGAATTCTTTAGTTTTGGAACCAACGATCTTACCCAAACTGGATTGGGTATGAGCCGTGATGATGCAGGATCATTCTTAGGCAAATACAAAGACCTTGATATTATGCCACAAAATCCATTTGCCTCAATTGATGCAGCTGGTGTTGGTCAACTCGTCGAAATCGGGGCGAACAAAGGTCGATCTACCAATAGTAAGATAAAATTAGGTATTTGCGGAGAGCATGGAGGAGACCCACAATCTATTCATTTCTTCCATAATGTTGGATTAGATTATGTGAGTTGTTCCCCACCAAGAGTTCCTGTTGCAAGATTAGCAGCTGCACAAGCAGCACTTTAAAATCTGACGCACCGACTATGTTTCTAAGCCCTCATATTTTGAGGGCTTTTGTATTATTTTGATATAGCCAAAAGAATTCTTAACCTTTAATTTAAATATTTATGATTAGCATGACCGGTTATGGAATGAGTACTTTTGATATTGCTTCGAGTACTTCGATATTTGAGTTCACTATACAATCAGTGAATCGGAAAAACCTAGATTTCCAAATATTTGTTCCACAAGAGTGGTCTGATTTAGAGCCAAAAATTGTAGAATGGTCCAAAGATCTTATGCATAGAGGTCGAATATTAATCCATTTAAAAATTAATAAACGAAGAACATCAACTACAGGATTTAACTTAAATTCTGAGCTTTTAATTCAAAGCATCAAAGAACTAGATGCTTTCTGCAAAGACCAGTCTATCCCACTAGAAATTAATGCCTCCACTTTGATAAAATTAAATCAAATTGTTAAAGAACAAGAAAATTTACCTGATTGGAAAGATTTTCAAAGTACGATCCAAAAAGCCTTTAATGTCGCATTATCTGAATGGCAGAAAATGCGTACAGATGAAGGTACTGCCTTGATGGAAGATCTTAGGGCTCGGCTCAAGGAATTATTTAAAAATATAGAACTAATAGGTAATATAGCCTCGGACGCTACAACAGATTATGCCCAAAAGCTATTGGAGAGATTGAAGGCACAAAACTTAGACTTAGATCTCGATGATGATCGTGTTCTTAAAGAAATTGCATTCTTTGCTGATCGTTCTGATATAAGTGAAGAGTTAATCCGCTTAAATTCTCATTTAAACCAATTCTCAGAATTCCTAGAGTCAAAAAAATCGATTGGAAGAAAAATGGACTTTCTCTGCATAGAAATATTTCGAGAATTTAATACAATCTCTAGTAAGACCCAGCAGATAGAGATAACTAAAATTGTTCTAGATTGTAAAAATGAACTCGAAAGAATTCGTGAACAAGTACAAAATATTGAATAAGTCCCATGAGCTCTAGGATACTTATAGACCCAAATACGTTTAGGCCGATTGTCCAAATATCGATTCACGCAGATAATAAGGCCGGAAGATTGAACGAGGTAGTGAACCTATTGAAAGCGCATGATATACATATCATAGCAATATCAATTCTTGATACGACTGACAGCTCCCTAATAAGACTTATAGTTGATTACCCAGAAGAAGCACAAGAAATTCTTAACACTGAAGGCTTTTATTACGCTACAACTGAATTGATAGCAGTCGAACTCATTTCTGAAGCGGAAATAGTCAAGGTTACCTCTGCATTGGTACAAGCAGAAATTAATATTCACTATATTTATTCATTCGTTACTAGACCAAATAACCTATCAGCTTTAGCTATAAGCCTAGAAGATAATGATCTCGCGAGTGAGACGCTAAAACGGCATCAATTAAAGCTATTAGGCCAAAATGATATCGCTCGATAATCTTGCATTTAATGCCTGATTTTAATTTGACTTAAGAACATAATCTATTTGCTTAAAGAATGTCCTTGGGAGTGACCTAGATGGGTCTGAGACTATTCCTTATCGATTAAATTGATTACAGAAAGAATCCCTGAACCTGATCTAGTTTGCACTAGCGGAGGGAAAGGTGCCGTGGTCTTATTTTTCGGAATCCTACTCTCACCTAATGAAAGCTAGTAAACATATAGTTTATTCTAATGAAAAATATAACATTCAGCACCTCTTTCCTTTTATTGTTTATTACTCTATTCGGCGAAAGCCCTTTATCTAAAGAAAGCATTATCTATGATTTGCCTGAATTTAGAGTAACCGGAACGCTGTGGGAACGAACAATCGAAAATACACCTGAAAGCGTAACATTCTTTGATGATAATTCAATAAGAGCTCTTAATGCTCGTTCATTTAATGATCTAATAGAAAATATCCCGAATCTTACATTTACTGGTGGCACACAAAGCCCTCGATATTTTCAAATTCGTGGTATTGGCGAAAACTCTCAATTCGAAGGAGAGACTCCCGACCAAAGCGTGCGATTTCTGATTGATGACTTTGATTTTACTGGAATTGCAGGCATCGCAAATTTATTTGACGTAAAACAAGTAGAAGTCATTCGAGGAGCTCAGACTAGCGCATATGGAGTAAATGCCTCTGCGGGTATTATCAAGATTAAAACTGAGACACCATCTTTGAAAGCTAAAAATAAATTCGCCCTTGGATTTGGCAATTATAACGCTAAAAATATTAGCTATGCATCAGGTGGTCTAATAGGCGAATCAGATAAAACCTTATATCGCCTATCTGTAACTCAAAATATATCTGATGGCTTTATTAAAAATACAGAATTAAATCTTGATAACACAAACTATAATAAATCAATATTTTCTCTTTTAAAAATTAAGCACAAGCTTGCCCATGAATGTCTCCTTGAGTCCTCGTTAATATTTACTGATGCAAATAATGGCTATGACGAATGGTCTTTAGATAATAAAAGGCATGAAACCCAAAGTGATAAGATCGGAAAAGATACACAGATTTCTACTGGTCTTTCTTTGCGATATACCTCTAATAACTCTCAGGACGCTTCATTCACCTCAGTGAGCAGCTATCTTGAAAGCGATACTCTTTATAGTTACGATTCAGATTGGGGAAATTTCGAAGAGAACACCAGCGGATATGATGGTTTTCTTGAAATTAACAGAGACCGAGTATCATTCTCCCAAGAATTTCGTCTAGACTCGAGACCTACTCACTATGAATATTATCCAATCCAATGGAAAATAGGCTTACACTTTAATCATCTTAATGAAATAAGCTATATGCTCTATGATGAAACGAGTAGTTGGGGATCAGAATTAGCGGAAGTATATTCAGATTACCAAGCTAATTCTATATCTTTATTCGGTATGTTTAATTTTGAATTAAACAATGACGATAATCTCAGTTTGGGTTACCGCTTTGAAAATCAATCTGTTAAATTTAGATCGAAAATCAAAAATGAAAATAATTACTACGGTAGCCTAAAAGAGGGATTTGCATCTTCACAAGACCCACTTTTAGGAGGTGCTTTGATTTACTCTAGAATAATTTCACCAACTAAAAAGCTATTTATGTCCTATAAACGGGGCTATAGATCAGCGGGAGCAAATAGTAGTTCTTTTAGGCAAGAAGATAGTCCATTAATTTATAAAACCGAAAATATTAATAGCTATGAAATAGGATTAAACTTTAATAGTATCGATAGTAACTTTATTGGTACTTTAAACCTGTTTCATATAGAACGCCATAATCCGCAATTAAGAGACTCACAAGGCTCTGGTGGCTTTTTTAACTATTTCACATCAAATGCAGAAGGTAAAGCTAAGCATTTTGGATTAGAATATCAATCAATATGGAATTTTACGAGTGCATGGTCACTTTCCAGTAGCTTCAGCCTACTAAAAGCCCGATTAGACCATCCCAATAAAGAATTATCAAATTCGCCTAGCGATCAATATTCATTTATTCTCAGCTATACACCAATTAGTGGCTTATACTCTAACCTATCTTTGGCAATTTCTGATGCTTATTTTGAATCAAATAGTCACAACTATAAAAGAGATGCTTATACAGTTTGGAAAGGATCTATAGGTTATAAAAAACGTAATTTTGATATATCATTTTGGATGAATAATATTTTCGATCAGTCTTATAATAAGCGGGTTTTTTATTTTGATAATGGAGACCCAGACTATCCAAATACAGCACGCCCATATTCAATTAAAGCAGCACCAGCGCATTATGGTTTTAGCGTTGAGTACAATTGGTAAATAAACTAGAATTAATACGATAATATTAAGGCTCTAAAAGGCTGAATCGATATAGTGCAGACAGAGTCAGCGAATGGGCTATCTTGCCATTTTCAACTAATTTAATCAACTCAGATTGTGGAACTAAAACTAATTCGATTTCTTCATGTAGATCCCAGCATGTACCGGAATTACTTAATTTGGACTGATCAATAAAAACAAAATGACATTTATTATTCAACATTGATGGATTCGGGAAACATGCTCCTAATAGCTTTGATGAACCACCTTTGTAGCCTGTTTCTTCATTCAATTCCCTGATACCGGCAGAAATAGGATCCTCCTCAGGATCAATTATACCTCCGGGTAATTCTAATGAAAAATCATCTATCCCACACCTAAATTGACGCACTAATAAGATATTTTTGTCAGTAGTCCTAGCAATAACTACTACCCAATCAGGTGATGAAATATAATAAAAATCATCTGATATATTTTTTCCAGGAAGGTGGTAACGACGGGTTCTTAATTCCCAAACCCTAGAAGAAAAGTTTACTTCCTCGGATTCAATATTCCACCTAGATATTTCATTTTTAGACATAAATAATTTAAGTTATTGATTTGGAATTATTATCTCTTGGCCTATTTTGAGCGCTTGAGGATCTAAATGCGAATTAGCCCTAATTATAGAATTAAGACTAATACCATTGTCTTTAGCTAATTTAGAAAATGTATCTCCTGGCTTTATATTATAAGCATTATAATTAGTAGACTCTATTGTAACATCCTTCGGATATTTTAATGAATTATCCGTATTTTCCTCTACTCTAAGATTCACAGTATTTAAATGAACTCTAGAATTGTCTATTAATGAAATCTTTTGGTCTAAATTTTGGATAATTACCTCCAAAGCTGATATCCTATCATCAATCTCGCTTATACTGTTTTCAAATAATCCGACACTAACAGAGTATAATCCTTTTGAACTACTAGCGTTAGAATTAGTCTTCAAAACATCATCTTTTAAGCTTAAACTTACGTATAAGCCCATTATAGAAAATAATAGTGCGATACACAACAATATATTTAGTAGAATTTTCTTCATTCGAATATTTTCTGTTTCCATAGCAAGCAAATTTATGCAATAACCTAATTTTCCTAGCAAGCTATAAAAACTATACAGATTTATAAATATATAACTTTAAATGAAGCATTTTTTTTCACAAATCGAAACACAATCGGTTCCTTCAGTAAGTGAATTAAATTTAAAAATTAAAAATGTACTAGAGCCTAACTTTAGAAAAATATGGGTAAAGGGGGAAGTTTCTAACTTACGTCAACAAGCATCTGGACATATTTATTTTTCCCTCAAAGATTCTGCAAGTCAAATTCCTTGTGTATTTTTTAATCGATATGCTAATGATATTAAATTTCAACTAAAGGAAGGTAGCGAAATCTTAGTCTATGGCGATATATCAATCTACGAACCATATGGACGATATCAAATAACGGTAAAACTTGTAGAATTATCCGGACAAGGAGATCTATACAAAGATTACGAAAAATTAAAATCAAAGCTCAAAGATGAAGGGCTTTTCGCAAAAGAGAAAAAGAAAAAGATACCATTAATCCTGAACAAGATTGCCCTGATAACCTCACCTACTGGAGCTGCAATACAAGACTTTATAAGAATTCTCAAAAGACGAAATTTTTGCAGCACCATTGATCTATTTCCAGTTAAAGTTCAAGGCAAGTTTGCAAAGGATGACATAATTAAGGCAATTGAATACATCAATCAAAACCCAAATTATGATTGCCTTATTCTAACTCGAGGCGGTGGCAGTATTGAGGATTTATGGACCTTCAATGAAGAAGCTGTAGCACGGGCTATATTTAATTGTGAAATTCCATCAATTTCTGGAATAGGTCATGAAGTAGATACAGTATTAACTGATTTAGTAGCTGACTATCGTGCAGAAACTCCTTCAGGAGCAGCTGAGTATATATCTTCTAATTACCTTAATTTGAAGGAACGATTGGTTAATAATACAAATCGATTTAAAATACTCCGAATAGACCAACTTGAAAATCGCTATTCTCAAATAAGCACTATTCAACGATTATTGAGTTTAAATAACCCTCAAAATTTTATTGATAAAATGATGATTCAAATTGATCTAAATGAACAAAAGTTGTCACAGAATTTGTCGAAATTAATCAAATCAAAGACGGCTTTTTTAAATTCTAAATCTAATCAATTATATTCATTCCATCCACAACACAAAATAATAGCATTGCAGTCCCAACTATCATATTGGGCAAAACAAATAAATCGCAATGCCCTAAATTCATTAAAATATAAGCAGTCCT
This sequence comes from uncultured Puniceicoccaceae bacterium, assembly GCA_913044165.1. Taxonomy (GTDB): domain Bacteria; phylum Verrucomicrobiota; class Verrucomicrobiia; order Opitutales; family Coraliomargaritaceae. Next base: position 8,155 of record CAJWMY010000018.1, read on the forward strand.
ACTATAATCAAATTGAAAAACGATTAAATAATACAAGTATCCAATCAAATCTAAAGCGCGGATACGTAATTCTAAAAAATAAGTCTAATTCCATAATTCATGATTTAGTTTCAGCAGGTAAGGAAGATACAATAAAGGCCTGTTTTATAGATGGAGAACTACTACTAAAGAAGAAAAAGGAGGAAATCAGAAACAAATATAAGAAAAAAAATTAATCTTAGCACTTTTAAATTGAAAAATACCCACAGCTAATAGTATCTTAGTATTATAACTTTTTTTAATTCTATTATGAGTATACCTTTCATCAATTCTTATAGCCGTACTTTTGGCTTAATCTTAATCACGCTTTTAGCTCTAGTTGCTTGTCAAACACCTGTGATGGTTGACCCTAAAAACGATTCTACGATTACTGCACAATATCAATTAAACACCCTCGTCGGGTCTGTTGAAACTGATATGGATACTACATTCCGAGCTTCAATTGCTGCACTTGATACACTCGGCTATTTCCGTACAGGCGAAGTGCACAATGAAGAGAACATTTTAATTCTTTCGCGAAAAGTTGGAGATGAAAAAGTATATGTTAACGTTTTAAAAATATCGGAAGAGCAATCGGATATCCACATCCGTGTTGGGATTATCGGTAGCTTACCAGAATCTCAAGGAATACTTTCAGAAATACAAGATATTTTAATGAGTCTTTAATTTTAAAAGCACTCATAAGCATGAAAAAAGTAGTTGGCATTGGTAGCCCAATTATAGATGAAATTGCGTTTGTAGATGATTCATTCATAAAAAGGATAGGCTCAAAAGGTGGAATGAAACTCATTTCCGAATCAGAGCTCAATTCAATTAAAAAAGATCTAGATTATGGTTTAACGAGACTACCAGGAGGTTCTTCCGGAAATACGATCTTTGCTCTATCAAAACTTGGTACTCCTACAAGCTTTATTGGCAAAGTAGGCAGTTGTGATTCAGGTAGTTTTTATAGAAAATCACTTTTAGACTCAGGAGGAGATAGCAAATCACTAAAAGTAGGTTTAAATAAAAACGGATCTTGTATCTCTCTAGTAACTCCAGATGGCGAAAGAACAATGCGAACCTACCTAGGCGCTTCTACGGAATTATCTGAAAACGAATTAAGAGATTCTGATTTCAATCATTGCGACCATTTACATATCGAAGGATTTATGATTCAAAATAGATCAGTTCTTGATAGGTCAATTCAACTAGCTAAAAAACATAACTGCACCATCAGCTTTGACTTAGCTTCTTTTGAAATAGTCTTCCAATCAAAAGATCAATTACATTCAATTCTAAATGATTCTGTAGATATTGTATTAGCAAATGAACATGAGGCTTCAGCATTCACTGGATATTCCCTAACCGAATCAGAAAAATCAGTTAATTTTCTAAATAAACTATGCCCTATTGCTATAGTGAAGCTTGGTTCCAGAGGATCCATTATATCAAGTAAACAAAAAATATATCGAATAGATGCTATTCCTGCAAAGCATGTAGTAGACACAACTGGAGCTGGCGATTTTTGGGCAGCTGGATTTTTGCATGGAATTCTTTCAGGAAAAACAATTGAAGAATCTGCTTATATTGCTAGCCAATTAGGGTCAATGGTTATACAAAATCATGGCGGAACCTTGACGGACAATCAATGGAAAGAAATTCACTTGATTTTAAAAACTAAATTTGTAGCCAATGAATAATAATGACTTAACTTCTTTAATCTCATTGATGGCAAAAAATGCTCGAAAAGCATCTCTTGAGCTAGCAAAACTTCCATGTGAATTTAAGAATCAATTCCTTAATGACTTAGCTGATGCTTTAGAAAATAATATCAAAAATATACTAACAGCTAATGAAAAAGATATTTCAGAAGCCAAGTTAATGAATTTAAATGTCCCCATGATCGAGCGTCTCCATTTCAATTCGGATCGCATAAAGAAAATGGCATTAGGCGTCCGAAAAGTTGCAACTTTAGACGACCCAATTGGACATGAAATAGAAAGTCTTAATCCTCCTCGAGGTTTTGATCTAAAAAAAGTAAGAGTTCCCATCGGAGTTATTGGAATCATCTATGAATCTCGTCCAAATGTAACTATAGATTGTGCTATTCTATGCCTAAAGTCAGGTAATGCATCTATTCTAAGGGGTGGAAAAGAAGCATTTAATACTAATTCATGCTTGATCAATATCATACATGAATGCCTATTAAGAAATAATATAGATAAAAATGCAGTTCAGCTTATACCAACTACAGATCGCTATGCTCTAAATGAGCTTCTTAAACAAGATGCCTATATCCATTGTATAATACCAAGGGGTGGCGAAGGCTTAATTAGATTTACTGTAGAAAATAGTAGAATTCCTGTCATTAAGCATTATACTGGGGTTTGTTCCATATACATTGATAAGGATTATACCTATAAAATAGCTGAAAGTATAACCCTAAATTCAAAATGCCAAAGACCCAGTGTCTGCAATGCTTTAGAAAATTTATTCATTCATCAAGCATCCATAGATGCCTTACCTAAACTTGCGAATGCATTACATAAGGCTGGAGTTGAGATTAGAGTAGATGAAACAGCTAAAGATTCTTTATCAGGTTTAGGTATACCATTTAATGATTCTAGGGAAAATGAATTGGAAGTAGAATATAACGACCTAATTTTAGCAATTTCTGTAGTTCCTGATATAGAAACGGCTATTTCATTGATAAATGAAAAAGGCTCCGCTCATACTGATTGTATTGTAACAGACAATAATCAAAGCGCTGAGCTATTTTTTCTAAGTGTAGACTCATCGACTGTTCTACACAATGCTAGTACTCGTCTAAGCGATGGTTTTGAATTTGGATTAGGGGCTGAGATTGGAATCTCAACCGACCGCCTTCATGCACGTGGACCTATGGGGCTCAATGAACTATGTACTTATAAATATATTGTACGTGGTAAAGGTGAAATTAAAACCTAAGTAAGTTAATCCAATATCACTTTTGAAAAGGACTACCTGGATCCAATTCACATTGCGCCATTTCTAATTCAGTTTTTAACTTTAATTGACCACATGCAGCATTAATTGAATGCCCTTTTTCTCTCCTAATTGTAACTGATACATGGGCATCTTTAAGAATTTTTACAAAAACTTTTTGTCGATTTAAACTCGGACGCTTCCATTCCAATCCCTCAACTTTGTTATAAGGGATACAGTTAACGTGCGCGTGCAATCTCTTTGCTATTTTAACCAATGCTAAGGCTTGATCAATTCCATCATTAATTCCTTCAATTAAAATAAACTCTAAGGTCAGCATACGTCCGTGCTTTTTCTGGAATTGCTCAGCAGCAGGGATTAATTTTTCCAATGGATAACGTTTGTTAATGGGCATAATTAGATCTCGGACCTCATTAGTAGCACCATGTAGGGAAATAGCTAATCGAACAGGAACATCTTCCTGGGCTAATTTTTGAATTTGCGGAGCTAATCCTGAAGTTGAAACAGTAATGCGTCGTGCTCCTAAATGTAATCCCCATGGGGCATTCATAATTTTAAGAACCTTAACTAAATTATCGTAATTAGCCAAAGGCTCGCCCATTCCCATAAAAACAATATTATCGAAATTAACTCGAGCCCTACTTTGAGTCTCATGAGCTTTAGCATCATTTAATGATTCAAATTTATCAAAACGAGACATGTGAAGTAATTGGGAAATAACTTCTGAAGCCTCTAGGTTTCGTTTATAACCCATTAAGCCCGAGGCACAAAATTTACAGCCGTAAGCACATCCAACTTGAATTGAAACACAAACTGTTCTCCTTGACTTATCTAATCCGACACCTTCTTGAGGTGCGCGAATTAAAACTGTTTCAATCATTTGTTTATCTTCAAGCTGAATTAGAAATTTTTCGGTAACATCATTAGAACGCTTATTTAGGAGAAGATTTGTAGTATCTAATCTATAATTATCGTTTAGCCATAGCCTAAATTTTTTAGGCAGATTCTTCATTAAATCCCAATCAACAACTTGCTTTTTAAAAACCCAATCAAAAACTTGTCTAGCCCTGTATAGGGGAAACCCAGCATCCAAAATCTCAGATTCAAAATTTTCAAGGGTTTCTCCTAAGATACTTTTTTTTTGAGGAACGTAAGGCATAGAATTCTTAAGGCACAATAACTTACTAGATATATTTTAATCCAATGATTCAATTAAATCCTGAAGCATAGTGTCTAGAACTAAGGGATTAGCTTTTCCTTTAGTTGCTTTCATAATTGGACCCTTTAAAGCATTTATGGCTTTAAGATTACCATCTTTATATTGAGTTATAGCCTTTGGATTATTAGCAATCGCTTCTAGGCATAGGGCCTTAATCATAGTATCGTCATTTGACTGGCTTAGGCCCTTTTCCTCAATAATTAGCTTAGGGTTTTTCCCACTTTGAAACATTTCCGAGAATACCTCTTTTGCTATTTGCTTTGAAATAATTCCTAATTCAACAACTTCAACTAATTCTGAAATAAACCCTGCTTTCATCTTAGTTGCTTCAATTGACAAAGAAGAATCTCCTGTTTTTGAATTTGAAGCTAATTCCCTCAAAAGGTCATTAACAATATAATTTGCGATTGCCTTTGGGGAATCATATTGGGCTAAAGCTTTTTCGAAAAAGTTACTTAAATTTACATTGGCGCAAAGTACTGAAGTAATAGTATAAGGTAAATCTAAATCTTTTTGATAGCGTCTTTGTCGATCAAGTGGGCTTTCTGGAAGAGCCTTTTTAAGCTCTTTAATTCTAGCACGATCAATAACTACGGGCATTAAATCAGGATCAGGGAAATATCTATAATCATGCGCTTCTTCTTTACTTCTCAAGGAAAAGCTTTGCATTTTATTAGCATCCCACCTTCTAGTTTCTTGAGCAACCAAATGATTTGAATTCAATATCTGCGTTTGTCGCTTTATTTCATATTCAATCGCAGCTTTAACATTAGAAATAGAATTTAAATTTTTAATTTCTGACCTTGTACCCAATTCGCTAGTTCTTTTTGCGCGTAATGATATATTAGCATCGCATCGCATCTGCCCTTTCTCCATGTCGCAATTAGAAACGCCAGAATAAAGTATTAGGTTTTTTAGCGAATTTAAAAATGCGACCGCCTCGTCTGAACTATATAAATTTGGTTCCGTAACAATTTCAGCAAGGGGAACCCCCGCCCTATTAAAGTCAATTAAACTATCGAAAGCCGTGTGGGATAGTTTACCTGGGTCTTCCTCTAAATGAATACGATTTAAACTAACAAAACGATGTTTGCCTTCTATATTTCTAGAGGGCCCCGGCATCTCTATTTCTACCGAACCGCCAATACATAGAGGTTCTTCATTCTGTGTAAGCTGATAATTTTTAGGCGAATCAGGATAAAAGTAATTTTTTCGATCCCATTTACAAATGTCCGCAATTTCACAACCAAGCATCAATCCTAATTTGGCACATAGCTCTATTGCCTCATAATTTAAAACCGGCAAAGTTCCAGGCAATGCTAAAACTACTGGATCCGTGAGCGAATTTGCTTCAGCTCCGTATTCATAAGGTGCCGATGAAAACATCTTAGTCTTAGTTTTTAATTGGACATGTATTTCTAGTCCAATAACTGCTTCATATTTATTACTCATAGATTTGGTCTTAAATCTTTATAATCATGATTAATCTCAAAATCATGTGCGATCGTTAATATATCAGATTCACCAAATACTTTACCGATAATTTGCATCCCAACTGGCAATTTATTTTGAGTTAATCCTACTGGAAGAGATAGTGCTGGGAGCCCCGCAAGATTAACCGAAATAGTATAGATATCATTTAAATACATAGAAAGCGGATCTTGGCTTTTTTCTCCCTCTATAAATGCCGGAGTCGGAGTCGTTGGGGTTATAATTGCGTCTACTTCTTGGAAAGCCTTATCAAAATCTTTACGTATTAAAGATCGAATTTTTTGAGCTCTTAAATAATAAGCATCGTAATAACCTGAACTTAAAACGTATGTTCCTAATATAATGCGGCGTTTAACTTCTTCGCCAAAGCCCTCACCACGGCTTCTAAAAAACAAATCATCGATAGATTCGATATCTTTTGAACGATGAGTATAGCGCACTCCGTCAAAACGTGCTAAATTAGAAGAGGCTTCCGCTGTAGCAATTATATAATATACAGGGACACATAAATCAGAGTGAGGCAACGATATTTCTTTAATAATGTAGCCTTGGGATTGATACCATTCAATTGCCTTATAAACTTTTTCTTTAATCTCGATATCAAGGCCTTTACTGAAAAATTCAACAGGCACTCCAAGCGTATATTTTTTTTGACACTTAACTGATTCCTCGAGAATGCTTAAATAGTTTTCAGTAGGAACTTTTAGTGATGTGGAATCCTTCGGATCATACCCTACAATAGATTCAAGCAATATTGCTGCATCCTTTACGTTTCGGGCAAAGGGCCCTATCTGATCTAGAGATGAAGCAAATGCTACTAGTCCATAGCGGGAAACCAACCCGTAGGTGGGTTTCATGCCCACAACTCCACAAAAAGCAGCAGGTTGACGGATTGACCCGCCAGTATCGGTGCCAAGACTAACTATTACTTCGCCGGAGGCTACAGCAGCAGCGCTACCACCAGATGAACCACCGGGAATGCAATCTAATTTCCATGGATTTGATGTTGTTCCATAGGCTGAATGTTCAGTAGATGAACCCATGGCAAATTCATCCATATTTAATCGACCCCAAATAATTGCACCTGCATTCTTCAACTGCTCTATACATTTAGCATCATAAGGAGATATATAAGAATCAAGCATTTTAGATGCACATCTAAGCGGCTGACCTTTAACAGCTAATATATCTTTAATACCCACGGGTATACCATCTAGAGGTCCTAGCGTCATATTTTTCGACCTCCTATTATCTGATTCGGCAGCTTGTCTGAGGGCATCTTCATCGTCTCGATCAATGAACGCTTTTACCTTAGACTCTACTAAATTGGTTCTATTAATTAAAGACTTCATTAGTTCTACCGAACTAAAGTCTTTTTGCTTCAATCCCCTTTTCAAAAAAGCAATATCGGAATAAAATAAATCTGACATAACAATTAATAACGATTGAAATTTTTAATTTTACACACAAATAATTATTCCACAACCTTCGGGACAACTACTTGTCCATCTCTTGATTCAGGAGCCATTTCTTCTAAAAGCTCTTTAGGTAGAACAGATCCAGCAATATCTCCTTCTCGCCATACATTTTGAACTTTTTGTGCATGTGCCATTGGCTGAATGTCCTTTACATCTATGCTATTTAATTTTTCAAAATAGCCAAGAATATCATTCATCTGAACCGAAAGCTTTTTTTCTTCTAGTTCTGACAACTGCACTCGTGCCAATTTTGCAACATATTTGATATCTATTTTAGCTTTTGACATACTAATTTATTTTCTGATTTGAAAATTTGTTTCATTACTGATTTTTAACTGAATTGCGTCAAAAAGAGCATTAACTTCTGTATCCTTTAGAGTCCGATCGTGAGCCCTAAATTGCATCCTTAAAGCTATGCTCTTCTTATTATCCTCAAGACCTTCACCTTGATATACATCAAATATTTCAACCCATTCACAATTAAAATCTTGTATTAACGATTTAATTGAAAATTCAACCGCACGCTTAACCTCACTTGCCAAGGTTTCTCTCTTAACAATTAAAGCGAGATCTTTACAAGAAGCCGGCTGATTGCTTAAAGTTTTGTAGCGAGGTTGCACAACTTTATTCCCAAAAATATCAGGTTTAATAAACAAAGATCCTGCAATTAACGGGTCAGATATCCCCCATTGAGATTTAATATTTTGGACATTCAATAATCCAATTTCTGCTTCAAAAGAAAGAGAATCAAGAGAACCTAAAGTTGCTGAATGCTCAGGCTGCCATAAACTACTTTCTTTTTTAGGAACCCAATCCATTTGACTTAAATTCAATGGCAAAAGACCAATGCAATCTTCCATAATAGATTTTGCTGAATAAAAATCAAATGCATCGCGCTGGGTCCAACTACGACTTGAAGAATTAGACGAAGCTATAAAACCAAGTGAAATTAATTCGATAACGGCACCATCAATTATACGAAAAACCCTACCACGCTCAAAAAAGCTCCCCAGCGGATTTTGCCTAGAATAATTAAGTTCTAAAACATCTAATAGGCCGGGAATCAATGAATTCCTCAAATGGCTTTGATCGCTCTGAAGGGGATTATCTAATTTCAAAAACTGCGTATCCTGGGAATTCGTACCATATAGGTATTTAAATTCATCTACATTACGCAATGTATACAAATAGGCTTCATTAAAGCTCTTGGATGTAAGAAAGCTTCCTACTAGCTGGTTAAATTTAAAAATGGGATCATCAGATGCATTTATAGCTCCCGCTTTAATTCCAACATCGGGAATTTTATCCGTTCCAAAAATACGAATAAATTCTTCATAAAGATCCACTGCCCTTGAAAGATCTCCTCGGTAAGATGGAACCTCAATTTCCCAATCACCAGATGAACCGAATTGGATTTTAAAATTCAAGGACTCAAAAACTGATTTCACTTGTTCTACAGATACCGAAAAGCCAATAAAGGCTTCCATCTTTTTCAGAGAAAAGCTTATTGAATTAACATCAAGGGAAGCCTTTGCTTCAACTGAATTACTAAAGAGAGATGAGCGACCCACAACTGTGCCACCAGCTAATTCTAAAATAAGGGAGCACGCTCGATGCATTGCATAACCCAAGCCTTTGGGGTCCACTCCACGTTCAAAGCGATATGAACTATCTGAGCTAATACCTAGACGCCTTGCTGTCTTCCGAATAGTAGTTGGTTTGAAATAAGCTACTTCTATTATAATTGAACTACTCACGTTAGTTACTTCGGCATCTGCACCTCCCATAACACCAGCAATAGCCAATGGCTTTTTATTATCCGAAATAACTACCACTGATTTATCTAGAATATGTTTTTTTTCATCTAAAGTTGTAATTGATTCCCCATCAATAGCATTGCGAACTATTATAGAATTACCCTCAATTTTATCTGCATCAAAGGCATGCAAAGGTTGGCCTGTCTCGTGTAAGACAAAGTTTGTAATGTCAACAATGTTGTTAACGGATTTTAAACCAACTGACTCCAAGGCCCTTTTTAGCCATTCAGGACTTGAAGTGACCTTAATGCCCTCGATGCATAATGTGTTATATTCAAAACAATCACTAGTTGCATTTAGTTCTAAACTCTCTAAAAGTGTGTTCGGTATATGCCCATTAGATTCATTAAGAGGCGTCTTTATTAAAGGCAATGCAAGCGAACCGCCAAATCGAGCCACTAGCTCTCGTGCCAATCCAATATGACTTAATACATCAACTCGGTTTGGAGTAATTTCTAAATGAAAAATAATATCTGTATTAGAATAAACGCTATTTATCGGCGTACCAATTTCTATAGAATCCTCTATGATAAGAATCCCATCATGATCATGACTAATATTTAGCTCATTTGCTGAGCAAAGCATTCCTTCCGATTCAATTCCCCTTAATTTAGATTTCTTTATTTTAAAATTACCTGGCAAGACGGCTCCCGGCAAAGCAACCATAACACGATCACCTTGTTTGAAATTTGTAGCCCCGCAAATAATTGAATAACAAGTTCCATCATTATCAATTCTAACCTGGCACAATCTTAACCTGTCAGCATTAGGATGAGATTTAAAATCTTGAACTTCACCAACCACAACATGCTCCATGGGTGGAGGACCTAAAATTTTAGTCTCTTCAACATCAAAACCCATTAATGGCAAAGAACTCAAAATTTCTTTTGAGGACAACTCAGACTTAAAATATTGCCTTAACCATTGATATGAAATTTTCATGCTATAGAATCGGGAAATTGTCTTAAGAATCGAATGTCATTTTGGTAGTAATTTCTGATATCATCAACCCCCTGCAGGATCATTGCAATACGCTCTATACCAATACCGAAAGCAAAGCCTGAATAGATGTCAGAATCTAAACCAACAGATTCAAAAACTTTTGGGTCAACCATGCCACAACCCATTATTTCAATCCATTGATTACTCAACTTTCCCAAATCAGGCGAATAAAAATCCATTTCAAAACTTGGTTCGGTAAAAGGGAAGAAACTTGGCCTAAGTCTAGTTTTTGCCGAAACTCCAAAAATCTCTCTAACAAAATGATCAAGCGTTGCCTTTAAATCAGTTAATGTAACTTTTCTATCTACATATAAGCCTTCGATTTGATGAAAATTCGCACTATGAGTAGCATCAGGTGTATCTCTACGAAAACAACGGCCAGGGGCAACTATTCGAATTGGCGGCTTTTCTTCAAGTAAAGTTCTTATTTGCACACTAGACGTATGCGTTCTTAGTAAATATCGTTCATCTGATTTTTTAGCTACATTAGACACAGAAGACGTTTTAGGCATAAAGTAAGAATCTTGCATGTCTCTAGCTGGGTGATCAGCGGGAATGTTTAAAGCATCAAAACAATAATACTCTGTCTCTAGTTCGGTACCTTCAGCAACCGCAAAACCAATTCGACTAAATAAACCTACTATAGTATCCCTGACTTGACTTATTGGATGCAAATGACCTTTTTCCAATTCAGGACTTGGCAAAGTTGGATCTATTGATGATCCTAATTGGCCGAGTAATTCATTTTCTTCAATAGATTTAATGACTTTGCTGAAGGTATCTTGTATTGATTGTTTTGCTAAATTAATTGCCTTGCCCATTTCAGGCTTTTCTTCTTTAGGCACACTCCCCATTAATTTCATTATCTCAGTAAGTTTCCCTTTAGGTCCAGAAATTGTTGACTTATACACATCAAAATCCGCACGATTATTTAAATTAGGAGCATACTCCTTAACTTCAGAAACAATCTCATCTAACTTTCCTTTAATCATATATTATCGGTACTTGGCTTTAAGAATAAACAATTTAGAGAGATACTTAATAGATCAATGAAATAAAGAAAAAATTCAGGAAAAATTAACCTGCAAGCAATCTTCCCATAAATCCTCTAAGCGATAGAAGGAACGCATTGATTCAGTTTGGATATGGACCATAAAGTCAAACGCATCTAAAATAAACCAGCCAC
>CAJWMY010000019.1 GCA_913044165.1 uncultured Puniceicoccaceae bacterium
GCGCCCCCAGAAGCAGTTAATATAATAGATTTAATATCATTTGAATCATAGCCTTTAATACATTGAAAGATTGCATTGTGTTCCGAATCGATTGGTAAAAGTTGAACTTTATTTTTTTGTACAGCTTCTGTTACAAATGAGCCGCCAAGAACGAGTAATTCTTTATTTGCAAGCGCTACATTCATTCCTTTATTAATTGCTCTAAGTGTTGGATTTAGAGCGCGAGCACCAACGATAGCTACTATGATAAGATCAGCATTAGTTCGATCTATTAGTTCTTCAAGGGCTTCATTTCCCGTAATCAAACGTTCCTTATACTTGATTTTGCCTAATTTATTAAAAGATGGGTCAGTAAGAGCAATATTTGGTACGTTAAACTCCTCAGCAATTGCAAGTAATGCTTCACTTTGGGTATTTGCGGAAATTCCTACAAGCTGAAATTCCTCCGGGAAATTCCTTAAGACTTTTATGGTACTAGAACCGATACTGCCAGTCGCACCAAGAAGGATAATTCTTTTTCTTTCTGTATTACTTTTTTCAGGCTTCATGTTTTTAGAAAACAAAAAACTTAAATAATAAATAAGCAAGTGGTGCAGTAAGAATTATGCTGTCACAAAGGTCGAAGACCCCGCCTACGCCAGGAATTATTTGGCTTGAATCTTTTGTTCCAGCTTGGCGTTTAAATGCACTTTCAATCAAGTCAGAGGCAATAGATGCTAAAGAAATAGGTATGGTGATTAATATGGCTAAGCCTAATGAGAGCTGCGATGGGATAAGTGAGTTGAAGAATATCAATATTAAATAACTTAAAATTACTGCAAAAATAACACCGCCAATAGCTCCTTCATATGTCTTCTTGGGGCTAATTACAGAGAATTTAGTTTTTCCAAGTATCATGCCAAAAATGTAACCACCTATATCAGTATTAATGGCAATAGAAATAACCCATAAACTTATGAATAAACTCGAATTTGTGGAGTTGCCTTCAATATTACTTAAGTGGTAAAGCTTGATCAAAAAGTGAAGTAAATAGGGGATGTAAATAAAACCAAAAAGAGTAGGCATTAAGCTTTTTAATCGGCCTGCCTGAAGATCAATTCGTACAATGAGAATTATTAGCGCAAGGAAACTAATTAGGAAAATATCCTGCCCTGCATCAATCGAACCAAAATAGAATGAACCGAAAATTAATATAGAACCACAGACTAAACCGGTTTGCTTCATTGGGTGCAAGCCCATCTTTTCAAACATTTGGTAGAGCTCTAATTGAGAAAAATAGGCAAGTAAGGCGAGAAGAAAAATCCCCCCATGGATTCCAAGTAATGAAATCAGAAGTACCGTGGAAAGCCATAGAACAATAGATGATTTTATGCGAGTTTTCATTATGTCTTTAATTCTGATTGAGTGATTTCTAGCTGTTAGGCTCTAAATTTTTTAATGTACTTTTATTCATAATTGTACCAAATCTTCGTTCTCTTTTTCTATAATGAGAGATCGCTTTTTCGAAATGTGATTGGTTAAAGTCTGGCCAATAAATTGTGCTAATATAAATTTCGGAATATGCAGATTGTAATAAAAGAAAATTGCTTAGACGATACTCGCCCGATGTTCGAATAATTAGATCTGGGTCGGGCAGGTCCTTCGTATCTAAGTTTTGTGCTATTTCTTTATAGCTTATATTTTCTATATCTAAAGTTCCTTTCTGGCTTTGGTCAATCATTGCTTTGACCGCATCTACGATTTCATTTTGCGAGCTGTAGTTTAAGGCTACAGTTAGTGTTAGTCCATCAAATTGCTCAGTTTTTGATTTAAGAGACTCAATCGCCTGATAGGTGTTTTTAGGTAATTCGTAAATACGCCCAATCGTCTTGAGGCGAACTTTATTTTTCAAAAGTGTTTTTTCTTCAAATTTAAGAAAGCTATTGAGTAGTTGCATTAGACCAATTACTTCATCTTCAGGCCGATTCCAATTTTCTGAACTAAATGCATAGAGAGTGAGGTATTGGATGTTATTTTTAATTGCTGCCTGAATTATTTTTTTAACAGTTTTAATCCCCTCCTTGTGCCCCTCAATTCTAGAAAGCTTTCTTTCAGTAGCCCAGCGTCCATTACCATCCATAATTACAGCGACATGTTTTGGAATTTCCATATTTTAAGTAGTATTTGATTTAGGAAAAATTTCCTTAAATTTAATACTTGAGATTCAATCGTGATAGTTCGGCAATAATTGATTTTTGAGTGTGGAGTCTATTTTCTGCTTGATCATAGATTATGGATTGTGGTCCTTCGATAACTGATCGGGTCACTTCTTCTCCTACATGGGCGGGTAGGCAATGGAGGAATAAAGCCTCAGGGCACGCTTTTTTCATTAGACTAGAATTAACTTGATATGGCTTTAAAATAGCTTTCTTTTCATTTTCATTTCCTTCATCGCCCATTGAAACCCAAACATCTGTGTATAGAACATCTGCATCTATAACCGCCTCAGAAGGGTTAGAAGTAAATCTATGTTTTGGTATTAGTTTATCTGAATTTAGTTTTTTAATAATTTCATCAGTTGGCTCGTAGCTTTTAGGACCTGCTAGAACTAGCTCAAAATCTAAATAAGCAGAGGCAAGAATCCAAGAGTTTGCCATGTTGGAAGCTGTGTCTCCAAGGAAAACAATCTTTTTGTTTTTTAATACTGAAAGGGAAACATTTTCTGGATCATAGCGTTCTAATAGAGTAAAAATATCAGTTAGTACTTGGCAAGGATGGTTAAAGTCAGTCAGTCCGTTTATAATTGGCATTGATGCATGCTTAGCAAATTCATTTAATACGTTGTGTTCATGAGACCGAATCACTAATCCGTGCAAATACCGAGATAAAACTATTGCTGTATCCTTGATACTTTCTCCTCTACTGATTTGGGTATTTTGTGAATCCAAAGCAAGTACATTAGCTCCTAGTTCCTGAATACCAACTTCAAATGAGACGCGAGTACGAGTACTTCTTTTATAAAATAGTAATCCATAGGTTTGATTCCTAAGTAGAGAGTTTTGATCAGTTCGATTTTTTTTGAGTAGTAGTGTTCTCTCTAAAGTTTCTTGGATTTCTTCTATTGATAAGTCAGTTATGTGAATAAAATGTTTCATAAGATAATAATTATAAATTATATATTAAAACTCTCGTAGGATGTCATCTAATTTGTTGATGGATTCAGATAGGTCATCTGCAGTAGCAATTAGAGGTGGTAATAGTCTTACTATATTTTGACCTGCAGGAACTATTAATAATCCCTTTTCTCTGGCTTTTTTAACAATCAATGGGGCTTCAATAACTGATATACCAACTATATAGCCTCTGCCCCGAATTTCTTTAATTAATTCAGGGTATTTTTCTTTAAGTTTATGCAAGGCTTGATGCCATTTAGTAGAATTTTTTTGAACATTTTCTAAAAGTCTTTCTTCTTTAATAATTGATAGCACCGCTTTACCAGAAACAGAGGCTAAAGGATTTCCGCCGAAGGTTGTGCCGTGAGAGCCTGGCTGAAACAAATCATCATATGCTTTGCCCATCCAAATTGCACCAATAGGAAAACCGCCTCCAAGGCCTTTTGCCATACCTATAGCATCTGGCTTAATTCCACTTTCTTCGAAGGCAAAGAAGTCACCTGTCCTACCAATCCCGCATTGTACTTCATCTATTATCAAAAGACAATTATGGGTCTTACATAGCTTTTCTAGTTTTTGGAGGAAATTTTTATCAGCAGGATAAATCCCACCTTCACCTTGTATTGTTTCAATCATTACAGCAGCTATTGACTCATTCATTAAAGCTTCAAAACTTTCAATATCATTGAGGGTGGCATGCTTAAAGCCTTGCAACATGGGATGAAATCCATTCTGAATTTTATCTTGAGGTGTAGCTGCCATACAGCCGAAGGTCCGACCATGGAATGAATTGTATGCAGTAATGATTTCGAAACATGGTTTTCCTGTTTTTTTACTTTTTTTTTGTCCAAATAATCTAGCAAATTTAATTAAAGCCTCATTTGCTTCAGCTCCACTATTACAGAATAAAAGCCGTCCTTTTCCAGCAATTTCTACTATTGAATCAGCTAATTCTTGCTGGCTTGGTATTCCAAATAAATTGCTACAATGCACTAACAAGTGTAGCTGATTTTCCATAGATTTTATCCATTTTGGGTGGGAATGTCCGATTGCGGTTACGGCAATACCAGAAGTAAAATCAAGATATTCTTTCCCATTAGCATCATATAAATAGACACCTTGACCCTTTACTGCCTCAAAGGGTGGCGCAGCGTAATTCTTAGCGAGTGTTGGATGATGTTTCATTATAATTTAAATATTTTGTTTTCTTTCAGCATGAATTATCTCTGTCCCCACTCCTTGATCTGTGAAGATTTCAAGCAAGAGACTATGAGCTTGTTCTGCGTGTATAAAGTGAACCCGTTTGACACCTTCAATTAAAGCATTTTTCGCACTTTCTACTTTAGGAATCATGCCACTAGATATAACTTTATTTTCAATTAATGAATCGAGTTGTTTTATGTGTATAGATGAGATTAGGCTTTCTGGGTTTTCAATATCCCTCATTAGTCCAGGGACATCGCACAGATAGACTAATCTTCTAGCTTTAAGAGCATTAGCTACCTTGCAGGCAGCCGAGTCCGCATTAGTATTGTAAATTGATCCTTCATCATCAACGGCGAGTGGAGATATGACAGGAATGCTTTCATTTTTTAGGACTTTCCTGATGAGTTTAGTTTTAACACTATTAATATCCCCAACGAAACCTAAGGTGTAGGTTTCTTCTTCTTTGTTATTAGTTAAAAATTGTTTCTGCTCACATATTAATAAATCTTTACCGTTAATTGGCATTGCATTGGCACCTTGTTCAATAATGTCCTCACAAATGCTTGGACTTACTTCTTTGTTTAAAACTGTATCAACAACTTTAATAACCTGCTTAGTGCTAACTCTTAAACCATTTTTAAATTCCGTTTTTATCGCTTTCTCTTTAAGTGATTTTGTAATTGCTTTGCCTCCTCCGTGAACAATTACTACTTGGATTCCAACAGCATGGAGAAATGCAATATCCGAGGCAATTTTTTTCCGCTTACTGGTATCACTCGAATCCATAAAAGCTCCTCCATATTTAATTACAAATATAGAACCTTTAAATCGTTGTACATACGGAAGTGCTTCAAGTAGCACCGAAGCTTTTGTCGTCGCATCTAGTTCTGAAAGGTTATTCATGATTTTTGGGCTTATTCGCTTTTATTAAAAGTAACATAAGCCTCGCTTAAGTCAGTGGTTGTAAATGTATACTTACTTGAGCCTTGGTTTAAATTCAAATGAATTGAGAAATTCTTTTTACTTACTATTTCTTTCCACTGTTTGGCATGGTGCTCTTGTGGTATTCCTGCTCTCAAAACGGGAATAGTTTCATAATCTAGGTCTAGTTTATTAATATTAATGCCTGCCTTTGCGTAACCAGCAGCGTCAACAATTCGACCCCAATTTGGATCAGATCCGTAGAATGACGTTTTAACTAGCAGTGAAGTTCCAATTGACCTAGCAATCTTTTCTGCTGTTTGAGTTGAGGTACATCCTTGGATTTTTAAAGTGACAACTTTGGTGATTTTCTCGCCATCACTGACAATTTTTTGTGCTAGATTGTGACATACCTTTTCAAGTGCTTGATCAAATGCTTTTTGTAAATTTTTGTCACATGAAAAATCAACCTCTGCGTCTCCATTAGCTAATAATAGAACGGTGTCATTTGTACTCATATCTCCATCAATAGAAATACTGTTAAAGCTCTTGGAATTTGCCTGGGAAAGGCTCTTTTGAAGGTTTATGTGCGTTCCATCTAGATCAGTAACGATGAAGGCAAGCATAGTCGCCATATTTGGATCAATCATACCTGCACCTTTTGCAATGCCTGCGATAGTGAAGGTTTGATCGTTATATATTATTCTAGCAGTTTTTTGTTTTATAAGAGTATCAGATGTTAAGATTGCTTTAGCGACATCTTCCGAATTGGCCTCAGAATTATTTAATGCTTTGGAGCAAGTATCAATTCCTTCGCAGATCTTATTAATTGGCAGCTTCCGGCCGATCCGCCCCGTAGAGCATACATAAAAAGGAAATCCTATATTAGAGCATACTTGAGCACTAGTAGACATCTCTTTTGCATCTGCCAAACCTTGATGCCCCGTACATGCATTTGCATTACCGCTATTGATGACTATTCCTCCAATACTTTCAGCGCTTTCCTCTAAGACATTCATTGATAGAACTACGGGTGCAGCCTTAACGTCGTTTAAAGTAAATACTCCAGCAGATTTAAGTGATTTATCCCCTACGATGATTGCTAGGTCTAGTTGACTTGATTTATTATCTCTGATATCTACGGACGTTGCTGCAAACTTGTAGCCTGGGCAGTCTGAAAGTCCTTTAGATTTAGGCTCTAATATGACTTTTATAGAAGATTCCATTTAAATATATTTAATAATGAATGGTTTAGTTTAGTCCCATTGTTTCAGGAAATCCAAATTTTTTGTTAAAGATTTGAATTGCTTGGCCACTTGCTCCCTTGAGTAGGTTATCGATAACAGAAGTGATAATGAGATTTTCTGTTTTTTTATCGAAGACAGCAGAAAAATCAATTCTGTTTGTTCCTACAACATGATGTGTCTGAGGGAATTCACCACTTGCTAAGATATTAACGAAAGGAGCATTAGTATAGCATTTATTCCATGAATTGTAAATTTGCTTAATTGAACTTTTAGCAGGTACAACGATTGTGGTATGAATACCTCTGCTGATTGGTGCTAAATGTGGGCAAAATTGTAGTTTCACATCTTTAAAAGAAGCTTTATCTAGCTGCTCTTGAATTTCTGAAATATGCCGGTGATTGGGCAGACTGTAGGCTTTGATATTTTCATTTATTTTACTAAATAGTAATTCTTCACTTACTGTCTTACCTGCTCCACTTACTCCACTATAGCTATTTATTACAAGTTGTTCTGCTTTTATTAAATCAGACTTAAATAGGGGTATAAGAGGAATTAAAATACTTGTTGGATAACAGCCAGGGCATGCGATTATATTCGAATCTTTCCATTTAGGATTACTGATTTCAGGTAGCACATATGGTGCCGCACTTAATAGTTCAGGAGCTGGGTGAAATTTACCATAATACTTTTCGTATGTCTTATGAGATTTTAGTCTAAAGTCAGCACTAAGATCTATGATTGTCTTGCCTGATTTATATAATTCTACTGCGTACTCTGAAGCTACCCCGTGAGGAAGAGCAAGGAATACAGTTTGAATTGAGTTGTCTTGGGCAATTGCTTTTAGGTCAGATTCTGTGAATTTTAGTGACCCTAAAAGGTGACTCAGCTTTGGCAAATGATCGATAACCTTTTCTCCAGCTAATGTTCTAGATGTTACGGCACAAAGCTCCGCCTTCGGATGCTGTGCAAGCAACCTTATTAATTCTTCTCCGGAATAGCCTGAAGCGCCTATAATTGCTGTTTTCATAATTTTGTTCTAGAGGATTTGCCTTGGTTTGAAAAGAAAAACCCTCTTCGGCGGATAATTTTGCCTTAGAGGGTTTTGAAAGAAATTAAAGAAATTTCTGAAATGAATTTTAGCGTTTTGAGAATTGGAAACGCTTTCTAGCCCCTGGTTGTCCTGATTTTTTACGTTCTCTGCTTCTTGGGTCGCGTTTTAGATGTCCTTCTTTCTTTAACGCTTTTCTATCATCTGGATTCACTTTTTCTAGAGCCCTTGCTATACCAAGTCTAACTGCACCGGCTTGGCCATTCAATCCTCCGCCATTTGCATTAATGGAAATATCAAATTTTTCTTTTGCTTCTAATGTCTCTATAGGTGAGAGGGCACTTCGAGTAAAATCTTCTGTTTTGAAATAATCACTTGGGTCTTTGTGATTAACGACAATTTTCCCAGTTCCGCTTTGCAAGCGGACACGAGCAGTTGCCTTTTTTCTGCGCCCTACAGTAGTGATTGGTTTTTTTAGTTTAGTTGCCATAATATATTAAAGTATTAATAATAGTATACTTTATGCCTTAGCTAAAGTAATTACTTAATCGATTTCGGTTTTTGGGCTTGATATGGGTGTTCTGTTCCAGAATGGATCTTAAGCTTCTTGATCATTTGTCTTCCGAGGCGATTTTTTGGTAACATGCCTTTAACTGCATGCTCTATAATAAATTCAGGTTTGTGCTGTCTCATTTGAGCAACGGATTTATAAGACTCTCCGCCCATCCATCCAGAGTAAAACATGTAGCGTTTATTGTTTTCTTTACGTCCTGTAAGCTCTATTTTTTCAGCATTGATAACAACTACATAATCTCCAGCATCACTATGCGGGGTGTAGATTGCTTTATTTCGTCCTCTAAGTATATTCGCAATTTTTACAGCAAGGCGTCCAAGCACTTCACCATTGGCATCTACTAAATGCCATTCTTTCTTATGATTGTCTGGAGTTGCTAGTGTTGTTTTCATACTGGAGAAAAGCGATAGAAGTTAGGTTTAAGATGTTTTTTGTCAATGGGAATTTTTGGACTATTTGATTAATTTTCTTTTTTTGTTTGCTTTTATCGAAATAAATCGGTTTCTCTATGCATTTTCACGAACAATTTTAATTCTTTAGAGGAGATAGTACATTGAGAGACGATTATTTAGCAGAAGCACAAAAAGTTATCACAGACCCTATGATTTTAGTTAATGTGGTATCCCGTCGTGCAAAACAATTAAAAACTGGATATAAGCCATTGGTTGAATCTCTTGAGCGTTTATCTGCTGAAGATATGGCTTTACGTGAAATCATGGAAGGTAAGATCAATTACCAACTAGATGAGAACGATAGTTACTAGTTAGCTCTAGTAAAAAAGAAGGTTCTTTCAGTTTGTGTTTATCCCTCCATTATCTTTTAATGGAATTTATAAGGGAGTATGAGTGCGAAAAAACAGAAGAAAGGACCAGAACAAAAACAAATTCGTAATAGCAAGGCGAATTTTAATTATACTATTGGCGATCGCTTTGAGGCAGGTCTAAAATTGTTGGGTACCGAGGTTAAGAGTATTCGAGAGGGTAATATGCAAATAAATGAATCCTATTGCCGAGTTGAAAAGGGTGAAATGTGGCTTTTAAATAGTTATATAGCACCCTACAAACAAGGAAATGAATTAAATCATGCTGAGCGTAGAAAACGTAAGTTACTTATGCATGCAAAAGAAATTAGTCGTTTAATAGGTGCAGTTGATGCAGGCGGTAAAAGTTTAGTCCCGTTGCGCGTTTATTTTAAAGAAGCTTTAATTAAGGTGGAGATCGCGCTTTGCGTAGGCAAAAAAGTCTATGATAAGCGTGAGACGATGAAGCGTAAAGTTGAGATGCGCGAAGCAGAACGCGCTATACGTTCTAAGTATTAAGCCATGTCTCAAGATCGTTTGAGTTCTTAATAACAATATTTGTGTTATATTCTTCAGCTAAGAGATTCTTGTACTGAGGACTTAAAAATCGTCTGCAATGTAAAAGAATTTTTGCTTTTTGCCCTGGTGCTCTAGCGAGTCTGCCGAGGGCTTGATGAATTTTTTGAAAAGCGGGGATAATATATGTTTTTTGAAAAGCTAAAGTAGGTTCATCTTGAAGAGCTTGATTCATTTTAGTTTCAGAAAGTAAATTTATTTGGGGTAGTGCCGGGCTAACCACAATAGCGCTTTCAATTTTACCTCCCAATGTGTCAATTCCTTCAGTGAACGAAGAGCCAAGTATCAAAAAAAGTATACAGTGTGTTGAAACACTTTCTTCGATAAAAGCCTTTTGCTCATCAAGACTAATCCTTTTCTCTTGGCTAATTATAGGTAGAAGCGGGTCGATCTCTTTTAAATAAGTTTGAACATCTTCAGCGTATTGATAACTTGGAAAGAAAACTACCGTTGTTTTTTTAGAATACAGAAAGATTTTCTGAATAGTTTCAGCGGTAGTCTGATAATATTTAGCACGCTCTTTATAACGTGTATCAACTCTTTGGTCGATAGCTACAGTATAGGCTTCTGATCTCCAAGGTGCAAAGCCTTTAGCTAAAGAAAGATCAGTTTTTTGTAGTCCAATCTTTTCTTGATAATTATCAAAAGGTTCAAGAGTCGCAGACATATGAATACTTGATGCAAATGGTTTCAGGCATTTAGATATCCAATCCGAAGGGTCTAAGCAACTTATGGTCAGGTGTTCATTTTTCGGGCTCCAAAGTAAATAGTTTTCCTTATCAGTTTTTAGTTTTTCAGCGATTTGAGGAATTTCATAAAGTTTGTTAACTTCATTACGGTTTATCGAATCAGAATCAATGTGTGTGTCTTTAAGTTCTGAGCTAAAATCATCTAAATAATCTAAAAAAAGATAAGTATCAGTAGCTGATAATAATTCTCTTTCTTTGAGTCTTTTAAGGAAATCTAATATTTCTGAACCAATTTTATATAAGGGCATTTTCCCTTCTGTAAGGAGCGTATTTTCTATAATGTATTCCCAGCCCTTAGATGAAAGATCGAAAGAAAGTGCATCGGCCGTGCGTTCAGGTAAATTATGTGCCTCATCTATAATAACGAGAGTCTTTTGTGGATTGAAGCCGTATGTTTCCCAAAAGACATTACGACTATTTGGAGCAAATAAGTAGTTAGTATCACCAATCCAAATTTCAGCAAATTGTAGTGCCCACTTAGTTAGCGCATAGGGACAAAGTCCTAATTCGATTCCTTTTTCTTTAGCATCCTCTGTTGAAAATTTACCGCTTTCAAAAAGAAATGCAGGGTCTAAACCGGCCATCTCCATTCTTTTGTTAAAACTCTCATCGCATTTTGTATCTAAGCTGCATTTATGTGCATCGCTTATTATGCTTAGCTCATTACGGTTTCGCATCTGAATATTTCTCAAAACTCCTGTTTTGTTCAGTTGTTTTAAGGTTTGTATCTGGCCAGTAGATTTTGAGGTGAGATAGATTAAGCGTTCATAAAATCCTTTTTTCATATGAGTGAACGCGTGGTGTAAAACAATACCAGTTTTACCAAAACCTGTTGGGGCTTGAAGGAGAATATGAGAGCGGTCTAATGATGCTTTTTCTAGCTTAATTAAGAGATCTGCTTGCCCATCCCTTAATTCGGGAAATGGAGAAGTAAGTACAATATCATTGAGTCTTATCCTAGCGTTTAATCGGTCATTAAGAAATGGAAGTAGGGCATCCGTTTGCTGTTTAAAGATATCTTCAGCATCTTCATCTAAAGTTACATTCTGATGGATTCCTGAATTAATATCTACAAAGTGAATCTCTGCAGAAAAGCCTAACGCACCAAGCTTTGAATCTCTGTCGGCCAGATATTTATAAATAGCTACTTGTGCAAAATAATGCGGATATTTTTCTTTTAAGTATTCCTCTTTTTCGGGTAGTGGGTGACTGACACTTTTTATTTCAATTAACTTTTTACGTCGCTCATTTCCTGATACTATTTGATCAATCCTTCCAGTAATTTGAAAATTCCAATTATGAATATGAATTCTTTGCTTTATAGTAACTTCAAATTGCGCCAATGGATCTTCTTTCTTTGTTTCTTCATTGATTGTATCGTGCCATTTTCGACCTAATTCTGCGCGCCACTCTGATCCACCTGAAACGTAATCATGTACCCCATTTTGGAAACGAGCTAATTCGCCTACGCTAATTTGTATAGTTCTTTCTACCGCATCAATTTCCATTGTTTGCCAATCTAGGATGATTCTTATATTGTTCAAACATAAGTATGGAAATTAGTATTAATAGTGATCCTATTATAGCTACAGTAAGAGGAGAGCTGCTTACTAAAATAGCATAACCTAAAAATGGGGCAAAGCTTCCCCTAATTCCAGTTAAGGCCATATGGACTGACATGTAAGAAGAAACTTTTTTAGCAGATGCAATTTTGGTAACCCATAGATTCCAAAATATTTTCCCTCCACCAAGTGCAATACCTTGGCAGGCAGAGGCGATCGATATTAATATCAAATTGTCGGACAAAAAGAAAAGAATGACGCTGAATAAAAAGAACCAATTATTTAGATTACGCGTGGTTATTAATTTAAGTTTATCAAAAAGATTAGCCCACAAGAATGTACTTAAAATTTTTGCTACAGCGGGTATCGCTATCATAATGAGCGCGATTTGAGTATTATTAATATCTAATCCGTATTCAGGATTAGCCAGATACTCATAACGTATCGGTAAACATATTAAATTACCTATGCCTAATATCATCCAAGCGCCTAGCATAGAACCAAATAATTTATCTTTCCATATAAGTGAGATACTTTGAAATGGATTACCTATATTTTCTCTAGAAAATGGTTCACTTGGAATAGCTTTCACAATCAGCCCTGCTGCAAACGCAGCAAAAGCCATAACGATAAATACTATGGTGTAATTTTCTATATTAGCGTCTAAAAATTTACCTCCAATAAAACCAAATAAAATGGCACTTACCGCAGAAAGCACGTTTGGATATTTCATATAGTGACCTCTTTGATTTGGAGGATAATTAGTAGTATATATATCTAGTAATACGGGTCCTTTTTGGACATTGATAATCAGGCTTAGTATTACAAAAGAACCAAACACAAATAAGCTATTTACGCTTACTGAGGCTAAAAGAAAAGCAGCCGTTAAAAAGTAAATTAAAGAAGCTGCACTTGAGGCGAGGATTTTCTTACCCGCAAAAAAGTATAAAGATAAAGGTGTTATCAGAAATCCAATTGGTCCTGCAGCAGCAATTAAAGATTTAAAGTTTGTGTCTGCTTGGAAATAGCGGATGGCAACAATAAATGCAAAAGTCTGCCAACCAGCCTCGAGCAATCCGTATAGGAAAGACCGAAAGCTATCTAGAAAATGCGTTTTCTGTATTATATTATTCAATAAGCTCTAAATCATTAAAAGAAAAACTCATATGAGCAAGGAGCTTAAAACAATTTTTAGAAGGATATAATAACCCTAAATCATTAATGTGACATATTTGTGACATATTTATATGTCGTCAAAACAAAATTAAGACTTACTCCATTCAAGCATTCTTTTTAGAGGGTCGTATGCCTTCTCTCTAATTGATTTTGGAATATCTATTTCGGGGCTTAAATTTTTTAAGCAGTCTCTTAATTTCTCGATGGTGTTCATTTTCATGAAACGACATTCGTTACAAGCACAGGTGTTAGTTGGACCGGCAATAAAAGTTTTATTGGGAATTTCTTTTTGAAGTCTGTGAATCATAGCTGTTTCGGTAACAACTATAAAACTATCTGAAGGGTTATCACGGCAGTAATGAACCATTTTTTCTGTGGAGCATACTTCGTGAGCTAAATCTCGAACAGTTTTCACACATTCAGGATGTGCAACAATTTTAGCATCAGGGAATTTCTCTTTTAATTTATAAAGAGCATTAAATGTAAACAGTACATGAGCGTAACAAGAGCCAGGCCAAAGTTGCATTTTCCGTCCTGTTTGCTGTGAAACCCATTCACCTAAATTTTGATCTGGAACAAAAAGAATTTCTTTATCTTTAGGTACTTGATCGACTATTTTTTTAGCATTTCCGCTAGTACAAATCACATCGGATAGGGCCTTAACACCAGCCGAGCAATTTATGTAAGCTACTACGTAAATATCAGGATTCTTGTCTTTAAATTCTTTAAGTCTTTCATCGGGACATGCATCGGATAGAGAGCACCCTGCATCAAGATCTGGTAAAATAACTTTCTTTGTTGGATTAACAATTTTTGCAGTCTCTGCCATAAAATGGACACCACAAAATACAATGACATCCGCATCTGTTTCTTCAGCATTATAAGCTAGACCTAAAGAATCTCCAACAAAATCAGCAACGTCTTGGATTTCCTTTATTTGATAATTGTGTGCAAGAATAACTGCATTCTTTTCTTTTTTAAGTTTAAGAATGTCTTTTTGGATTTGAGACAACTCGGCTTTTTCTCCTTTTAGGGGATGGAAAACCATAGGCTCATAATTGAGTCCAATTTCAACCATATATCTTTATAAATACAGTTATAATTTAGATGCAACCGATACGATATTTTCTACAGAGATACCTAATTCTTTCATTACAGTATTTCCAGGTGCGGACATACCAAATTGGTCTATGCATATAGCTTTACCTTCGCTCCCGAGGTATCTGAACCATGTGTCAGAAACACCCGCCTCTATCGCAATTCGTTTTGTGCAAGAAGGGGGAAGAATGCCTTCTTTGTATTCAATAGATTGTTTTTCAAATCTTTCAAAACATGGAATAGACACAACCCGCACTCCTGAACCAATTTCTTGTGCGGCTTTTATCGCATGAGGTAACTCCGAACCAGTTGCCATTATAATTAAGTCTAAATCACTAGTTTCTTTATGAGTTATATAAGCACCTTTTTGAAGCCCCAGTCTTCTTTCCTTCGCAGATCGTGAGGATACAGATTCTATGCCTTGTCTAGAAAGTATAATAGCAGTCGGTCCATCTTTTCTGGATTGGGCAGCAATAAAAGCACCTGCAACTTCTTCAGCATCTCCGGGGCGAATAACATCTAAATTCGGAATTACTCTTAATCCACTAACTGTTTCGACTGGCTGGTGTGTCGGTCCATCTTCGCCAACACCAACTGAGTCATGTGTGAAAATATAAGTCACTGGAAGTCCAGATAAAGAAGCTAATCGAATGGAAGGGCGTAAGTAATCTGCAAATACCATAAATGTGGCGCCACTAATTTTAAATAATCCATCATAAGTGACACCATTGCAAATAGCGCCCATTGCATGTTCTCTGATTCCAAACCATATATTTCTTCCATCTAGATTTTCAGGAGAAAAGTCGCCTCCATCTTTCAAGTAATTTTTAGTGGAACCAAATAAGTCGGCGGAACCGGTGATGATATTTGGAATATTTTTAGCTAGTGCATTATATACAACTCCTCCAGAAGCTCTTGATGCACCGTTCGCACTTTCAGGTGTGAACTCGGGAATCATGCTAGATAGTTCATCGAATGTATATTCTTTATTGCGGCCATTTAGCTCATTTAGAAGTTCAGGATTTTTAGTGCCCCATTCTGCAAAAAGAGTATCCCACTCAGCTTTCGCTTTTGCTCGTTCTCCAGCTAAATTTTGGAAATAAGATTTAACTTCATCTGAAAGGTAGAAAAATTCCTCAGGAAGTCCTAATCCTTTTTTTGCTGCCTCAGCAAATTTAGCTCCACCTTCGCCGTGGCCTCCGGCAGTTCCTTCAACTTCTGGAATTCCTTTTGCGATAGTTGTTCTAGCTAAGATAATTTTAGGTTGTCCGTTATCATTTACTTTTGCTTGGCTGACTGCTTCATCAATTGAGGAAAGGGAGTGTCCATCAATATCAAATACTTCAAATCCTTGAGCTTTAAAGAATGCAGGAGCGTCTTCACTTTGAGATTGGTCTGCCATTGCATCAAGTGTGACCTCATTGTAATCATATATTAAAATAAGGTTGTCTAATTTATTATGTCCCGCGAATGAAATAGCCTCTCTTGCTACTCCTTCTTGAAAACAGCCATCGCCCATCAACGCAATTACGTGGTAATCAAGAATTTTATGATCATCGGTGTTATAGTAGCTTGAAGCTTTTTTCCCGGAAAGTGCGTATCCAACTGCGTTACCTACACCCTGACCTAATGGGCCAGTAGTTGCTTCTACACCAGCGGTTTCTCCATATTCAGGGTGTCCTGGAGTTTGGGAGTGTAGAACTCTGAAATTTTTCAATTGGTCTAGCTCTAAATCATATCTTGATATATGAAGCCAAGAATATAAAAACATAGAACCATGGCCTGCTGATAAGATGAATCGATCACGGTTAAGCCAATGCGGATCCGATGGGTCGAAATTAAGTCCTGTTGAAAATAGTGAAGCACCCACTTCTGCTGATCCTAGGGGTAACCCAAGATGACCTGAATTACACGCGTTAACTGCATCTATAGCTAATCCTCGAGCTTGATTCGCTGCTTCTTTTCTAATTGTATCATTCATATATATCTTTTTTAGAGGTACAAAATTCCCATACTTACTTTAATGCTTAATTCTTAACTCGACTCAACCTTTAAATATTCTATAAAAACGAAATGAGTAATATTGAAATAGAAGAGGGAAGTACTCTTATGCTTGATTATAAAAAGTTGCAAAAAATAGCGCAATGTGGAACGGATGTACTTCCTGCCGTAGCCCAAGATGCAGATACGGGTGAAATATTAATTATTGGTTACGCTAATGAGCTAGCACTCAGTACTGCCCAAAAAACAGGGATGGCGACTTTTTGGAGCACAAGCCGAAATGAGTTATGGATCAAAGGTAAGACAAGTGGAGATTACTTAAAGATTATAGAGATTCGTGTAAATTGTGAGCAAAATTCAATTTTATATAAAGTAGAGCCACAAGGGAAAGGATCTTGTCACACAAAAGATTCTAATGGGAATGCTCGGACTGGATGCTATTATAGAGTAATTGATTCTAAAGGTTTTTTGAGGTTTAAATAACCTTTTAATTTGATAAATTACCAGTTACTTGTGATCTGATTTACGATAGAATCAGCTAGCTTCCTAGTTAGGATTGGAAGCTTTTGGTATTCAACTTCTCTAGTGTTATCTTGCTGAGATTCTTGATCAAAGTATATGGGCGCTGATTCTGTCAGCGTCGCATTTTTTACTATGTAGGCATCTTTTCTGTTATCATAAAGTGAAAAACTTGCATCAAGCGAGAGGTTTAATGCATTAAACCTTCCTGGGTCTGAACTAGAGCGCGAGCTCACTCCTCTTTTGTAATCTGATAAATTAATTTGAAGTTGTACGTCTGAATTTATAGAGTCTTTGCTTATCCTAATAGGAGAACGCTCTACTATACTTTCTCTGATTTGATTTTGGAAAATAACATGAATATTTGGCGCGTAAGTATCGTTATTAATTATGTGTACGTAAATAGTTTCAAAAGGGAAATTTTCTGTAGTCACTAAATTATAATGGGAGCAACTAGTTAATACGAGAATTGAAATGAGTGATATTAAGCGCATATTGAAAGTAATATAGAGATGTATCATCGAATAAAGAAGAGTTTTTTAATAAAGTTAGTTCCAGTAGTTGGTTGAACTCCTTGTTTTATTGAATCAATTCTAACCTTTGCTTCAATGGCTGCTTGTGAATCAGGAGCAAGTGTGATTGCCTCATTATAAAAAATAAGTGCGGCAATATTATCCCTTCGACTAAAATAATAATAATCCGCTAATATAACTCTATTATTAGCTAGAGTATTTAGTAGGCGCTCATATAGCGCTTCAATTTTTCCAATATCTGCATGATTAGGGAAAAGAGCCAAAAAGTCCTCACAATAGCGAATCGCTTCTCGTGTTGTCTCAAGATCATAGGCGGGACCTTTAATAAATTCAGTGTAAGCAAATGCAATTTGAATATGTGCATCGGGGGAAACTGCGCTCTTTGGGTAGTTATCGATTAATTGCTTTAGAGTTCCAATAGCTAATTCAAGCTCTCCGCAAGTTTCAGATATTCTTGCAGCATTAAGGAGAGCCTTAGGTGAATTTTTATCATATGGATAGAGTGCAGCAAAACTTATAAAAAGGGGGGTTGCATCCATATTTAGCGGATCAGGCGCAAAAATTCCTAAGGATTTTTTGCGCTGTTTGTGCATAGTTTTTTCCGCGCATTTATACTGAAGCTTAATAACTTCTTTCAGCTTCGGGTGGCTTGGGTGATACTGTTTTATAATTGTAAAAGTATTAAAAGCATCGATCCATTTATTTTTTTCATAGAGATAAATCCCGCGTTCATAGGCTATCGAACCAGCAGCTTTTACTTTAGGGTATTTAAGCAGAATACTTTTGTAAATTCTTTGAGTTGCTGATATGTTACCTTTGGCTTTCTTGGCTTCTGCTTTACGAACTAGACTTTTAGAAATAGATTCGTCCTTATTCTCTAAATTAAGAATTTCTCTATTATTATTTGATTGAAGCCATTCGAGCGGATTAAGTCCTCCATTTAATGAGGTATTAATAAACTGAAAGCTTAGTATTGTAATTAAGTAAAATATAGATTTGTGATTTATTAAAGTGTACATCAGTTAAATCTTTTACCATTTGATTATTTGTGATCCCCAAGTCAGTCCCGCCCCAAAAGCAACGAGAAGAACAACATCTCCTTTTTTGATTCTTTTTGCTTCAATTGCCTCATCTAATGCAATTCCGATAGAGGCGGCCGAAGTGTTTCCGTAGAGGTCTAAATTATTATGAAACTTATCAAGAGGGATTTCTAGTCTTTTTGCCAAGCTTTCTATAATCCGCATGTTCGCTTGGTGCGGAATAACTAAATCAATATCTTCACTTTTAAAATTACATGCTTTCAACGATTCGGAACATGATTGACCCATAACTCGAACAGCTTTTTTAAAAATTTCTTTTCCATTCATTTTTAAAAAATGTAATTTATTATTAATTGAGTTCAATGAAGGAGGTATTGCAGATCCTCCAGCTGGCTGGCAAAGTAAATCAGGGGTTTCTCCATCTGCACCAGTATCAGTATAGAGTATTCCTCTATTAAGGTCAGATGTTTTCTTGACAATTGCGGCGCTGGCACCATCCCCAAAAAGGACGCAGGTCGTTCTATCCTCGAAGTCTAAAATACTGCTAATTTTTTCTGACCCAACCACAAGAATTGTACTATATTGCCCAGACAAAATCATCGTATTGGCAAGATTG
>CAJWMY010000020.1 GCA_913044165.1 uncultured Puniceicoccaceae bacterium
AATCCTAAGCCTAAAGTTATTTTAAATTTAATAAGTTATGCTCGCAATACCCGCTCTGGAATTAGGTCCACTGCTGATGACCGTTTTCCTTTAATTGTTGGAATAGGCGCAAAAGTTGAAGCGTTCTATAAACATTTTAAAGAAACGAAACTCAAACAACAAGTTACTGATTATGATGATTTGCTTGAGCTACTTCTTGAATTGTTTGAAAAGAATCCAGATATTGCATCTCTTTACCAAAATCGGTTTAAACATATTTTAGTTGATGAATTCCAAGATACCAATCGACTACAATCAGACATTGTCGATTACATTGCCCAAGAACACCAAATCATGGCAGTTGGAGATGATGCGCAATGTATTTACACATGGCGTGGTGCAAACCATGAGAATATAATGGGCTTCACAAAACGCCACCCAAGAGCACTCATTCATAAAATAGAAATAAATTATCGAAGTACCCCCGAAATCTTAGATTTCGCAAATGCTATACTGAAATCTCAACCTTCAGGCTTGAATTACTCGAAGGAACTTAAAGCCGTAAAATCATCCGGAGAACTGCCTTTCTTTGTTCCTTTAATGGATACACAAAACCAAGCACAATTTATTTTAAAAAGAATTCACGGCTTAATTAATGAAGGCTATAACTATTCTGATATCGCTATATTATATAGAGCACATTACCACTCTATGGATCTTCAAATGGAGTTAAGTCGTCAAAACATCAATTATCAAATAACGAGTGGTGTTAGATTTTTTGAACAAGCCCATATAAGAGATCTTGTAGCTCAAATCCGCTTTACTTCAAATCCTAGTGATGTTTCTGCCTTTAAACGCTTTACCTGCCTCTTGCCAAAAATTGGTCCTAAAACAGCAGAAAAATTGCATGCATTTTGCGCTAATCTAACACAAAAATATAACTTAAAATTTTGCAATGTGTTAGAGTTAGAGGAGGTTAACAAAAAGATACCTAAAGATGCCCAAGAAGAATGGGAATCACTTGCCGAAACACTCAAAGAATTAAGTAATGTTTTAGAAGACAATCCTCCTGAAGTAATTGTAACAACAGCAGTCGAAGGATGGTATAGTAGTTATATTAGAGAAATTTACCCAAATTGGTCCGAACGGGAGGAAGACCTAGTCAGCTTAATTAGTTTCGCGGCAAGATTTGAAACCTTGGAAGAATTGTTAGCTCAACTAGTTTTATTAGCCTCAGAAATATCAGATCGTTCAGAAAATGACAAAAATGATGCCTTGCGCTTAACCACTATTCATCAAGCTAAAGGCTTAGAATTCCCTATTGTATTCATTATAGGACTTGCTGATGGCCTATTTCCATTAAAAAGAACCATTGATAATGGAGACCTAGAAGAAGCTAGAAGATTGTTTTATGTGGCAAGCACCCGTGCAGAGAGCGAACTTTATTTGTGCTATCCAATGCTAAATAACCAAGGTAATAATGTAATGCGATTGAATCCAAGTAGGTTTGTCCAAGAAATTGATTCGGGATTGTTCCAAACTCTAAAAATCATACCGAGTCGGCAATGGTAATTTTTTTTGAAAATTATTCGATCATTTAGACAGAAAAGGGTTTTCTTAAGAAAAATTATTCTTTAAAAGTAAACATCATGCATCCAGTCTTAATAAAAGGAACTTCTGCTTTATCTGATTTTCGACTCAAACAACTTAAAGAGCAATTGTCAAAATCTCGAAAAGATCTGAAGAAAATTGAGATAAAAGCAGTCTATTTCTACTTAATCAAAGCAGCTAAAGAACTTGATACAAATAGCTTGGATCTGTGTTATAAACTATTAACGACAGTTCAATCGAAGGAGCTAGGGTCTTCTTTTAAACAAGGGTTTTTTGTCACTCCAAGAAAAGCGACATGCTCTCCTTGGTCTTCTAAGGCAACTGACATTTTCCGAAACTGTGGCA
Organism: uncultured Puniceicoccaceae bacterium; assembly: GCA_913044165.1. GTDB lineage: Bacteria > Verrucomicrobiota > Verrucomicrobiia > Opitutales > Coraliomargaritaceae. The sequence continues at coordinate 1,936 of CAJWMY010000020.1, forward strand.
TCCAATCTGTCGAAAGAGTAGAACGAGGTATACATTATGAAATCACATATGATGTAGGCAAAAAACTATCTGCAGAGCAACTTGGGTTTGAAGCAAAGCTAATTCATGATCCAATGACAGAAGGTATCTATACAGATTTAAATGACTTTTTTGAAATACCAGAACCAGCTAGTTTCAAAACATTAGATATTTTAGGAAAAGGTATTAATGCCTTAGCAAAAGCCAATATCGAATGGGGCCTAGCAATGAGTGATACAGAAATTGAGTATATCTATAATGCCTATAAATTAATAGAGCGTAATCCAACAGATGTAGAACTTGTTATGTTTTCTCAAGTTAATTCAGAACATTGTAGGCATAAAATCTTCAATGCAGATTGGGTAGTTGATGGAGAATCAAGCCAACTAACACTATTCGAAATGATTCGAAATACTTTTAAAAAAAATCCTCAAGGGGTTTGTACTGCCTATTCAGATAATTCCGGTGTATTACAAGGAAAATATGGATATTGGTGGGAGGTCAATCAAGGTTCATCAAAAGCTTATCAGCAAACAAAAACTCGTCTAGATTTACTCTGTAAAGTAGAAACACATAATCACCCGACAGCAATTTCCCCCTTTCCAGGAGCAGCAACGGGTGTGGGTGGAGAAATTCGAGATGAAGGAGCAACCGGCATTGGAGGTCGATCAAAAGCCGGACTCTCTGCATTCATTGTTTCTCATTTAAATATCCCGGATTATAAACAAAATTGGGAGATTGGGCTTGAAGACCATCCTACTCGACTTGCAACACCTTTACAAATTATGCTCGAGGGACCAATCGGTGGCGCTAGCTTTGGTAATGAATTTGGAAGACCTCAATTATGTGGATTATTTAGAACTTTTGAAATGCTTCACGCGGATTCGCTTAGAGGTTACCACAAACCCATCATGGCAGCTGGGGGAATGGGGAACCTCAAGCAAGAACACGTAGATAAAAAATCAATCCCGCCCAAAGCATTAATTTTCCAAATCGGTGGTCCTGCCATGAAAATTGGATTAGGTGGAGGCGCTGCTTCCTCTATAGCAGCTGGAACTCAGTCTGAAAGCTTAGATTATGATTCTGTACAACGAGACAACCCTGAGATGGAAAGACGATGTCAGCAAGTTATAGATCACTGCATCGCAATGGGAAAGGATAATCCAATACTTTCAATTCATGATATCGGTGCAGGCGGTCTATCTAATGGTCTCCCTGAATTAGTAGAAGCAACTGGCGGACGCTTCTATCTTCGAAATATCAATAATCAAGATTTCTCTATGAGCCCAATGGAAATTTGGTGTAATGAAGCCCAAGAACGATACGTTCTAGCGATCATGCCCGATGATGAAAGTCGCTTTACTGAAATTTGTAGAAGGGAACGTTGCCCTTATTCTGTTGTGGGACAAGCAACTGATGACAATAAGCTAAAACTGATTGATGCACATTTTAAGAACGATCCTATTGATATCAAAATGAGTATTTTATTAGGAAAGACCCCTAAAATGATCCGAGATTGCACACGGAAGCATCCAACTACCTACTCCCTTGATCTTTCAAATATAAAGCTTGAAGACGCTATTAATAATATTTTGAAGTTCCCTGCAGTTTCCAATAAATCTTTTCTCATAACAATAGCTGATCGTAGCATTACTGGAATGGTATGCCGTGACCAAATGGTTGGACCATGGCAGACGCCTGTAGCAGATGTTGCTGTCACCACAACTACTATGAATTCGTATACTGGAGAAGCTATGGCAATGGGAGAACGAACCCCTCTTGCACTCATTAATGCTCCTGCTTCTGGTCGTATGGCAATTGGGGAATGCCTAACAAATTTGGCGGCCGCAATGATTGGTTCCATAGATTCAATAAAACTCTCTGCTAATTGGATGGTCGCCGCAGGTGAATCAGGAGAAGATGCAAATCTTTATGACACAGTTAAAGCTGTTGGCATGGAACTATGCCCAGCTCTTGGAATCTGTATTCCTGTTGGAAAAGATTCTATGTCGATGCGTACTTCTTGGAATAATAAAAAGAATAAAACTGTAAAACAAATTTCCCCACTTAGCTTACTTGTTACTGGCTTTTCAACAGTTGAAGATGCTAGGAAAACGCTAACCCCAGATTTCAAATCTACAAATAGTAAATTAATTCTTTTAGATTTAAGTGAGGGCAAAAATCGATTAGGGGCTAGTTGCTTAGCTCAAATATACAAGCAAGTAGGTTCCGAAGGGCCTGATTTAGATAATCCCGATCTCTTTAAAAGGTTTTTTAATGCGATTCAGGAACTTACAGCAAAGGATTTGCTATATGCATACCATGATCGATCTGACGGGGGTCTTTTTGTTACTCTAACAGAAATGGCAATTGCTGGTCGCAAAGGATGCCAAATAAATTTAGACGCTTTTATCCAGGATGATAAACCGCATTCGTGTATTTTAAAAACACTCTTTAATGAAGAACTAGGTGCCGTGATCGAAGTCTCAAATAAAAACTTCAGTTTAGTAGAATCTATCCTTAAAACCCACAAGCTTCAAAAAATTAGCCACCTAATTGGTAAAACTCATAAAGAAAGTAAGCTTTCCCTGAATTACAAAAGTGATGCTATATATGAAAATTCCATCAAAGTTCTAAATCAAAAATGGTCAGAATTGAGCTATAAAATGCAAAGCTTACGTGACAACCCAAACTGTGCCAAAGAAGCTTACGACCTTCTCTTAGATGAATCAGATATGGGGATTCAAATCTCAAGTAAATACAATCCAGAGAATATCCCAAAAATAATAAAGAAGATTTCTCCTAAGATCGCTATATTTAGAGAGCAAGGCATAAACGGACAAAATGAAATGGCTTATGCTTTCCACAAGGCAGGCTTTAAAAGTATTGATGTACATATGACCGATTTACTAAATCGTTCTTTCAAGCTAGATGATTTTCAAGCTTTAGTTGCTTGTGGGGGATTTTCCTATGGAGATGTTTTGGGTGCTGGGACTGGATGGGCACGCTCAATACTTCTAAATCAAAATCTGAAGGTGCAATTTGAAGCATTCTTTTCTGATACAAATACCATCACTCTTGGAGTCTGCAATGGTTGCCAAATGCTTTCACAACTTAAATCGATAATTCCGGGATCTGAATATTGGCCGTCATTTACCCGAAATAAATCGGAGCAATTTGAAGCCCGGCTTTCTAATGTTGAAGTATTAAATAGTACTAGTATTTTCTTAAAAGGTATGGAAGGAAGTGTATTACCCATACCTGTAGCACATGGGGAAGGTCGAGCTGATTTTTCTAAAACCGGAGATTCAAATGAATGCAAATCAAAGCAACTTATAGGCATGCGATACATAGATTCCAAAGGGAGCCCATGTGAGTCTTATCCGATTAATCCTAATGGGTCTAAAGACGGCAATACTTGCTTCGCAAATAAAGATGGTCGTGTTACTATAATGATGCCTCATCCTGAGCGCTGTTTTCGATCAATTCAGTTAAGCTATGGGAGTAATTTTTACAAAGGAGAAAAGGGTCCTTGGATGCGACTTTTTGAAAACGCCCGCGCTGCGCTTGATTAATAGATAATAATAAATTTGCTTTAGAGATCTTCTAAATTAAAATCTAACTCTATACGATTCTCTAGGTCTTTTCTATTATCTTTGGAAATTTGTTTTTTTTCTGTCAGGCGCTTATTACAATTTGCTATCCATTCAAATAATTCAATAGGACGCATTGCCATTGCACCATTAGATCGGGTAGCTTCCCGAACAAGGTTATCATTACTTACAACAGTAACAGATGCCTTATTATGAATACGAACAATAATACGTTCAATAACTCCATCTGCGGTGAGGTATTGGGGGGCAAAAATAAATTCGAAGGATTTATCTCCTAATGGATATTCAATTTTTATTCGATCAAAAGCGCTGTCAAAGACTAACATAATGCGAACAGATTCAATTGAATAAATTGATTGAAGCATAATAGCGAGAGATTCTCGGGCACGCTCTTTGTTTGCAGGCATTAGGTGCTTTAGAGAATCTAAGGCATATATGACATTATAGCCATCTACTATAATAGTGCGTTCTATCGTCACCCCTATAGATTAAATCTCGAGTGCATTACGAAGCAAACCATTTAATTCGTAATTTTGCATGTATTGGGGGATCGATCCTGAACAAGCACCATAGGCAATTAAATCAACAAGCTCAGAAGTGTGTGCATCCGAAGTCCACGCAACTCCTGTTTGCTCATAAAAATACCTTTCAAAGTAAGATCCTAAATTTGCCGCTAAATAATCGTGGCGGTAACCCTCATAGCCTTGACTTGTTTTTTCTCGGTAGCCAAAAGGGAAAATGCTATAAGTTTGATCCATCATTGATTTAATAACTTTAAGATCTTTTTCACTTAGACCTATTCCTAAAAGTGAGGAGAACAATTGCTTTTCTGGGTTTTTTATCTGATGTAATTTTTCAGCTAAAAATTCATATGAAGCTTTAATTTTATTTATACGATCCATTGTCTTATAAACACCTTCATATCTGTTCCCTATACCATTTAATTGACACCCTCCTGTACCATGATCTGTTGTTATAATTAGTAGGGTATCAGGATTTTTATCAACAAAATCGACAGCAATTGGAATACAGCGATCAAATTCTAATTGCTCCTCAACAATTGATGCCATGTCTTTAGCATGCCCAGCATGATCAACTCTGGCCGCCTCTAATTGTAAACAAAATCCTGATTTATTTCTAGAAAGATTAGATAAAGCAAATTGAAACATTTCCTCTAATTTTGGAACTTGGAAATACTGCTTTGAATGTTTACGATCTAGAGCGTAGGGTAAATGAGTATCGCCAAATAAACCTAATATTTTTGAAGCCTTAACATTCTTAAGCATAGAGCTTTTAGTTCTAAAACATGAATAACCTTTGCGCTTAAAATCTTCTAATAAAGAACATCCTGGCCGAATAAAGTGACGCGCTCCTCCACCCATTAATAAATCAATTTCATGCTCCAAATACTGATGAGCTATTATATCCTCATCATCTCTATTGGCCACGCTAGCAACGAAGCTTGCTGGAGTAGCATGAGTTATTCTTGCAGTACTAACTAAACCAATAGCTTTACCTAATGCTTTAGCCTTAAGAAAGAATGGCTCAAGAGACTCTCCCTCCATAGAAATATTAATTTGGCCATTGCGAATTCTTTGCCCTGAAGCCCAAGCTGATCCTGCAGCAGCTGAGTCAGTTACTAAAGAACTAGCAGAAGCTGTATTTTGAAGAGAAGTTCTTACCTTTTTATTCTCCAATAGATTAATCCAATTTAAAGGCCTTCCTGTACAGCAAAGAGCATAATCATTTGCCAAAGATAAAGTTCCCCGCCCCATTCCATCTACCACTAAGAAAATGCAATTTTTGGCTTTGATTTTCCCTTGATTAACTATTTTTGAAGAAGCTGCTTTAACATTTGTAGCCGATGCCGATAAAAGACCTATTCCAACAGCTCCTTTTAAGAATTTCCTTCGGGATGTAAATTTTGTACCGATATTTTTAGGGGCATCTATAGACATAGATTAAACGATTAATTGATTGAAGCTATCTGGCAACTCCGCTTTTGCGCTAAATTGAAAAACTTTATTACTCCATTTGTAACTTAATTCTATGTTTGAAGAATGAAGCAATAGCCGATCAACTCCAAAAGATTTTTTCATCGAACGATTAAATTTAAAATCTCCATAGGTTTGGTCGCCTACTATAGGAATCCTATTTTGGCTACAGTGAATTCTTAGTTGGTGAGTCCTACCAGTAATTGGCTCTAATCTTAAGAAACTAATAGCTAAGTTTTTTTTACTTGTACGAACTACATCATATTGCGTCTTAGCTGAGATTGAAGAATCTGATCTAACTTTATTATAAGGATTTAAGTTTAACTTTTGGCACCAAATACCTGAACGCAAACGCGGACTCCCTTTAACAATTGCATAATAAGTCTTTTTTATACGATGCTTATGAAAAGCCTCCTTTATTAAAACACTCAAAGCTTTATCTTGGGAAAGAATAATAACCCCAGAAGTTGGAGAATCTAAACGATTTAACAGCCATACTCTTAATTCATTATCAGATTCATCCTTCCAAAAATAACATTCTTCTTTTGAGTTATATTCTGCATCCAATAATGATATTTTTCTATCTTTTCTTCTATTGGGGTGAGACAAAACACCAATACCCTTATTTAATGCAATTAAGCCATGAGTATTTTTCTTTATAAATTGAACAGATGCGTGTAATGGTAATTTAATTAATTTTGCCATTAGTAATAAAAAGTGATAGTGATTTTTTTTGATGGGCCGAACACCTCTTCCATATCTTTCGTCCATGGATCAAAGGGTGAAAGATCTATAATTGCATTCTGACAAATAAGGGAACTTAAAGAATGTAATGCTGTTGATTCAATAACTTCTACTAATGATTTATTTATTGTTCCATCTGCTTCAATAATGAAAGATATGACCACATAACCAGATTCGATTGGTTCGTCACAAATCTTATAGAGATTGTACCAATTTATCTGCAAGGAAGTTAAAAGATGTAGCTGATAATCTCCAAATTCACTAAATGTTGCGTCTAACGCGATTTTTCCAAACCTGTTAGCACTAGAATTGGTATTTACGATAGGCCCGATGGTAATTTTAGGTGATAATTTAGGCCTAACCATAGGTTTTGGTCTAACCTGTTGACCATATTCACTAACCAAATCAGAATCTAAAGTTTTAACTAGGGCATCTAAATAGGTTAATGGTATGAGCAAACTCTCATCTACTCCTTCATTATTTGATTTTCTTGGGAAGACATCTGAACCTTTTTTTGAGCTTACCGGATCAAAAGGGCTTACGATTTGTGCAGGCTCATGCACTAGGATTAATTCATTTTGTAATTCTAGATTATTATTTTTCACACTTCCATTAGTTTTATTAAGATTAGGATTATTCCCATAAGTACCAGAGAAAATCGGCGGCTCTTCTAAACTTATATTGTACAAAGAATTTCCTGAGATAATCTTATTCGTAAAATTTTCTGTGCCATCTAATAAAGGCATATTGCTTCCATCCGAACGTTCAGATCTATCAGAAGCTTGTTGATCTCTAAAAGAATATCTTTCATTTTGATCTGGTTTATTAGAAAAAACTTCCGGATTAGCTTCTGCGTAATTTTTAGGAGTATGTTTAAGCTCTATAGTTATTGAATCATTTAATGAAGTAATCTCTTGAAAGTCACTTAATTCAATACGCAAAAAAATTAACAAAAAAAATAAGTGAATAATCAAAACACCTAAAACCCCTACTACCTTATACTTAAAATGCTCCGAGACGCTTTCCTTAAATGGATATAACCTAGAAGTGACTTTGCTATTAGCCCGCCAATTAAATTGGCTATTATATTTCGAGTAATCCATTCATCTAAAAATCTATTAAATTTTTCGATTAATCGCAAAGTTTAAATTCAAAACCATTTTCTTTTAATAGCTTTTGTAGAAGTTGAGTAGGTAAACCCATAATTGTTTCAATAGACCCTTGGGTTTCTTCAATAATCATTTCCGAAGCTTCTTGGATTCCATAAGCCCCTGCTTTATCTAAGGGACATACATGTTTATAATATTTTAAAATTAGGTCCTTAGATAGCTCTTTTAATCGGACGCGGCTTCTATCTACATGTATTTCTTGAAATCCCCCTGCATGCCATAGTAAAGCTATTGAGGTATAAACAGAATGCCATTTACCGGATAGATCGATTAGCATTTCTACTGCCTTTTCGAAATCTTGTGGCTTAGGGAAAATTCTACCTTCAAGAGATACAGTTGTATCTGAGCCTAAAACCAATGCATTTGGATTAGTCTTTGCCACTGCATTTGCTTTTAGAAGCCCATTGTTATAGACTAGTTCAATGGGATCTAAATAAGAGCTATCATCTTCTATTACATTTGGGGATTGTATATTAAAGCTTATATCCATATTCCTTAGAAGCAATTTTCTTCTAGGAGAATCGGATGCTAAAATAAATTGATTCGGTTGCATGGTTTATAATATTTGTCTTTTATTAAATGAAAGGCTTGATTTGCAAGCCTAGGATAATGTGTAATACTCAGATATTAATGAAAATAGGAATTGCGCAAATTAATACAACAGTAGGCGACTTTGAAGGTAATCGAATTCGTATCCTAGAAGCTTACGATATACTTTTGAAACAAGGGGCTGAATTAATTATTTTCCCAGAATTAGTAATTTGCGGATACCCGCCTCGAGATTTACTGCTTAAACCTCAATTTTGCATAGATGCCGTAAAAAGCTTGCATAAAATTGCCTGCAAAATTGATACCGTACCTGCTATTATTGGAACTGTAGAATACATATCTGAAATCAATCAAAATCGGATACTTTTTAATTCCGCAGCTTGGTGCGAAAATAGAACTATAAAACAATACTTCAGAAAATCACTACTCCCTAACTATGATGTATTTGACGAAGCTCGTTATTTTAAAGCTGAAGATACTCCAAATACGATTGAGTGGAATAACAAAATAATTGGGGTGACCATTTGCGAGGATATTTGGACCTATCAAAATGAGAAGTCTCAACAAAAATACAAAACCAATCCAATCGAACAGCTCTCAAAAATAAAGCTAGACTTATTAATAAACCTTTCAGCTAGTCCTTGGCACGTTGATAAGGAAATATCACGCCAAAATTTAATTAAAAATATCAGTCAGAGGCTCAATTGCCCGATTGCCTATTGTAATGCTATAGGAGGCAATGATGAACTCATATTTGATGGTGAAAGTATGATTATTGACCCAAAAACTAAAGTGATTGCCCAAATGCCAAAATTTGAAGAAGGAATTCAAGCCTTTAATTTAAATAGTCCATCTAAAGTAGAAGATTTTAATAAGAATTCGGATATCAAAAACATTCATAAAGCTTTGGTATTAGGACTGAAAGATTACATTTTTAAAAGTGGTTTCAATAAAGTACTAATTGGATTAAGTGGAGGAATTGACTCCGCTGTAGTTGCTGCGCTTGCTAAAGAAGCTGTCGGTTTTAAAAATATCTTGGGTGTTGCAATGCCTTCAAAAATATCGAGTGTTCACAGTATAAAAGATGCTGAAGACTTAGCTCAGAATTTAAATATTCCTTTTAAAATCCTACCCATCACAAAACCGGTCAAAGCTATTGAAGAAAATCTAGCGAATTTATTTTCGGGGATGGAGCGAGATATTGCAGAAGAAAATATTCAAGCTAGATTGAGAGGATTACAATTAATGGCTCTATCTAATAAATTAAATCACTTAGTTTTAACTACTGGAAATAAAAGCGAAATAGCAGTCGGATACTGTACTCTTTATGGAGATATGTGCGGGGGACTAGCTGTTATTTCCGATTTGCCTAAAATGCAGGTCTACGCACTAGCTAAATATATAAATCGAAATAAGGAACTTATTCCAAAAAATACTATCAATAAACCTCCATCAGCTGAATTAAGCCCCAACCAAAAAGATGAAGATTCATTGCCTCCGTACCCAATTTTAGATTCTATTTTATATAATTACATCGAAGCTGGTCTTACGAGATCTGAAATAATTTCTAGAGGATTCAATGCCCAAACAGTTGATTGGGTTCTTAGAAAAGTAGATCAAAATGAATACAAAAGAAAACAAGCAGCCCCAGGCCTCAAAATCTCTCCCCTAGCATTCGGAATCGGAAGGCGAATGCCTATTGTGCAAAAATATTTAAATTAAATACCATTTAAAACAATGGATTACTCAAATGAACTTTTTGATACCGCAAAGCGTTATATTCCAGGTGGCGTAAATTCTCCTGTAAGGGCTTTTAGATCTGTTAACGGAACTCCTTTTTTTACAAAAAAAGCTAATGGGCCTTATTTGTATACTGTTGATGGGATACAATTAATTGATTTTGTTTGTACATGGGGACCCGCTATTCATGGGCATAACCACCCGGATATCAAACAAGCAATTACAAGTGCATTAGATAAAGGAACTAGTTTTGGTACACCTAATTCTTATGAAGTAAGTATGGCAAAGCTCCTACAGAAAATTGTGCCTTCTGTTGAAAAAGTTCGTATGTGTAATAGTGGGACTGAAGCGACAATGTCAGCAATTCGATTAGCGCGTGGTTATACCAGAAAAAATAAAGTGATTAAATTCGCTGGATGCTATCATGGGCATACCGATTCACTTTTAGTTAAAGCAGGATCGGGAGCTTTGACTCTAGGAAATTCGGATAGTGCAGGTATTCCTCAATCTTTGGCTGAAGAAACAATTGTATTAGAATATAATGATATTAGTAGCCTCGAAGAAGTATTTAAATCTTACAAAGAAAAAATAGCCTGTGTAATTATTGAACCATACCCAGCAAATTGTGGATTGATTTTACCCAAAGAAAACTTCCTTTTAAAATTAAGATCAATCACAGAACAAAACCAAGCTTTATTGATTTTTGATGAAGTTATGACCGGATTCAGGGTCTCTCTAGGTGGAGCCCAAGAAAAAGAAGGGATAATACCCGATCTAACAGCAATGGGAAAAATTATTGGAGGAGGATTGCCCGTTGGTGCTTTAGGCGGCAAAGCATCTATTATGGACTATCTTGCTCCTGAAGGTCCCGTATACCAAGCTGGAACACTCAGTGGAAATCCTTTAGCTCTTTCTGCTGGTATTACTGCACTTCAGCTATTAATTGATCAGAACCCTTATTCGTTACTTGAAAAGCTTGGTCGGCAAATAAGTAATGCCCTCTTAGATACCGCAAATTCTAAAGGAATACCACTACAAGTACCTCAAGTCGGATCAATGTTTGCGCTTTTTTTTACTGAAAATCCAGTAACAAACTTTACCGAAGCAACACACTCTGACACTGAATCATTCGCTAGATTTTTTAATAATAATCTCAAGAACGGAGTTTACCTACCGCCTTCGCCGTATGAAACATGTTTCATTTCTACGGCTCATAGCAGTTCAGTCATCGATCAAGCTACTGATATAATGTGTCGATCCTTACTAAGCATTTAAAGTGTATTGGTTAGTTTAAGCGGATGAGCTCTTAGCTGATTTTTTTAATTCGAAGCGTTGAAAACTTTCTGCAAGCCCTCTCTTTTCATCAATTCCAATCAAGCATCCACTCAAACGAATATCTTGATCTGCAACTGGAAAACGACGTTTAATACCATCTTTAAATGAATTAATAACAGGATCAATCTCTCGACCTAAAACAGATTGGTACGAGCCGCACATACCAACATCTGAAATATATGCTGTGCCTTTGGGCAAAATTCGGCCATCAGCCGTTGGGGTATGTGTATGCGTCCCAATTAAACCAGCAATCTTTCCGTCTAAATACCATCCTAGTGCGATCTTCTCTGATGTTGCTTCCATGTGAGCTTCAACTAGTATTGCATCGCACTGATTTTTAATAGCTTCTATTTGAGAATCAACTGTTTGGAATGGACAGCTGGATTTTAGATTTATGTAATTCCGACCAAGCACTGAAAAAACTCCTAATGTAAAGCTATTAAATTTAAGAATAATATGTGTTCTTCCAGGATTTTGCTTGGGTAAATTTGACGGCCTACATAGCCCCTCAATATCTCCTATTTCATTCTCAAATCCTTTTTGGTCCCATATATGATCCCCTAAAGTTATACCATCAACGCCAGAAGAAAATAGCTCCTTAGCTATAGATAGAGTGATTCCAGAACCGCCTGCAGCATTCTCTCCATTTACAATAACAATGTGAACTGAAAGATCCGCTTTTAGTTCATTTACTTTTTCACAGACAAATGAACGACCTGGACGTCCAACGATGTCACCCAAAAATAAAACCTTAACCATAAATACATAGAGTGCGATTATTTTTATTATGGCAATACTAATGAATGCAATAATCATCTACTCTAAAATGACAAAAGTCTCTCTTATTTAACTAAATAGGCTTTCATTTAAGACTTGAATCAAAGGCATTAATCATTTGTAACTAAATCGCTTTTTTTCTTATAAATCATTTTATTACAAAGCAAATAATATCCAAAATTACTATGAAAAAATCAAATAAACAGAAGAACACCAAAAATGGCTCTAAAGGTCAGATGATGAAGGGTGCAGATGTTTTAGTCGCCTCTCTTGAAAAAGAAGGTGTGGATGTGGTATTTGCTTACCCTGGTGGTGCCTCCATGGAGCTCCACCAAGCATTAACTAAAAGTCAGAAAATTCGTACTATATTGCCACGTTTTGAGCAAGGTGGTGGCTTTATGGCTCATGGCTATGCTCGTGCTACCGGAAAACCAAGTGTATGCATGGCAACTAGTGGCCCTGGTGCAACAAATTTAGTTACATGCATAGCTGATGCCTACATGGATAGTATTCCACTAGTTGCAATTACCGGTCAGGTCTATCAACAATTTATTGGAAAGGCTGCCTTCCAGGAAACTGATTTCTTTGGGATGACTTTACCTATTGTTAAGCATAGTTATTTAGTACTAGATAAAGAAGACCTACCAAAAATAGTTAAAGAAGCATTTCATATTGCAAATTCAGGCCGACCAGGTCCAGTAGTTATTGACATCCCAAAAGATGTGCAACAAGCGCTATTAATACCAAATTTTCCAGAAACGATTGAACTAAATGGATACAAATTAAGTGCAACCCAACCTAAAGCTGAGGATTCTGAATTACTAAAAATTATTGACTTAATTAGTACTGCAAAAAAACCAGTATTGTATATAGGTGGGGGAATCATCTCTGCTGAGGCCCACAAAGAATTAAGGGAATTTGCAAAACTAACCGGCTTACCTGTAGCATCTACATTAATGGGATTAGGTGCGTTTGATTCAGAAGACCCTCAATCACTCTATTGGTTTGGAATGCATGGCACAGTCGCTGGAAATTGGGCTGTCTGTGATTGCGACTTATTGATTTGTTTAGGGGCTCGTTTTGATGATCGTATTACTGGCAAAATTGAAAAATTTGCCACTAAAGCTACGATTGCTCACATCGATATTGATATTTCAGAACATAATAAAAATAAACTAGTTGATTATCCTGTTCATTCAGACGTTAAGTATGCTTTAAATAGACTGATTGAACTATGGAAATCTAACAAATATTCAAAACCTGATATTTTAGAATGGAATACGCTGATCCAGGAATGGAAAGAAAAACATCCTTTTAGCTATGATGCCTCCGAACATATAACGCAACAAGAAGCCATTGAAACGCTTTATCAAATAACCAAAGGTGATGCCATAATTACTACAGGTGTAGGACAACATCAAATGTGGGCAGCCCAATATTTCAAATTCAGAGAACCAAGAAGCTATATTAGCTCACTTGGTCTTGGCACAATGGGCTTTGGTTTACCAGCTGCTATTGGAGCTAAAGTAGCATATCCGAATAAACTTGTTGTAAACATTGACGGAGATGGGTGTTTTTTAATGAATGTTCAAGAGCTTGCTACTGCTCATATAGAAAAGATTAATGCTAAAACCATTATCATGAATAACCAACATTTAGGTATGGTTGTACAATGGGAAGATTTACTTTATGAGAGTGTCCGGGGTCAAACCATTCTTTGTGACAAAGATAATATTGGTGGTCCTGATAATCTTGACGCAATTTATCCTGACTTTGTTAAAATAAGTGAGGGTTTTGGAGTAAAAGCAAGGCGTGTTTATAAAAGGAAAGATCTAAAAAGTGCTATTGAAGAAATGATTTCACACAATGGCCCTTATGTTTTAGAGGTTATCGTTCCATACACGGAGCACGTTTTACCAATGATCAAACAAGGACTTTCTGCTAAAGACATCCTATTGAAGTCACCAAACTCTAAATAAATTCTTTAAAAAAAGACATCTGTCGTTTATCGCACTTCTTCCTTTTAACATTATTCATCCTAAATTCATAAATTTCTAATTGGGTATTCTTTTTAAGCCAATCAGCCAATAATTTAGTACTTCCATGAACTAGACCTATTCTCGAAGCTCCTGAATAATTTATAGTCCTAAGAATTTCCGACCAATCTGCATGGTCTGATAACACAAATCCTTTATCAACCTTTTTTCTTCCAACATTTCCCTTATCGAGCATCCATCCGGAAGCAAAAGATAATGATAATGGAGCAAACTGATTAAGCCAATTTGAACGACGGACTGAGGACGGAGCTATAATTATTCCATTGCCGACCAACATGTGTTTATTATTAATACTCGCTTTTATTGTATTAGGAATAGGTCTACCAGCTTCCCTATAGTAATTGTTAAATTTTTCTACCGAAGCATGCACTCCTATAGCCCCAATAGATGAATCAAGACCACAGAGCACCCTCTGAGATTTTCCTAATGCATATGCAAAAATAACACTTGTGACATCTTTTTGCGTATTATTCAGCCACCATGAATTTATTTTAGAAAAAACCTCTTTGGGATTAGGCCACCTGTAAAATGGCTTCGCAAAAGTTGATTCTGAAATAAATTCATGGCATTTGACCAACTCAAACGAATCACATGAATTATCCTTTGATATCTTGTAGTCACCCGTTACTACAGAAACATATCCCTTATGCTCTATTCTCACCTGACTAGAACCTAATATGTGACCTGAAGGGTGGAATGAGACTATTACATCTTTAATCTTTAGCTTTTGCCCATAAGGCAAGTCTTCAACCTTTGATTTTTTTCCTACTCTTTCTTTAACTATTCTACTACCAACTCGAGATGTTAAATAAGACTTCATATTAGGCCTTGCGTGGTCCGTATGACCATGAGTGATAACTGCTTTATCTACGCTTCTATGTGGGTCAATGTAAAAACCGCCTAAAGAGCAATACAATCCTGAATTTGTTGGTTCTACTAAGAATCTTTTTTTCAGGAATGAAGTCACAAATTATAATAAAAAAATTCTTTACAAAAACTCAACTCTGGACCGAAGATTCCATCTCCTTATAGTTTATCTTTTCCCTTACAAAAATTTCCATATCAAGACACAAAGGAGCTGTAAAAGAAACTGTTTCTGAGGGAAAATTAAATTGATACTTATAGCAGTGAAGTGCTTGGCGTTTCATTGGGAGTAGTTTATCTAAATTCCTAGTCCACCCACTCTCAATAAATTCTATGTAAAGTCGCTCATCTGGCCCGTAAATCTTATCACCGACAACAGGATTACCCATCCATTCAGCATGCACTCTTATTTGATGCTTACGACCTGTCTGAGGTATGATCCTAGCATATGTGTAATCATCATTAAAAAATAAAGGCTCAAAGATCGTAATGGCTGACTTAGAAGTTCTGTCGTAGCTAACATGATTTTTAATTTTAACAATTCCCTTTGGTCTATGTGCTATATTCTGATCAACTTTAACTGACTCACTCAAAGAACCTTCTAAGATAGCCAGATATTCTTTTACTACTATTCTATCTTGAATAGCCATTTGATATTTTCTAGCTACCGAGGTCTTTTTAGCGATTAAAACAAGCCCACTTGTTTCCCGATCTAAACGTGCCACTAAATGTAGTTTTTCCAATCCTAAGTAAATACGAGCGGCTCCAACTAGACTTGATAACGGGCCTTCTTTTGAAGGATGGCACACAAGCCAACCAGGCTTATTTAATACTAAGATGTCAGAATCCTCATATATAATCCATGAAAGGAACTTGTCCATATCAACTAATGGACTATTGGCGCTAAATGGATCTATTTCGACCATAATTTAAGAAAATTTTAAAATTAGAAGTTTGATTATTAATAGAAATCATATTATATTAATTGTATCAAATTTTATACTCTTTTAGTTACAAAAGATTTTTTAGAAACTATTTCCAATTAAATACATCCAAAAATTCAAATGAAAAAAAGTACACGACTTATTATGTCTGGTGAAAACCTAGAACTCACTAATTCAATTAAGCAATTTATAATAGAAAAATCCGAAAAACTATTCTATCATAATGAGAAAATAATTAGGATGCGAGTAGAAGTTAAGTATGATCAACACAAATCTTCACACCAAAAAGAATATTTAGCAAAAGGCCATCTGGAGGTTAAAGGAAATGATCACAATGTAACCGAAGCCTCAAATGATCTTTATAAATCTATAGATCAAATGGTACTTAAATTAGATAGAATGATGCGCCGTCGTTCAAGACTTGAGCGAACTAAAAGGAAGCAGCCACATGGCATAGATCTTCCGGCCTATATTCCTAAGATTAGTTCTTAAACATCTCTTTAATTATTAATGAGCCTTAATCAATCGATTATTATTTTCAATTTTATTATTTACTAGAATGATTAGTTCTTTTTCTTCAATTACTTAAAGTATTGCTTGAATTCTTCTATAGGATTGTCTTTATAAGTTCTAATGCACCCGTAGCTCAATTGGATAGAGCGCCTGACTACGGATCAGGAGGTTAGGGGTTCGACTCCTCTCGGGTGTGCCATT
>CAJWMY010000021.1 GCA_913044165.1 uncultured Puniceicoccaceae bacterium
AACAATATGACAATTAGGATTACCTTTTGTTGTCAATGCATTAGCTCTTCCAGCATTATCTATTCCTAAAAATGTTTGAGGTTTGCTAGCGGCCTCTACAGCATTAATTGCTACAGTTAGGTCACCATTGGTTGCGTTCTTGAACCCTAAAGGCATAGATAGACCAGAGGCCATTTGTCGGTGCGTTTGGCTTTCAGTCGTTCTAGCTCCAATTGCAGACCAGCAGATAAGATCCGCAATATATTGGGGGGTAATTGGATCTAATAGTTCTGTAGCAGTAGGGAGTCCTAATTCGAGGACTTCTGTTAAGAAAGTTCTAGCAATTTCTAAGCCTGCAGGTATATTAGACGTACCATCGAGGTTGGGATCCATTATTAAACCCTTCCAACCAACCGTGGTTCTAGGTTTTTCGAAATAAACTCTCATCACTACAAGTATACGATCAGAAATTTGATTTGATAAAATAGCTAGTTTCTCTGCATATTCCCTGCCGCTTTTAAGATCATGAATAGAACATGGACCAACAACAACCAGAAGTCTGGGATCATTCCCGAAAATTATATTATTGATTGCGTTTCTTGTTTCTACAACAAACTGTTCAATATCGCTATTACGTTTAATTTTGCTACAAAGTTCTATTGGGGTAGGAAGTTCTGTTTTTGATGTAATATTGATATCAGTTATTTTTTTCACGATTGTTGGATAGTTGATGCCTTTATAAGTAACAAGACATAATTTCATATATTTAATATTTTTTTCATAAACTATGATACAAGTCAGTAATAATTTTAATGCATATGAGCTTAATAAATGGTCTTGCCTTCACGTTTCTGGGGCAGATGCCGATTCATTTCTCCAAAGCCAGTTTTCAAATGATTTAAATAGCCAAGAACTCCCATCTGCTACTTATGGCTTATGGCTTAATGCAAAAGGTCGGGTTTTAGCAGATAGTATTATACTAAGATATAGTAAGAACAATTGTTATGTATTCAGTGAAAATTCCCCAGAATTAGCAATATTAGAGCACTTAAATAACCATATTATTGCGGATGAAGTAATTATAAATAGATTTAATTTAGCTGGTTGCTTGATGCTTCAAAAGAACAAGTTTGAAGACTTATATCAGTCATTAGGAATCGAAGGTTTGATTGATAAATCAAAGGTTCCTTTTATTTGTGTAGAAAATGTAAAAATTAAGATATTTAGACTTCCGGCTAGGGTATTTCCTGAAAATTTTGATATTTTAGCTTTTGCGGATTCAGCACTCCATAATAGTGCAATTAATTGGATTAGGTCTAAAAGTTTAAGATTAATGTCTTTTAGCCAATTTCACTTAGCGCGTATTAAGTCATCGATTCCATTAATTCCTAATGAGATTGGACCATCTGATTTAGCTGCTGAGGGAAATCTAGTGCCAAATGCTGTATCGCTAACAAAAGGTTGCTTTTTGGGTCAAGAAGTAGTTGCAAGATTGCATAATTTAGGAAATCCACAGAGGCAACTCTTTGTTATGACAATTAATACTAGGGGGGCTTTCAATGATATGCGTCTTCCGTATAAAATTGTAATTGAAGATAAAAACCTAGGAGAAATTCGGGCCATATACGAACATCATCAAGATCCCCATGTCTTTTATGCAGTAGCTATTTTAAAACTTCGTTACTTGGAAACAATCAAAAAGTCTTTCATGATAAAAGACGTTAAAATAATTTCAATTTGTTCTTTTTCTGATTTTTAATACAATACTTTTCCCATGGACTCATTAAATGGTATATTAGAGAAGTTTTTTCAAAAAATGGGATCAAAGCCAAAACAATCTAAGGTACTGGCATCCCAATTAATCAAGAGAGCAGAGCAAATTGCAAGGTCAGAAGAAATTTCTCAAGATGAAGCATTAAAGCAATTATTACAAAAAATAATGGATCATCAGAGCTAAGCCTTTAATTTTTTTAATTTATGTAATAGGGTTAAAGAGCAATTTTTATAAAATATTAACTTTTTGGGTAAAAATGATTGACGAGATCTCTTGCCTGACTGATAAACATAGCCTTTCAACTATCAATTATAACCTACACATCTACTAATATATGAACAAAGCAGACTTAGTTTCAGAAATACAAGCTTCACTCGGTAGTGATACTTCAAAAGCAGCAGCAGAACGTGCTCTAGAAGCAGTTCTAGAAGGTATCAAAAAGGGTATTACCTCCGATCAAAGCGTTCAGTTAATCGGATTCGGTACTTTTTCGGTATCTAATCGTGCAGCTCGCATGGGCGTAAATCCTCAAACAGGAGAAAAAATCCAAATAAAGGCTTCTAAATCAGTTAAGTTTAAAGCTGGAGCTGGTTTAAAATCATCTCTTTAATCTTTTTTATTTTTATGCCCATTGTACTTTCGTGCAATGGGCTTTTTTTTTAAGTATTTGTGCGATTTAAATTATTGATTTGGTTTAATCATCTTAATTTTTAATCTATTTATGGGTAAAACGTTATTTGAGAAAGTATGGGATGCTCATTCCATTAAAGAGTTATCTAATGGGCAAACTCAACTATTAATAGGAACTCATTTAATACATGAGGTAACCAGCCCTCAAGCTTTTGGAATGTTAAGGGAAAGGGGACTAAATGTGCGTTTTCCTCAACGGACATTTGCTACTGTAGACCATATTGTTCCAACTAATGAGATGGTCGAGCCTTACAGCGATCCTCTAGCGCAAGGGATGATTGAAGAATTAAGGAAGAATTGTAGTGATAATGACATAACTTTCTTTGATACCAATACAGGGAAACAAGGCGTTGTGCATATTGTGGGGCCTGAGCAAGGAATCACTCAACCAGGGACAACTATCGCCTGTGGAGATTCTCACACTTCTACTCATGGTGCTTTTGGAGCCATAGCCTTTGGGATAGGAACAAGCCAAGTTAGGGATGTATTAGCGACGCAAACTATTGCACTAAATAAACTTAACGTGAGGCGTATAAATGTTAATGGTGAATTACTTCCGGGCGTTTATGCTAAGGATGTTATTTTACATATTATTCGTATACTAGGCACCAATGGAGGAACTGGGTTTGCATATGAATATGGAGGAGATGTATTTGATAGATTTTCTATGGAAGAGCGTATGACCGTATGTAATATGTCAATTGAAGGCGGAGCGCGCGCTGGCTACGTTAATCCTGATCAAGTTACTTTTGACTATCTTAAAGGAAGGAAATATTGTCCTTCTGGTTCTGCTTTTGATGATGCCGTTGCTAGATGGAAAAATTTTGCATCTGATGAAGATTGTAAGTATAGTGATGTAGTATCTATAAATGCAAAAGATATACAGCCAACGGTAACTTGGGGAATAAACCCTGGTCAAGGCATAGGTATTAATGAGTCAATACCTACTATAATTTCAGGAGAGACTCAGTCTGATCGTGCTTCAATTGAAGAGGCTTTGAATCATATGTCATTTGAAGGGGGTTCATCAATAAAAGGGAAAAAAATAGATGTGGCTTTTTTAGGATCCTGTACAAATGGAAGGCTATCTGATTTACAAGAAGTTGCGAAGTATATAAAGGGAATGAAAGTAGCAAAAAATGTAAAAGCTATAGTTGTTCCAGGATCTCAAGTTGTAGCATCTATAGCAAGTGCACAAGGTCTAGATAAGATCTTTATAGATGCAGGATTTGAGTGGCGTGGAGCTGGATGCTCAATGTGTTTAGCGATGAACCCTGATAAATTGGTCGGAAATCAATTATGCGCGAGTTCTTCAAATCGAAATTTCAAAGGTAGGCAAGGAAGTATTACAGGCCGAACACTTCTGATGAGTCCTATTATGGTAGCTGCAGCTGCAATTATAGGAGAAGTATCTGATGCGAGAGAAGTATTTGGTTTTTAGACATTTAAAAATTTTTAGTGATGAGTGATAATTTAATAAAATTTGTTTCGGGAAGTGCTGTTTATGTTCCAGGTGATGACATAGATACTGATAGAATTATACCAGCTCGTTTTATGAAATGTGTAACTTTCGATGGACTAGGAGAGTATTTGTTTTATGACGTTCGATACAGCGAAGATGGAACGCAAAGAGTTCATAACTTAAATGATGTTCGTTTTTCTAAAGCGTCTATATTAGTAAGTGGAAATAATTTTGGTTGTGGAAGTTCTCGAGAGCATGCGCCCCAATCAATCCAAAAAGCAGGATATAAGGCAGTAATTGCAGGAAGCTTTGCAGAAATATTTTTTGGAAATTCCACGAATCTTGGAGTAGTTTGCGTTTGCGTTAATAATAATGATCGTGAACAAATTTCACAATATATTGAATCCAATCCGGAAACACAACTTAGTATAAACTTACAGGAATTAAAAGTGGAAATTGGTAATTTGAGTTTTGCTTGTTCTATTAAGGAGGGAGCTAGAAAAAGTTTAATGGATGGTAGTTTTGATACGCTAAATGAATTACTTCAAAATGAATCAGAAGTAGATTTAGTTGTGGGCAAGCTTAATTATATTGAAAAATAATGGAGTTTTTAAATCAAACTGGAGTTTTCCTTTACCCATTAATTTTATGTTCTTGTCTAGGAGTTTATGTTTCTTGTGAACGAATATATGCCCTACGTAAAAATGTCCTCTTCCCAGATAGTTTTATCGAAGATTTATTGGATGATCAAATCGATCTTAATAATCTTTCGGGAGATTCTCTTGCTAGACGTCTAGTTTTATTTTTTAGAGAACAATCATATGCTAAGGATGAGAAAATTTTAAAAGCATTTGTTCAGCTAGAAATAGGGCGCCTTGAGAAAGGGCTATTTATTTTGGAAGCAATTACAGCCATTGCGCCTCTAGTTGGCCTACTAGGTACTGTCTTTGGCTTAACTAATGTTTTTGGAACGCTTTCACTTGGTTTAGATTTTTCTAATACAGGTGCTTTTGTAAGTGGTATAGCGTTAGCTTTAAATACAACTATCCTTGGGCTACTAATTGCGATCCCATTATTAGCAGTACATTCATACTTGATCCGAAAAATCGAATTAACTTCACAAAATCTTGATTTATGTATTGAGGGCCTTCTCTATAAAGATCGAATTTGATAAGTATGGCGGTCCATAAGCGCAGAGTTAAGAAACTTTCCATAAATATTATACCTTTAGTCGATGTGCTTACGGTATTACTATTTTTCTTTTTAGTGACTATGCAATTCAAGTCATTCAAGGTGCTAAATTTAATTCTCCCTGAGATCACAACAGCAGGACAAAATAATATTAATGAGAACTTTGTAATATCGATAGATAAAAAAGGAAATTTTTATTTTAATGGATCTTTGTTAATTAAAGACAAAATTAACGAGGCTTTATCATTAGCAAAAGATTTAAAAAAAAATTCTCCAATTTTAATAATGGCAGATGAGCAAACCGAGCTAAAACTAATAACTGAGATCATGGATGTTTGCCGGACAAACGATTTTAATGAAATTCGTTTACAATCAAGATAACTTTATGTCAAAGAATTGGGAATTAGCTTATCTTAATAACAATACGCCATGGGATAAAGGAAAACCATCTCCAGGCATAAGAGAATGGCTTACTAGAAATAGACTATTGGGAAAAGGTTTGGTCTTGGGTTGTGGCTATGGATATGATGTACGCCTATTAGCTCAATATAATAAATCTGTTGTAGGAATAGACATATCAATGACGGCAATTAGAGCTGCTAATTCTTTTGAAAAAGTCTCTAATGAAATTTATCATAATTGCGATTTTTTCTCGAATTTGCCCTTTGAGGAGCATCAATTTGATTGGGTAGTAGAGCATACATTTTTTTGTGCAATTGAAAAGCCTCTGCGTAATCTTTATGTTCTTAATTTAATTAGAAATTTAAAACCTAAAGGGCGATTTCTAGCTATATTTTTCTTAAAAACTAGTACTAATTCTGAGTCGGAAGAAGGGCCCCCTTATAAGATTAAAAGAGAAAACATTATAAGTTACTTCGATCCTTATTTTGAGGTTTTAGATACGTGTATTCCTACAAAATCTTACAATTGCAGACCGTATGGGTCGGAAATTATTTATTATTTTCAACTAAAATAGCGTAAATAATTGCCTCTTAATTTATAATTAAACACAAGGCTTATAGAGAAATTATTGCGTTATTTTATTCTTCAGGTGGAGATGTGGTTTCTCCGTAATTGTCATCAGAAGCGTCTTCTTCTTCTTCTTCTTCCCATTTCATAGTGTCATCAGTTTCAATGTCTTCCTCAAGGTCTTCATTGATATCACTGATTTCGTCTAAAAGGGGAGCGTCTCTATCCTCATTTTTTTCTGGAGCATCTTCATTATCAATCTCAAACCCTTCAGGAATATATTCTAAGATGGCTTTTATTTCCGAAAAATAATGGGTATTTCGACCTTCCATATATTCTTTATTTTGTTCTTCGCGAATGCTTTCCTCTAGTTCGTCAACAGATATTTTTTGAGCTACATCTAATGAAGCATTGAGCATTTTTATCCTTAGTTTAGAAATATGATCTAGGAAATCGGCATATGGACCCTTTTCTTCGTCAATGATATCAGGCAAAGCAAAGAATTGCTCTTCGCATTCGAGTATACTCTCTTGTGTCCGCTTAATTTGTATTGTTTTGTCGGGTTCAATTTTTTCAATGGCGAATGCGTAGAAGGCTTTATCTAGATATTCATTTAAGAAACCATAATCGTATAATGGTTCAATCAAATCAATTATGCACTGAAATTGCTTGGGATCTATGATTCCAAGACCCTCAGTATCCCAATGTATAGGGTCGCTGATCTCGGAAACCCACCAATTCATGTCATTACCTAATCTAGCTTTACACCAGGATAAATTTGGGGAACTTTTTGCCATATATGAATTCGAAATATGTTACTATTAAATTTGAGAAAATTTGTAATTAAAATACTATATATATTTGGAAATACACAGATTTGATTTTGTAAAGCGCTTTTATAGTATTTTTTTAATTATTATATAGTTTTATTTTGATTTACATACTTTATAGGTTAATTTAACCGATAAAATGTCCGATATATATACAAACTTTATTCGTCCTTTCTTTTTTCGTATGGATCCTGAGGAGGCTCATGATTCTGCATGTTATCTTTTGAATTTAATGGCTTCTATGCCACTACTTTGTGGACTTTATCGTAATTATAATTTAGTAAAAGCAGCTAAGCCAGTACACTTATTCGGTCTGAATTTCCCTAATCGAGTTGGCTTAGCGGCAGGCATGGATAAGGACGGTGCTTTCCCTAACGCTATTGAGGCCTTTGGTTTTGGGCATATTGAAGTTGGAACTGTTACTCCTGAAGCACAACCGGGCAACCCAAGACCTAGGCTCTTTAGGGAGGTAAATAACGAAGGCTTAATTAATCGAATGGGTTTTAATAATAAGGGCGCAAATGCTATGTTGAAATCTTTGGAAAAAAGATTTCCTAAAAATAAACGTGTTGTTCCTCTAGGCATTAATCTTGGAAAAGCAAAAACGACTTCCCTCGAAAATGCAGTGGATGACTATGTTAAATCCTTTAATATACTAGCCGATCAGGCTGACTACTTTACAATTAATGTTAGTAGCCCGAATACACAAAATTTGCGACAATTACAATCAAGAGAATATCTTTTGGTTTTATTAGATACCTTGCAGAAAGAAAATAAGGCACTTGCAAAAAAAATGGGTCGGTCTCCGCACCCAATAGTTCTTAAAATTGCTCCTGACTTAAGTTTTTCTGAAATTGATACAATCTTAGAGCTATTAATAGCTTATGAATATAGTGGAATTATTGCTACAAATACAACTATACAAAGACCTAAGTGCATTTTCAATAATGAAGTAGGTGGGTACAGTGGAGGTTCATTTATTCATGGTTTGTCGACAAAAGTTATTCGATATATCTCACAATCAACAGAGGGTCGGTTGCCAATCATTGGAGTAGGAGGCGTTGATAGCCCAGAAACAGCTGGAGAGAAAATTGATGCTGGCGCATCGCTAGTACAAATTTATACAAGTTGGGTATATCGGGGTCCATTTTTTGCAAAGCACCTTGCAAAAGCTCTTTCTGAGATGGATCGAAAATGGATTTAATCTAATATCTTAAAGTATTAGATATGCTAAAACAACTATGCCTAAGGATATTCTATTATGATTTAGATATTATCTTTTTATTGAGCTCAAAAGTTTTTTTCTGCGATTATGTACATCAAATTTTTCTGATTGTTCTTCTGCATGATATGAAGATCGGATTAACGACCCTGACTCACAAACTCCATAGCCAATTCCAAGTGCAAATTCTTTCCATTTTATGAATTCCTCTGGAGTAACCCAACGATCAACAGGTTCATGCTTTGGCGATGGTTGAAGGTATTGTCCTATTGTAAGTATATCAACACCAACATCACGCATAGAATATAGGACATCTTCAATTTCAGGATCGGATTCACCTATTCCAAGCATAATTCCTGATTTGGTTATAAAATTTCGAGATTTTGCATGCTTTAAAACCCATAAAGATCTGTCATAGCGAGCAGTTTTTCTGATTGGTCTCTGAAGGCGTTCAACTGTTTCTAAGTTATGATTAAATATATCAGGGCATGCATCTAGTACAATATCTAGATACTCCTGCTGGCCCCGGAAATCCGCTGTTAGAACTTCTACAGCGCATTCAGGCATTCTGTGATGAATTGCCCTTATTGTATTTGCCCAAATGTTTGCTCCTCCATCTTTAAGATCATCACGTGCTACAGAGGTAATGACAGCATGTTTTAAATTCATTTTTGCAATAGAATCTGCAACGCGAGCTGGTTCGCCAATATCAAGTTCAGTAGGCCTTCCTGTTTGGATTGCACAAAAAGTACACGAACGTGTGCAAATATTCCCTAATATCATAACGGTTGCGGTACCTCTAGACCAACACTCTCCCATATTAGGACATTGAGCACTTTTACATACTGTATTTAATTTATGATCATTAACAGTTTGTAATGTTTTTTTGTACTCGGCACTAGTAGGAAGTTTAGCTCGGAGCCAGTTGGGTTTATTTTTTAGCATATTTTAGGTTAAGTCTTTTAAAATATAGACTTAAATTCAACTATGAATCGATCCTTTATCAACTTTTTTTCTGTCACCCTATGCAACTCTTGTTCCAGTGAAGTTACAGTTCCATCTGTAATGCCACAAGGTATAATCCCATCAAAATGAGATAAATTTGGATTTACATTCAGAGCAAGCCCATGGTAGGTAATCCAAGATCTAACTGCTACTCCCAATGCGCATATTTTCTTATTTTCAATCCAAATGCCTGTTTTCCCTTGTCTTATAGATGATTCGATTCCAAGTGACTTTAATAATTGAATGATAACGGTCTCTAAATTTCGAAGATAAGCGTGTAAATCTCGGTATTTTAAATGGATGATTGGGTAGATTACTAATTGTCCGGGACCATGGTATGTGATGTCTCCACCGCGGTTAGTTTTAATTACTGATAGCTTATTCTTTTTAATCATTGCTTCATCCCAAATTAAATTTTTATTTGCGCCAGCTCTTGAACCAATAGTATAAACAGGTTCATGTTCGGCAAAAATTAGATAATCACTTAAATCTGGGTTTTGTATTTTTTTCTCAACCAAAGCAATTTGCTTAGCTAGGGCATCTTTATAACAGATAAAACCCCAATCTATAATTTCTAATGAGTGTTCCAAATTTAATTTAAGTTTTAGGGTTTCGAACTAAGATGACGTTTCTAATGCTATGCTTGGTGACAATGTTCCCACCGCTATTTCTTCCCCTGAGGGCGTATTTATTGAAATCAATTAAGATGTCTAGTTTACGCAAGCGTGGAGAAGGTCTTAAGTTTATCTTCACTTTAGGAGGGTTTTTGTCTGCTGCCTTGTATTCACCAAGATAAAATATTTTTGAATTAGGCTCACCTTTAGTAAGGATATATTCTTTGTCCCTAGTTATTCCACCGATAGTAAAGTGTTTTGCATAAACTGAACCGCTTTTCCCGCTTCGATATATCATACAATAATTATTTTCATTTGGGTTCTTACGATTGAATAGGTCAATGTGGATATTTTTTCTGCCAAAATAAGCTTTTCCGGATATTTTTTTAACAATTAAATTACCAAATTCATTGATAGATAATATATCGCTAAGGGTGGAGCACTTGCAGACAGCTTCATCTTTTTTCATTGCGTATCCAGCAAAGCCCTCCTCTCGGTTGACATATAAAGTTTCATTGCTAACGACTACTTCTTCAGCTATAACCCTATCAAAGCTATCTAATTTTGTCTTGCGATCGAAATATTTACCATACGAATTCTTTAGGTCCTTGTACCACGCTACCGCACATCGAGTAAGGTTTTTAAGGTTTTTTTGCGTCTGAGCTAATTGCTTTTCTAAATCGATTAGCAATTCCTCTGCTTTCAAGGAATCATATTTTGAAATTCTTTTAATTTTTATTTCTAGGAGCTTAATGATGTCATCTTGTATGATAGGTCTCTTGAGTTTCTTCTCGAAAGGTTTTAAGTTTGTATTAATAGTTTTTAAAACTCCTTCCCAAGTTCTTACTGATTCAATTTTTCTGTAAATTTTTTCTTCTATAAAAATTTTTTCTAGGGAACTTAAATGCCATTTTTCTTCTAGTTCGTTTAATTTTATTTGAAATTCATCTTTCAATAAACTTTTGGTTCTTATTGAACTGATTTTTAGGAGTTCAGTTGCGGATAGGAACTGTGGTTTATCATTATTTATCACGCATATGTTTGAAGAAATGGAGAGTTCGCAATCTGTAAAGGCATAAAGTGCTTGTGTAATCTTTTCCGCATCTGAGCCGGGGCTAAGGTATACAAGAATTTCTACATTATTAGAAGTATTGTCCTCTACTCGAGAAATCTTAATCTTGCCTTTGTCGTTGGCAGATAATATTGAGTCAATTAAAGATGATGTTGTCTTACCATATGGTAGTTCGGTAATAGCAAGTAGATTTTTTTTTCGAGATTGAATTTTTGCCCGCACCTTAACTTTTCCACCGCGTTTACCATCGTTGTATTCTGATATGTCAACTTCTCCACCAGTAACAAAATCTGGATAAAGCTCGAAAGGCTCATTCCGAAGAGCCGAAATACATGCATCAATTAGTTCGTTGAAATTATGAGGCAAGATTTTGCAGGATAACCCAACTGCAATGCCTTCTGCGCCTTGCGCTAAGAGTAATGGGAATTTAATCGGTAAAGTTTCAGGCTCCTTACTTCTTCCATCATAAGAAGCTAGCCAATTTGTAGTCTTAGCATTAAATGCAACCTCTAATGCAAATTTAGATAATCGCACTTCAATATAACGAGGAGCAGCAGATGAATCTCCCGTGTAGATATTGCCCCAGTTTCCTTGGGTATCAAGCATCAGATCTTTTTGTCCTACCTGAACCATAGCATCGCAAATGGAAGCATCCCCATGTGGGTGATATTTCATTGTGTGTCCAATGACATTAGCTGCTTTATTATAGCGACCATCATCTAGTTCTTTTAAAGAATGTAATATTCTTCGCTGTACAGGCTTTAAGCCATCAAGTGCATGAGGAACTGCTCTTTCTAAAATTACGTAGCTTGCATATTCAAGAAACCATTTGCTGTAGTATGAATTTAAATGATTACTTGGGTCTTCAGAATGAATTTTATAATCAGTGTTCTTTTCAGTTTGAAGGGTATCTGATTTAAGATCTAACTCGAGATTTTGATTTTCGGAATGGCTTTTTTTTGACATCTAAAATACTATTTCGTTAAATTTCGTGTTTGTTTCATTATAATGTTTGTCTATAAAAAAGATAGATCGATCAGGCTTCCAAAATTTCTGCATGATCCTTTTCTACATAAAGATTTTCTATAATGAAATCTTGCCGGGCCGGCGTATTTTTGCCCATATAAAACAGGAGGATATCTTTTATGGCCATTCCTGTGGGAATGATTATTGGGTCTAATTTTATATTTTTACCTATGAAATGAGAAAATTCATCTGGGGAAATTTCTCCTAGACCTTTAAAGCGTGTAATTTCTGGCTTAGGCGCAAATTTTTCTATAGCTTTAATCTTTTCTGTTTCGGAATAACAATAGATAGTTTCCTTTTTATTACGAACCCTGAATAGGGGGGTTTGTAAAATGTAAAGATGTCCTTTTTTGATTAATTCCGGGAAGAATTGAAGGAAAAATGTAATTAATAGTAAACGAATATGCATTCCGTCCACATCAGCATCAGTCGCTATAATAATATTGTTGTAACGCAAATCTTCAATACCTGTTTCTATATTGAGCGCATCTTGTAGTAGATTGAATTCCTCATTTTCGTATACTATTTTTTTTGATAGCCCATAAGAATTTAATGGTTTTCCTTTTAAAGAAAAAACTGCTTGGGTTAAAATATTCCTTGCCTTAGTAATGGATCCACTAGCAGAATCACCCTCAGTAATAAAGAGTGAAGATTCAAGACGTTCGGGCTTTTTATCTCCTAGATGAATTCTACAGTCACGTAACTTTTTGTTGTGTAATTTTGCCTTTTTAGCGCGTTCTTTAGCAAGCTTTTGAATTCCTTTAAGTTCTTTCCTGTTTTTTTCAGATTCTAATATCTTATCTAATAGCAATTTCGCTGTATTAGATTCTCGATGTAAATAATTATCTAGATTTTTTTTAAGAGAATTATTTACAAAAGTTCTTATTGTAGGGCCTTCAGGGCCAATTTCAAGCGATCCAAGTTTAGTTTTTGTTTGCGACTCAAATACAGGATCTTCTACTTTTATACTTATTGCAGCAACGATGGAGGTTCGGATGTCAATAGAATCAAAATCTTTATTATAAAAGTCTTTGATTGTTTTACTAAGTGCTTCCTTGAAAGAATTGAGATGGGTTCCACCCATTGTAGTATGTTGGCCATTCACAAATGAATAATAATCTTCTCCATAATTTTCATCGTGAGTAAAGGAGATCTCAATGTCATGATCCTTAAGGTGGATGATAGGGTACAAAGGATCACTATTAAGTTTATTTTTTAACAAATCTAAAAGTCCATTTTCAGATTTAAATTTACTTTTGTTATAAAATAGCGCGAGGCCACTATTCA
Source organism: uncultured Puniceicoccaceae bacterium (assembly GCA_913044165.1). Classification (GTDB taxonomy): domain Bacteria; phylum Verrucomicrobiota; class Verrucomicrobiia; order Opitutales; family Coraliomargaritaceae. The sequence goes on from CAJWMY010000021.1 coordinate 13,122, forward strand.
GGTATGCATAATTCCAAAGCATATCTTGGACGAAATCTTTTCTGAAGCGAAACTCGGGGAAGATTGAATCGTCAGGTGTAAACTCTATTAAAGTACCATTCTGTTGCTCTTCAATATCCTTGCGGTCTCTACTATCCTCGTAAGACGTTTTTCCTCTCTCAAATTCAATGGTTCGTGTTTTCCCATCTCTAAAAGCTTGGATTTTGAACTGTTTAGATAGAGCATTAACAGCCTTGATTCCTACACCATTAAGGCCTACAGATTTCTTGAATGCTTCAGAATCGTATTTAGCACCAGTATTTATTTTTGATGCACAATCCTTAAGCTTACCTAGTGGAATTCCTCGACCATAGTCCCGAATAATTACTTGTTGATTATTAATTTCTACCTCAACCTTTTTACCAAAGCCCATTACAAACTCATCGATTGAATTATCAATAACTTCCTTAATTAGTATGTATATACCATCATCTGGGGAACTACCATCCCCCAATTTCCCGATATACATGCCAGGACGCAGGCGAATGTGCTCCTTCCAATCGAGCGATTTTATATTTTCCTCGGTATATTCAGTAGGCATCCGATTGAGGCAGCAACCAATCTTTTATTTAGTTAATGGTTCGCCCATGTTCATTAGTGGTAAGGGTGTCGGACTTTCCCCATTAAGAAAATAAATTTTACTTGATTTATCTTTAGAAATTTCCTTTAGCGCTTCTAGAGCTTGAATTTGAACATAAGCAGGATTCTTTGCAATAGCGTCATTTAGCTTAGTGATTTCATAGGCCTGAGCATCAGCAAGGACACGTCTTTGTTGTGCCTCTAATTCTGCTGCTTCTCTTGCAGCTTGTGCTGCAGCAATTAATTGTTGCTGCTCTGTTCGGTATCGTTCGAGTTCAGCTTTTTGTTTTTCTACCTCTTGCTCACGCTCTTTTTTTGACTCAATAGCACGAGTAATGAAAGAAGGCAGATTAATATCACGAATTAATATATCTAAGCAAGTTATTCCCCTAGGACTAAGGTAGCTACTCATGCTGTCGAAAATTGCTGTTTGTAAATTTTCTTGGGTTTCTTGTAGGAAGAAATCTTCAGCTCTGACAACGCTTTTACCTTGTTCTCTTACTACAGAACGCAGTTTTGGTTGTATTTGAACTCTAATTGCATCTTCAAACGTTCCTGTTTCTTGAAGAATTCTAGCAGCATCGCTGCCATTAATTCTGAACTTAATACTAACATCAATAGTTGTAGTTAATTGGTCCTGACTAGGAACACCTGCGGATTCTTTAAGTTCTTTTTCCCGAATATCATAAAATGTAAAGTTAAAGAGGGGATTGACGGGAATTGTAAGGCCTTCTTGATAGGGTTTGTCTTGAACTTCGCCGAAAAGTGTAGCGACAGCGACGTGACCAGCGGGTACACTAACAAAAAAACGAGAACCAAATAGGACAAGGATTGCAAAAATTGCTATAATAATACTTAATGATAGAGACTGTTTATTCATAATAATATTAGTGTTATTATTACTTTTTAAACTGGCGAGATAATTTTGATACTATTTGTAAAATTTAATGAAAAATTTAATTCTAACTGAGTTAAGGAAAAAATCAGAAGCCTTAGGTTTTCATAATTTAGGCATCATAGAAGTCCCCTTAAAATTAAGGAGAGATTACTATAATGAGTGGATAAGAAATGGTCATCAGGGAACTATGGATTGGATGGAGCGTAATAATGATCGGCGTTTGAATCCTGAAAGGCTCTTGCCAGAAGCTAAGACAATTCTTGTTTTTGCTATGAATTATTATCAGCCTGATCCAAAGCGAGGTTATCGAGTCGCCAAATATGCTTTAGGGAAGGATTACCATCCTCTTATATATAAAAGATTGAAAAAACTATGTAGATTTTTAAAGGAAAATTGCGGTTCAGATCAGAGGCCTTATGTAGATACAGGTCCAATTTTGGAAAAACCAGTTGCAGAAGCGGCTGGTTTAGGGTGGCAAGGGAAAAGTACGATTTTAGTTGAAAAACATCGTGGCACCTGGTCCTTTTTAGGAACAATAGTGACGACTGAAGCATTTGTTAGCTTGGAAAAGGGTAAAGATCATTGTGGAACTTGTACGCAATGCATTGACTCTTGCCCCACTAAGGCAATTACAGCACCTTACCAATTAGATGCTTCTAAATGTATTGCATATTTAACAATTGAACACAAGGGATCTATTCCACATCAATATAGGCAAGCTATTGGAAATCGCATATTTGGATGTGATACGTGCTTGGATGTATGCCCATGGAATAAATGGGCTGAAATCACACGTGAAGGTCATTTTCAAGCACTTGATTTACCAAATTTGAGCGATATATTGGACTGGGATGAAAAGACATTTAATAAGTATTTGTCTGGATCACCCATGAAACGACTAAAGCTAAATCGTCTTAAGCGAAATGCTGCACTTGTGCTTGGCAACATAGGTAAATTGGACGATTTACCTATGTTGAAAAGAGTTGAGGCAAGCAAAGATCCAATTCTAAAAGAGCAAGCGCAGTGGTCAATTAATGCAATAAAATCTAGAGAAAAGTCTTCTTTTAGTTGAATATTTTTTTAATTACTGAATATTTTTTGTATTTCAAATTGCTTTTATTATGAATGATCAGCTTTTTAGTTCACTTGGCGCTATTAACCGTATGCAGTATTTTTCAAGAACTTTAATACTTATTGCTTTACCGTTTCTAGTGACTGTAATATCATTAAATTTTTTCAGTCATTGGCATGATGGGACCCATTTCCCCTTAGGTGTATTTATCGGACTAATGTCAGCCTTATTTGCAATTTTTGGGATCTTGATGCAGTCAATAAAGCGACTTAATGACCTTAGTCTGGCTCCGATTTGGAGTGTTCTACTAGTGATGCCATTTGTTAATGTAATATTTATTCTTTTTTTAATTCTTTTGCCTAGCAAATAATAATTATTCATTCTACTAGGATGAAGAGAAAAGTTAAACCCTGTCTAGCTATTACCATGGGAGACCCTGCTGGGGTTGGTCCTGAAATATGTTTGAGGGCTTTGAGTTCAAAAGTTGTTAATGATTTTTGTATTCCTATTGTCTTTGGCGATATTTCAGTTCTTGAAAAAGTTGGATCTTTAACTAATTTGAAATGCGGTTTTGAGGTCATTTCTTTGGAGAGATTTTTAGAAGTTTCAGATTTTAATAATCCGCTGGTTGTTGATTTTTCTAATATTAAAATGTCAAGTTTAGAGCCTGGAAAGATAAGCGCTATTACAGGCAAAGCTTCTTTTGATTATATTAAAACCGCTATTGAATTAGCCCAAAAAGAAATGGTCCAAGGTATTGTTACTGCTCCAATAAATAAGTATGCGCTAAAGTTAGCGGGGATTGATTTCCAAGGACATACTGAAATTTTAATGGAATACACAAATTCTGAGGATGTTTGTATGCTACTTACATCGAGGGAGCTTTCTTGCTCACTCGTTACTACTCATATTGGTTTAAGTCAGGTTTCTAGTAAATTGTGCAGTAATAAAATATATAAAATTATAGCCCTAACCGAAAAAGCCATCCGTTCTATTTATTTTGAAGATAGTAGAAATTTAAAACTTGGAGTCCTTGGCTTAAATCCTCATGGAGGGGAAAATGGTTTATTTGGTTCAGGCGAAGAAGAAAGAATTATTAAACCGGCTATAGAAAAGGCCCGGAAAGCAGGTATTGATGTTGTTGGCCCATTAGCTCCAGATACTGCTTTTATTGAATCTAATCGTAAGTATATAGATGCTTATGTTTGCATGTATCACGACCAAGGATTAATACCTTTAAAGATGTTAGCTTTTGATTCTGCTGTAAATATGACCTTGGGCTTGCCTATAATTCGTACTTCTGTAGACCATGGCACTGCTTTGGACATTGCTTGGAAAGGTATCGCTAGCCCGTTGAGTCTTATAAAAGCAATTGAGTTGGCTTCAAAGATGGCAAATATTCGTTTGATTTCATAATTTATTAAATTTGCGCTATTTGGTTTAGAACTATGCTTACTTGACCGAATTTTATATAATAAGTATTATAGTTAATAGAAATTGTTTATGTCTGGTTTTGATGAAAATATTGTAAGGGAATACTTTGAACTTAATGGATTCTTTGTTCGTCAACTTAGGAAGTACCAAGTGCAATCAAGAAAGAAGCGTTTTGATGAGGAAATCGATATGCTTGTCTATAATCCAAAGGCATCCAATGAGAAAAATGTTGATAAAATTAATAGATCTTCAAGCTTTCAGCTTTTTGCCAATGACATTGGCAGGGTTCACCAAGCCGTTGTAGTTGTTAAAGCTTGGCATAGTTCCAAATTCACACCTGCTATATTAAGAAGCGGCACCAAGTTTTTTGATTTTTTAAAGAAAGATGTTTTAAAGAAAGCAAGTGATTCTTTTAATTTCAACGAAATGGATGAAAGTGATTGTACAAGTGCTATCCAGAAAATATTAATTATTCCAAGCCTTCCATCTAATGAGCCTCATCGTAGCGAGAGTATTTCCTTACTCAAGGAACAGGGTATTGACGGGATTATTTCTTTTGCTACTATTTTAGAAGGTATTATTAATAGCATTCAAATGAATAATAGTTATCAAAAGTCTGATTTACTTCAATTGATAAGAATTTTAAAGATTTATGATATGATCAAGGAACCGCAAATGACTTTTTTTGACTGATGGCAGAAGAAGATTATTTTCAAAATAATTTGCCTGATAGCGTAAGGATAGGAAATGAAAACCTTATTCGTTTATCAAAAACTGCAGATATTAAAATCCATGAATTAATGAAGAGGGAGGCTTCGGGAGTATTTTTGCGAGTTAAAATTATTGGTGGAGGGTGTAATGGATTAAGCTATAAAATGAATTTTACCGATCAATCAAATCCAGGAGATATTTTAATAAATGCAGATAAAAGTCAGCTACTAATTGATCCTAAAACAGCGCTTTATATAAAAGGGACTTGCTTAGATTATTCACATGATCTTGTTG
>CAJWMY010000022.1 GCA_913044165.1 uncultured Puniceicoccaceae bacterium
AGTATATCTATAATAATAATAGCTGCTTAAAGCCAATAATGGTACTCGGGGAGGGACTTGAACCCTCACGCCTTGCGGCACCAGAACCTAAATCTGGCGTGTCTGCCAATTTCACCACCCGAGCAATAATAAACCTAAATAGCAATCGAGTATGCTAATGATTGTCAACGTGAATTCTGTAAAATTTTGCCCTATCATTTTTGATGTAATTTATATCTCAAGTTGGGCTTGATTGGAGTTTCTAATTTCTTTCTCAGTTTTGTCTTCACTAAGTCTTTTTTCGTAGAGAATTAAGTAGTCACCGATGGCTACTTGGTTTTCTATTTGATCAGATTGATTGATTTTATGAACCTGCTTGTCTTTTAAAATTAATAGGGGAATGGCATTGGTAAAATTATACTCAGTTGTCTCTTGAATCAGCTGATTCACAATTTTGTAATTTCCCTTAATTAACTCACTGCTTATAACTGCAGGGGGTTCTAAGTTTTCAAAAATGCATTGTCCTATACGATAGCTGTTGGCGGTTGAGTTTTCATTAGGGGTCCATCCGTAGACGCTTTCTTGGCCCAAATTTTCTGCCCAACGCTGCATCAATAATTGATTGAGTTCACTATTGTCAGTAAGAGCTATAACGAATCCTGCACCAAAGAGATTTTGGTCTTCTTGGTATAGTTCTTCAGCTTCCATACCATCACAGAGTATAGCTTTAAGAGCTTGTTTTTTTGCCAATCGAATGTTTGTTGGATTCGTGTCTAATAGAATAACTTTGTGTTGATCGTTTGCCATGATGGACTTTGCTAACTCTCGAGCAAAGCGATGAGCACCAATAATAATCCAGTCATTTGGGGCAGGTCTTTGAAGCTTTAGTAATCGTGCAACTAATCCAGAAGACATGCCTTGAATAAGTACAGTTGTGCATATAACAGAGTAGACAAATGCTTCCATTAATAGTGGATCCCCAATGGGATTTTCCTTATTTTGTAGGGAGATTGCAAAGAGTGAAGCCATTGAAGCAGCAACTACACCTCTGGGTGCGATCCAACTTAGCAGTAGCTTTTCTCGAATATTAATTTGAGTCTTATATGCTGATATGAAAATACTCAGGGGTCGAATAATTAGAATCACGGCAATTAAAACCCAAAGACCCCCTTGCTGTAGGAAATGTTTGAATTGGTGAAATTCTAATCGAGCTACAAGTAGAAGGAACAATAAGCCTATTAACAAATCTACGATTTCTGCTTTGAAGGCTTTAATTTCTTTTAGTCTGTGAGGCTTTTTAATTCCTACAATGATTCCAGCAATTGTTACTGATAGGAGTCCTGCTTCGGGCTTGATAAGCTCTGTAATACCAAAGATAAACATAGCACTAGCAAGAGCAAATCCATTTATTAATGTGTCAGGTATCCATTTTCTTTGCATGGATAGATAGATTAGGAATCCACCAATTGTCCCTATCGACAATCCACTAAAAATTCGGATTAGAAAATTGGGTAATGCCACGGTGCCTCCGCCTTCAACAACCCATTCAAAGCAAAGAATTGCAATAAATACACCAATTGAATCTATCAAAACTCCTTCCCAATGTAGGATATTTGATATTCGAGATTGTATACGAATTCTTCGAAGTAGTGGTACAATAACAGTTGGCCCCGTCACAATAACCAAGCTGCTCATTAGTAGTGCAAATGAAATATTTGTCTTTAATATAAAAACGATGCTAATTGCAGTTCCAAGCCATGTTACAATTACCCCAATTGATAGTAATTTTTGGATAACAAGCGATGTTTGGGTAAATTCCCTTAGATCTAAAGTGAGTCCTCCTTCAAATAATATTATTGCAACAGCAAGAGATATAAAAATCGGAAGAAAGCTTCCAAGATCATTCGGATTAAACAAGTTTAGGCCTTCTGGGCCCAAAGCAAATCCGCCTAATAGTAGAAGAACTAATGTAGGAAGGTGTGTTTTACGAGAAAAACTTGTCAGAAAGCAGCCCGCTCCTATAGCAAAGCAAATTGTCCACAATGCGGAATTATTGCCGATAACTGCAATTATGCCGGAGTCAATCATCGAGCATTTGGCACATGCCTAGTGCGGGATTATCGTCAATTGTTTTTCCAACTACACGAGCGGGAACCCCTGCAACACTTGTTAAAGGAGGGACATCCCTGACTACAACGCTACCTGCCCCAATTTTTGCCCGTTCTCCTATTACAACATTACCTAAAATTTTTGCTCCTGCGCCAATCAATACGCCTGATCGGATTTTTGGGTGTCGATCGCCACGTTCCTTTCCTGTTCCACCAAGGGTTACTTCATGTAATATTGAGACAGAGTCTTCTATGATAGCAGTTTCACCAGCGACAAAACTAGTGGCGTGATCAAGTAAAATGCCCGAACCAATTTTAGCTGCTGGGTGTATATCCACTCCAAATTTCTCTGCAATTAGACTTTGTAGGTAGCGAGCGAAATCCTTCCGGCCTGCAATCCATAAAAAGTGACTTAATCTATAGCATACTAAAGCTTGAAAGCCTTTTAAGTAAAGTAGAGGTGTTAAGATATCTGGACATGCAGGGTCTCGCTCTTGTACTGCTTTCATATCTAGTGCAATTGAATTCAAAATGGCGGGATCGGAATTAAATGCTTCCTCGAAACCAGATTTGAGAACTTTAATTGAGGCAGTTTCATTTACCAATTTTCGAGTAATTCTAAAAATTAGGCATTCTGCAAAACTCTTTCTATCTAGTACTGTTGCATTCAGTAAAACTGTAAGAGCTGGCTCATTGTTTTTAAGCTCAGCTGCTAAATTCTGTAATTCCCTCCAGTGGGATTTTAAGTTGATTTCTTCCATAATAATTGGGCATTGATATATTTTCTTTTTAATACTAAGTATGCTTCAACGTAAAGCCACTTTTGTTAATTTATTTTTATAAGATAATTTAATCTAGAATTTAAATTATGTTTCGTATTGATTACTTAACTCAGAGTTACATAAATAAATTTATATTTTAATCATGGGGAAAGGACTATTATTTTCAGGGCAGGGTGCCCAATTTGTTGGAATGGGGAAGACATTATGTGAGCACTCAGAAATCGCCCGTACGATTTATCAATCAGCTAACGAAATCCTTGGTTGGGATTTAAAAAACATTTGTTTTAATGGGCCCGATAAGGCTTTAACAGAAACTAGGGTTTGTCAGCCTGCATTATATACACAGGGATATTCAATTTATAAGTTACTAATAGAGAAAGGCTTAGCAAAAAACATTAAGGCAGTTTTTGGCTTAAGCTTGGGAGAACTCACCGCTTTGGCCGTCGCCGGTGTCTATGATTTTGAGACAGGATTAAGATTAGTAGCAGAAAGAGGTCGATTAATGCAGGAAGCTTGTAATTCAACCGAGGGAGGTATGGCAAGTCTGATAGGTGGAGATTTCCCTAAGGTTGAAGAGTTATGTAAAAATTTCTCAGTTGAAATTGCTAATTATAATTGTCCGGGTCAAATTGTAATTTCTGGAAATAAATTGAATATTCTTCAAGCAGTTGCTGCATCTAAAAATATGGGGTTTAAACTAGTTAAACCTTTGAATGTAGCTGGGGCCTATCATAGTTCGCTAATGGAATCAGCAAAACTAGCATTCGCAGAATTTATTGATCCAATTCAATTTAAAACTCCACGCTACCAAATTTTTAGTAATGTTACTGGAAATATGATAATGGAACCCAATGATATAAAAAATGCCCTCGTGGATCAAATTGTGTCATCCGTTCGTTTCGAATCATGTATTGTTCATTCAAAACAAGATTTGGCAATTGATCACTTTATAGAGTGTGGGCCAGCAAGAGTGTTAGCTGGCTTAGTTCGAAGGATAGATAAATCTATTGAAGTTCACTCTGTTTCTGAATTTGCAGATTTAGAGTACCTAGTTTAAGATTATCTAAATTTGATAGTCACTGATCCCAGAAGGTAAGTGTAGTCCGCATTCTCGTTTTAAACCATTAAATCGAGTATCTTCATCCGCCATGTTTGGTTTAAGAGGACTGGAGCTATGCCAATCTCCAACGGATACATAATTCTTGGCTTTAAGTGGGTGGTAAGGTAAATTATTTCCAATTAAATATTTATCTATAGTTTCGTCATCCCAGTCAATAATTGGATATAATTTAATGGTTTTATGTTGCTGTTCAGAGACAGAAAGATTTCTCCTGCTCTTAGACTGAGTTCTTCTAACGCCGGATAGCCATGCTTTTGCATTGAGTTCGCTGATAGCTCGGTTCATTGGCTCAACTTTATTCATTACATTGTACCGATCTAATCCTTCCACGCCTTGTTCCCAAAGTTTCCCGTAATAGGATTCCTGCTCTTCAGGCGAGTATTCGGATTTATATGTTTTTAAATTAAGATTTAGGAGATTAGTAAGTTTTTTAGCAAAATCGTAAGTCTCGGGAAAGAGATATCCAGTATCGATAAATATAACTGGAATATTTGGAATTTGTTGGGTTACAAGGTGGAGTAATACTGCACTCTGTATGCCAAAACTCGTACTCATGACTAATCCTTCATCATAGGTTTTTCTTGCCCATTGTATTCGAGCGTACGCCGAGCAATTTTCAAGTTCTTGCCTTGATTTAATTGGATTATGGGTTTTTGCTTTTTTTATTGCAGCTTTAAGCATGGAATCTCTTTTATGACTTTCTTACTTAGAAAGTCAACTTAAGATCGATTTGTTAATCATTTTGGTTTAAGATTAATAACATTCCAAGGAATGCCATATTTATTAAGCGATTCCATGAAAGGATCAGGGTCCATTTCTTCCATGTTCCAAACACCAGGCTTCCTCCATTTCTTATTTAATATCATTTCCGCTCCTATTCTAGCTGGTACGCCAGTTGTATAACTAATAGCTTGGCTAAGAACTTCTGCATAACATTTTTGGTGATCTGAGACATTGTAAATAAATATTCGTTTTTTATTTCCGTCCTTAAGACCGGAAATATCGCAACCAATACAGGTTTTGCCTTTTGTCTTCTCACCTAGAGTTGCGGGATCAGGAAGGACAGATTTAAGAAATTCGATAGGTTGAATTTGGATGCCTTTTACATTAATCGGTTTAATCGATGTCATTCCAACATTTTGCAAGACTTCTAGATGTAGCAAATATTGTTCAGAAAAAGTCATCCAAAACCTAATTTTTTTAAGATTTGGAATATTTTTAGAAAGAGATTCTAGCTCTTCATGATATAGAAGGTATGCATTTTTTTTCCCTATTTCAGGGAAATTATATTCTCGATGAATGCTCATCGGAGCTACCTCTATCCATTTTCCTTCTTTCCAATAACGACCTTTTTGAGTGATTTCCCTAATGTTTATTTCTGGATTAAAATTTGTTGCAAATGGGTAGCCGTGATCTCCTGCATTTGCATCTAGTATATCAATTGTCTCAATAGAGTCGAAGTAATGTTTTTGTGCATAAGCACAGAATACGTTTGTAACACCTGGATCGAATCCTGAACCTAGAAGTGCTGTCAAGCCTGCTTTTTTAAAGCGCTCTTCGTAATCCCATTGCCATTTATACTCAAACTTTGCTTCATTAGGAGGTTCATAATTTGCCGTATCTAGATAATCAACTTTTGCATTTAGACAAGCGTCCATTAAATTAAGGTCTTGGTATGGTAAGGCGACATTTATGAGTAAATCAGGTTTCTCATTCTCAAGAAGTTTAGTAGTAATGGTTACATCATCTGCATCCAACCTTATGCATTTTATTGATTTACCTGTTTTATCTTTTACTGATTGAGCAATAGCCAAGCATTTTTCAAATGTTTTTGATGCAAGAATAATTTCAGAAAATATATTAGAAGATTGAGCGCACTTATGAGCTACAACATTTCCAACACCTCCAGCGCCAATTATGATTATTTTTGACATATCTTCTCTTAAGAATTTATTAAATAGACATACAAGTTTAAAATAACCATTAGCAAGTATTATATATTTATTATGCAAATTGACCAAGAAATTACTTTAATTAGAGACACTTTAGGTACCATAATTCCTGCGGGTGAAGATCATATTATTCCTGCCGGCACAACTGTGACAATTTCGCAAGCATTAGGTGGTGCCGTTACTATTCGAACTCCAGAAGGTCTTTATCGAATTCCAAGTAAGGATTGGGATGCTCTAGGCGTAGAAACAGAATCTTATCTCAAGAAAAAATCTGAAGTAAGTAGTTCACCTTTGCCTAATGTGGCTTTTTCCGAATCGCTTATTTGGGAAGCACTAAAGCAATGTTTTGATCCTGAAATACCTCTGAATATAGTCGATTTGGGTTTGATATACGATCTAAAAGTTTCAGACCCGGATGAGGCTGATCTGAGGGAAGTTAACGTTCAAATGACCTTAACTGCTCAAGGCTGTGGTATGGGGCCAGTTATAGCAGAAGATGCTAAAACCCAAATTGAATTAATCTCATGTATTTCAAAAGCAAATGTTGCAATTGTTTGGGAGCCCCCTTGGAATCCTCATATGATTTCGGAAGAGGGTAGGCAAAAACTTGGCTTGGAGTAAGCTTTGCTCAGCACTTTACTTGGTCTTAATGCTAAATCGATTTTTATTTAGGAAAAGATCTTTATCCGTGTCTATCCTCATTCCGCTTATTTTTTTACCATTATGAGTGCCTTCTTTTATTAGAGCATAGAAGTTCCCGATAGCTACTTTACTAGATAGCTTAATTGGAATAGATGGGAGATCTTCGTTTAGATAAATGTGTACATTTGCATCTGGGCTTTTTTTAAATACACCTCTGAGCTCATTTGTTTCAATAGATACCTTTTTACTATTAAATAACCCTAATTTAGTCTGCAAATCTACTTTATTTTCTAAGCTAGATTTTATCTCTACAATCTTATTTCCATCAGAAACTGATTTTGAGAAATCTGATTTCGTTTCAAAATCATTTAAGCAAAGAGAAATAATCATACTTAAGGGATCTAAGCAGTCACTAATTAAGTTAATTGGATTTTTATTTTTGCCATTTTCTGTTATAAAAATTTTTTGTTTCCCCCAATCAAAGATAAGCTCGGTGTCTTCTATTTCGTTTCCTTGATTAAGGTTTTTTCTATAATAAACAGGACGATGATTTTTGTCCAAAATAGACACTATTTTACTATGTACTGGGTAGACGGAGTTAATTATATGATTTGATATTACTGAGAATTCAATTTTATAATAGGAGTCTTCAGGTAATCTAGCCTCGCTATCAAATTCTTCTAAAATAGAAAATTTTAATTTAGCAGTGCCAACATTTATAAAACTCCAGTACAAGCTGTAGGTATAATAGTTACCATAATTAAAAAAAGACTCACGGAGGTGTTTGCTCGATGACCTTGGAATTATCTCATTGCTTGCGATTATCTTACGAACAGGCACTAATACTGCTGTTACTATTAGTATTAAGAAAATTATATATGAATAAATGAATGGCTTTTTTGGGGAGAGAGGCATATTTATATTTTTATACGGCTTATTTATTTTATTAAATGAAAAAAAGACAAACTGTTTACGAGAAAGTCCAAGAGATAAATTTAGATCCATCTATTTATGGAGTTTTTGCTGAGATAGGTGCTGGCCAAGAAACTGCTAATTGGTTTTTTAGGGTATCAGCAACTGCTGGCACTGTGGCAAAAACTATTTCGGCATACGATATGATTATGAGCGACGCTTTATACGGTAAAACAAAACGATATGTCTCTCAGGATCGATTACAATCTATGCTTGCTTATGAGTTTGATTTATTAGTTGAGCGTCTTGGAAAAACAAAAAGTGACGTTACTACATTTTTCGCTTTTTCAAATACAGTTAAAGCACGAGGATATAATGATGAAGGTGAGTGTCATGGATGGCTTGGAATTAGATACCAGTTAAAGCCAAATGATAAGCCTTGTGAAATCAGGATTCATGTTCGTTTGCTAGATCAAAATAACCAAGATCAAATGGAAGCTCTTGGTATTATAGGTGTTAATTTAATTTATGCTGCTTTTAAATACCGAGAAGATCTAGGTTTATTTGTAGATTCTCTTGTGGATGATCTCAATTCCAAGCGAGTAGAAATAGACCTTTTGCGCTTTGAAGAAGAAGGTTTTAGGTTTGTTGATAATCGTCTGTGCGCTTTACAGCTAGTTGAAAGTGGATTAACGGAAGCCACTGTTTTTAATACAAAGGGTGAAGTCGTTCAACCAATGGAAGTCTTATATAAAAAAGCGATTTTACTTTTAAGAGGAAGTTTTAATCCTATTTTGAAATTGCATCTAGATATGCTTGAGCAATCAAAACGTACATTCAAACACGAGCTTTCGGAAGATTTATTAGATGGTCTAGTTGAAATTTGTGAAATAAGTACTAATAACTTATTAAGGGATGGCCAAATGGACCATGGAGATTTCCTAGACCGAGCTGATGCTATTCAATCAGTAGGCAAAACAGCACTTATCTCTCGTAGCGCTGAATTTTATAGGTTGGCAACATACCTCAGTCATTGCACTAATAAACCTATAGCTATTGTATTAAGCATTGGATTACTAAATGAGCTATTTAAAGCAAAATGGTCAAAAGATTTAGAGGGTGGAATGCTTGAATCATTTGGGCGTTTATTTAAAAATAAAGTTAATTTATATGTTTATCCTTGGCATAATCTTAATAATGGAGAGCTGGTAACAGCAGACAATTTTAGGGCACCAAAAAGCTGGAATTTATTTTATCGTCATTTGCAAGAAAATCAGCGCATTCGATCTGTAGGTACCGGAGACCCATCTCTTCTAGCAAAAACTAGTCGGTCTGTTATGAATCAAATTTTAGTAAATGACATCAAATGGAAGGAGTGGGTACCAAAGACCGCCTTAAAGATAGTAGAGCGACAATTTTCTGTAAAAAAATAAAAGATTTAAGCTTAATCTATCATCAGTAAACATCTCTTAGGTATCGCTTTTCTCGCTTTAGCTTTTTTACATAATCCTCTGCTTCTTCGTTAGAAAAAGATCCTTGGGTTTTGATGATATCATGTAATGTCCTATCTACATCTTTTGCCATTTTACTAGCATCACCGCAAACATAGAAATAAGCGCCTGATTCAAGCCAACGAAATAGTTCTTCTGCGTTTTCTTTCATCTTGTCTTGAACGTATACTTTTTCTTTTTGATCCCTAGAGAAGGCTAAATCTATTTTAGAAAGCACTCCCTCTTTTTGGTAAGATTGCCATTCTGATTGATAAAGGAAATCAGATAAAAAATGTTGATCACCGAAAAAAAGCCAATTTTTACCTTTAGAGTCTGTAGCTTTTCTTTCTTGGATAAAAGCTCTGAAAGGAGCGATGCCCGTTCCGGGGCCAACCATTATGATAGATGAATTAGGGTTTTCTGGTAGTTTAAAATTTTTATTCGGAGTCACAAATACATCTGCAGAAGAATCAATCTTAATTCTATCAGCAAGAAAAGTTGAGCAAACGCCTTCCCGATCTCTTTGATGAGTTTTATAACGAACTACTCCTACAGTTAGGTGTACAGAATCTGGGTAAGCTTTTTGGCTAGAAGCTATTGAATACAATCTAGGAGGCAGCTTTCTTAATAGGTCTACAAAAGGTTGAGGGTTTAGGTTTTTTGTAGGGAAATCAGTTAGTGTATCAAGGACATCTCGCCCATTTATATAATCTTGGATTAGTTTTTTATCCACATTATTTAACAGAGATTCTAATTTTTTGTCATTTGCTATAGCATTATAACGATTTAAAAAAGGGATAGATAAAGTGGTGATGTCTAATTGTGATTTTAAGGCGTTCCTCAGGCTATAGGATTTTTCCTTGATTGAAATATGCCCATCTGGACTAAATTGAGTTATACCTAATAACTTATCGACTAGTCTATCTGAGTTAATAGGTTGTACAGCAAGTGAATCTCCTACTTCGTAGGTTAAGTTTGAATCGGTTAGATCAAATTCAAGGTGAACAGTCTCTTTAGAGGAACCAAATCCATTTAGGTTTATTCTTTCTTTTAAAGAAGATTTTAAAGGGTTCTTGCGGGTGTATTTTACGGGTTCTTTATTCGCTAATTCTGCTTTAATTTTCGAAGTATTTTTATTTATTTTTAATAATTCAGAGAACTTATTCAGTGTTTTATTAGACCATTCATTATGGCTGTCCTCAAAATCTACATCACAATCAACGCGGTTCGATATTCGATTCGCGCCCAATTTCTCTAAGCGAAGGTCAAAATCTTTCCCTATTTTGCAAAAATGCTCATAGCTAGTATCTCCAAGGGCTAAAACTGAATAATTCTTGTTGTCCATTTTCGGGGCCTTGTCGGACATGAATTCATTATAAAATTCAGTTGCACTTTCAGGGGGATCTCCTTCGCCCCATGTGCTGACAATGATTAGGAAATTTTCGAAACTCGTAAATTGATCTAGGGTTATGTCAGCCATATTGATAACCTTAGTTTTAAAACCTAATTGCTTAGCTTTTTCCGAGTTTTGTTCGGCTAAATTTTCCGCATTTCCTGATTCAGTTCCATAGATGATAATCAGCTCATTGTCTAATAATTCAGTATTTGTCTTGCTAAGATGTTTAGCAAGCCAAGCTACTTCATTGGAACTCATTTTGGATATAATTGATGATATTTGCTTTGCAGTAATAGGATCAAATGGGGCATCTAGGGGAAGATTATGTGATTTTAACGACATATTTTTTATTATTTTGACGGAAAGTTTTGTTAGATCTTATTGTCTTAATACTTGCTAAATTTAATACTTTTATTTGATTTATTACTTCTTAACTGACAAACAAATAAAATGAGTCAAGTCGCAGAGTAAATTAAATATCCTCAATGAATTTATTTCAGTCCTAATTTTTTTATGACATCCGGCCAACCATCTGATAAATTGCATAAAAACGAATCAATTAAAGCTTCTAGTCTTTTTCTTAGAGGAACAATTCTTGAGGGTTTGTCAGATTCTTTGACAGGATCTCTAGATTCTGATGACCAGCAACTTACGAAATTTCATGGCATCTACCAACAAGATAATCGAGATATACGTTCTGAAAGAAGAAGAAAGAAATTAGATAAGGCTTATACTTTCATGGCTAGGATTTGTCTTCCAGGCGGCGTTTGTACTCCCGAGCAGTGGATTGCTGTAGATGATTTGTCTAATTATTGTGAGTTCAAAACCTTGAAGATTACTACGCGCCAAGCATTTCAGTTGCATGGTATACTAAAGAGCAATCTTAAAAATACAATTAAAATGGTTAATGATGCTCTTCTTACCACACTAGCTGCTTGCGGAGATGTTAATCGAAATGTTATGTGCAACCCTAATCCGCCAGAAAGCAGAGTTTATTCTGAAATACAAAAACTTGCTGAATTGGTGGACGCCAAATTAAAGCCTAGAACGTCTGCTTATGCAGAGATATGGCTTGATGGGGAAAAAGTATTATCGCATGGAGGTAGCGACCAAGAGCCTTTGTATGGAGCAACATACCTGCCAAGAAAATTTAAAATAGCATTTGCAGTTCCTCCATATAATGATGTCGATGTATTTGCTCATTGTTTGGGTTTTATTGCTATTATTGAAGAGGGAAAATTACTAGGATTCAATATTTCAGTTGGAGGGGGATTGGGTATGACGCATGGAAACGAGTCTACTTTCCCAAGATTAGGTGATATAATAGGATTTTGCAGGCCAGATGAGGTAGTATCAGTCGCAGAGAAAGTTGTTACAATTCAAAGAGATTTTGGGGATCGAACTAATAGAGCACATGCACGTTTTAAATACACAGTCGAAGATCTAGGGAAAGAGTTTGTTCTTAATGAGCTAAATAAGCGTCTTGGATTTTCCTTAGGAATGGTAAAGCCTTACGTTTTTAAAAGCAATAGTGATCGCTATGGTTGGGTTAAGGATTTTGAAGGATACTGGAATTTAGGTCTCTTTATCGAAGGTGGAAGAGTTTTAGATGATAATAATTTATCTCTTAAGAAAGGCTTAAGGGAAATAGCTAAGGTTCACAAAGGAGACTTTAGATTAACAGCTAATCAAAATATTATTATTGGCAGAATTCCTGAATCAGAAAAAGATACTATTCAAAATTTAGTAAATCAATATGGTTTAGATGGCTACGTTAGTTTTTCGGAAATTCGAAAGAATCAAATTGCTTGCGTTGCCTTGCCTACCTGTGGTTTAGCACTTGCTGAGTCTGAGCGCTATTTGCCAAGTTTAGTTTCTGACATAGAGGTAATCCTTGAAGATTTAGGGCTTTTATCGGAGCCAATAGTTATACGCTCAACTGGCTGCCCTAATGGTTGTGGTAGGCCTTATCTTGGTGAGATAGGACTAGTAGGGAAGGTCCCGGGCAAATACAATTTATATCTTGGGGCTGGTTTTGAAGGTGAGCGCCTGAACAAACTTTATAAAAAATCAATCACACATCAGCAAATAATTGATGCCTTAAAACCCATCCTTATTGATTTTGCTAAAAATAGAAATGATGAAGAGCGATTCGGTGACTTTACGATTCGAGCAGGGTATATAAATGCCACATCGCACGGCAGGGATTTCCATAAGTCTTTAAAATCAATAGATTGAGGTTTCCTATTTTGCGCATATAATACTTTATAGAAGCCATAAGGGCTTATTATTCAATTCTAAAAATTATGATTCATTGGCAGATACAAGATTTTGGGAAAAAATCATCAATAACAGGCCGGGATTTTAAGGATGGTTCGGAAATTGTTTGTCTACTTTATAAAAATACTAGTGACGGAGAATTGCTAAGGATTGACCTCGAGAAAGCTGAATATGATCAGTTGATAGAAGAAGATGATTTGATTCTATTGGGTAAATGGTCGAGGATTTATTCATATAAAAGAAAGATGGTCTCAAAGGAGGAGAGAAAGCTTTCAGCGGAGAGTTTATTTATCTCACTTTATGATTCGGAAATTGATTCGGAAATGTGTTCGGATTCCTTCAAAGAAAGAAATCTTTTGAAGTACTTATTCGCATTAAGCCTAGAGCGTAATAGGATTTTAAAATCTATGCCGTTAAATAAAAATGTACTTAATCAAGATTTCGTACACATAAAAACTAAACAAGTCTTTAACGTCCCTATTGAAAATATAAATAGAGATAATGTCGCTAAAATAGAAGCTGCTATTGGAGATCTATTGGTTTAATTTTTAAATGGAATTCTTTAAATACTTTTTTTGCTATTTTGTATTATACTTTATAAGTTTTACTTCTACTTATTCTCTAGTTTGGCCAACTGCAAATCAGGCTTTTTCTTTAAGACAAACAATTGATTGTTTTGTTCAGCCAACTTCATCCAATAATCCTCTATCAGGAACTTACGGATTAGTACGTTGGGATGAAAATGGTAAGAAATTCCATGAGGGTTTAGATTTGTTTGGATTAAATTTTGATAAGCATGGGGAAGTTACAGACTCTATCTTCGGAATCTTGGACGGAACTGTCGTTCATATTAATTATTCTGAGAATAGAAGTAGTTATGGTCGCTATGTAGTAATTTCTCATACTATGTATGGATTGAGCTTCTATTCGCTATACGCGCATTTGCATTCTGTTAATGAGTCTATTCGTTTAAACCATCCTGTAAAAGAAGGGGACTGCATAGGAAGAATGGGTCGTAGTGCTGGAGGATATAAAATTCCTAAGTCTAATGCGCATCTCCATTTTGAAATAGGCTTTCAGTATATGACGGATTTTAAGTCTTGGTATGAAACGAAAAATTTTAAAACAACAAATTGGCACAATGATTGGAATGGAATGAACCTATTAGGGGTAGATCCGTTAGGCTTTTATAGTTTCGTTCAATCGAAAAAAGGGCAAAATTTTTTAAATTATATCAATTCATATCCTGTAATTATAGAAGTCCATATTAAGTATTTCGGATACCCCCAATTTTTAATAAACAACCCAGCTTTTTGCCAATCAGAATTCACTAAAAATTCTATGATTTCGGGTTGGAAGGTTGGGTTCAATGAGCAAGGAGTGCCTGTAAAATGGGAACCATTGAAGGATACTGAAGCTGATCTTTTGCAAGTGAAAAAGTTCAAAATAATTAGTGTTTCAGATTCTAAATCCAACCCATTATTTCCTAGCTTGTTTCATTTCAAAGATGGAAAACCTATTGCATCAAAAAGATTACAAATAAAAATGGGGAAATTGTTTCATAACTAATTTTAGACATTAATTAATCTTTTTATTTATATCGCTCCAACTAATTTCAAAAAATATTTTTTTCCCTATAGGACTAGTAAGTGGATTCTTGCAGGAAAAAAGTTTTTCTGGTAGATCTTTAAGTGTCATAGAATTATCTGTAGTATTATCAAAATAAAAATCTTTGATAGCGCATTTAGCTACATATTCTTTGAATATTTCATGTTTTAAGTTAGGTGCTGATGCACTAATACTCATTTGATCGATTAAATCCCTAATTAACGATTCAGTTTTGTTTAATTCAAGCCAGTAGGGGATACTGAAGACTCGAAAGCAATTAGAACCAAAAGATTCAATATTAAAACCACTTTGGTTTATTAGTTCTAAGTTTTTAAGTAATGTATCGGAGGGAATGGGCTCAAATTCTAATTGCTGGGGGATAATTAAACTTTGGCTAATTTGTTCTGTTGGTTTTTTATTCTGCAAGATACTTTCATAGCGAATTCGCTGTTTTGCTTTGAGTATATTTAATATTATTAAACCTTGATTGGTTTCATAGAGAGCAGTGTGCCTTTTTAGGTGATGTAGAAACTTCCAATTAATTAGTGTTTTATTCTTAATTTTATTACTAGGTATATTATTTTTCTGTTCATTTATACAGATGTAATTGCTTGAGTTTCTTTTTTTCAATGATTCGTAACCAATTACTTTATCACTTTTAATTGTATTATTATGTTTACCTACACTAATTCCTATATTTTTTTCCCCTATATTCGGAGCTGTATATATTTGTTTTGAACAATTTATGACATTAGCTATTTTTTCTAATATAAATTGTCTTATAAATGATTCATTTCTAAATCGAATTTCTTTTTTAGTGGGGTGTATATTGATATCAATTTCAGAAGGGTCGATCTCAAGTAAAAGAAATGCAATTGGGAAGCGATGTTTAGGAATCGCTCCTTTGTATGCATCCTTTATTACAAGTGATATAAGTCTACTATCAACAGGCCTCCGATTGACGAATAAATGGATATCTTTGCGAGTAGATCTATCTATTCCAACTTTGGATATAGAACCACTCAAGAAAGGAGTTTTAGAAGATTTCTCTTCTTTAATATGAAGTAAGTCTTTCGTTAAATTTTTATTCCAAAGTTCAGTAATTCTTTCATTGATATTTAGGCATTTAGGAGAATGGATAATTTTTTTTCCTGAATCAAAAAATTCAAATGCAATCTGAGGATGGGCTAGTGCAGTTAATTTAATTGCATGATGAATGTGAGCAGATTCAGTAGAATTTGTTTTTAAAAATTTCCTCCTAGCAGGAACAGTTGCGAATAAGTTTTCTACTCGAATACGCGTGCCAATTGGCATGCCGCAAACTTTTTTGTGTAATAATTTACCTGCATAAACTTTTACTTCGGTTCCAGAAATTGAATCCGCATGGCGCGTCTGAAGAGTAAATTTCGAAATTGAGGCAATTGATGGAAGGGCTTCCCCTCTAAAACCAAAACTTCTAATTTTGTTAAGGTCATTGGATTCTTTCAATTTACTAGTAGCGTGACGTTCTAGACATAATAAGGCATCATCTTCTGTCATACCAATCCCATTGTCAGTAACATCAATTAAAGATTTACCTCCATTGGTCACTTGTATACGAATTCTAGTAGATTTAGCATCAATACTATTTTCAATTAGTTCTTTAATCACTGCCACAGGACGTTCTATAACTTCTCCTGCTGCTATTTGATTTGCAACTTTATCGTTGAGTATTTTTATGCATGTCATAGTTTTGCTAAGTAATCATAGAGTACTATAGATAGTGATACTAAGGGCAATACGCTTATTTATTTTAATTTAACAATAATCTATGGAAAATTCTTTAGGCAATGAGGCAAGCTTGTATCTTAGGCAACACTCAAAAAATCCAGTTGCTTGGTATAGTTGGGGGAAAGAAGCTTTTAAGGCTGCTCAAAATTTAAATAAACCTATTTTAATTTCTATAGGTTATTCTTCATGTCATTGGTGCCATGTAATGGCAGAGGAGTGCTTTGAAGATGATTTTATTGCTGATATTATGAATGAAAATTTTATATGTATTAAGGTCGACCGAGAAGAAAGACCAGATGTTGACCAAGTTTATATGGAAGCAGTTCAAATGATTATACAGCGGGGTGGTTGGCCTTTGAATGTATTTTGTTTGCCTAATGGTAGGCCATTTTTTGGAGGAACTTATTTCCCGCCTGAAGATAAAGGCAATGGCTTGATACCCTGGCCTCAGCTTTTAATACGTATATCTAATTATTACAAAAATTCTCATGAAGAATTGAATGAAAATGCTGAAGCAATTCGTAACAATTTGTTAGCTCAAAGTGCTTCCAGCGCAGGTCAATCCTTATTCCATTCAAGCAATTTAATCGTAGCATTAGAGGGAATTTGCGGAAATCATGATGATCGTTATGGAGGCTTTGGGGATGCTCCTAAATTTCCCCAGGCAATGGTTTTAAATTTTCTTATATCAATGCGTAAAAACGGTAATATTTCTGAAGAAATGACGCGTAAAATTGATTTAATTCTTGATGTTACGCTTAAGGGAATGGCTCATGGTGGAATATATGACCAAATAGGAGGTGGTTTTTCCCGATATAGCGTAGATCCATACTGGTTAATACCTCATTTTGAAAAAATGTTATATGATAATGCTTTGTTGATTACTTGTTACTCTCGTAGTTGGTTGCTTAAAAGGAATCCTTTGTTCCAGGATATTGTTGAAGAGACTATTGAATGGCTAGATAGAGAAATGCGGTTGAGTTCTGGTCTATATGCGGTATCTTTAAACGCTGATACAGGAGGCTTAGAAGGTCAGTATTATGTTTGGAGTAGTGAAGATTTAAGGGAAGTACTTGGGGCAGAATCTGCAAGAGAGTTTGCGTTAGCATACGGTGTTAAAGAAAAAGGTAATTTCGAAAAAGATACGTCAGTTTTAGCATTACAAGATCCGGATTTAGGAATACGAAAGCATTTATTTTTAGCACGAAAAAAACTACTTTTTTATAGGCAAAATAATAGGATTAATCCTAGTAGAGATAACAAAGCACTAACAGCTTGGAATTGTTTATTAGCATCTGCGTTTGTTGAAGCTGGATTTTATTTTGGGCACAAAGATTGGCTTATAAAGGCTAGAAGTATTCTTGATGCTATAGAAAAAAATATGCTCAAAGAAGAATATTTAGAATATGAGCTTCAATCAGTCTATTATGAGGATTCAGATAAAAAAGTGGCAGGATTTTTGCATGATTACGCTTATTATGCACAAGCACTACTAGATTTAGCAGGAAAAATTGAGTGGGTAGAATTTGGTGCCTCTGAAAAATACATAACTTTAGCGGAAAAATGTATGAATAAGATTTATGAAAAATTTTCTGATGAGGAAGCTCCTGGATTTTTTTATACTGCCAACGATAAAAGTGCACCTATTGTTAGGAGAAAGGAATGGGTCGATAATGCTTTGCCTTCAGGAAATTCTATGGTATT
>CAJWMY010000023.1 GCA_913044165.1 uncultured Puniceicoccaceae bacterium
TAAAGTGAAGCCCAGCTGTTGGAGCAGCAGATGCAAATGGTTTGTTGCAATCTGCGTAAACGGTCTGGTAACGCTCGGCATCAAGTAAATCCCGGATATCTTCTTTTTCTCTTTTTATATATGGGGGAAGTGGCATTTTGCCCAGCTTATTTGCCAATTCATAAACATTGTTTTCGTGGAATAATTTAAAGTGTACTTTATACTCACCATTAGAATTGCTATCCAAAATTCTAGCTTCGTAATGGTCTGCATCAAAAAAGTATCTAGCGTTGAATGTCTTTCTGCCTGGCTTAATTAAGCACCACCAGGTGTCCGCATCCTCTGCGGGATTAAGTAATAAACATTCAACAGAGCCTCCAGTACTTCTTTCCCCAAAAAGTCTGGCTTTAAGCACAGAAACATGATTCCTAAAAAATTGTACATTTTGGGGCAAGAAATTTATTATATCTTTAAATTGCGTATGGCTTATCGTATCATTTTTTCGGTCATATACCAATAATCGAGCATCGCTTCTTTTGGTGCTTGGTTCTTGGGCAATAAGAGATTTCGGTAATGAGTAGTTAAATAAAGATAAATCCATTGTATTTATTTTTAAGTTTTATTAATTTAATGATTTAGGTTAATTTTATTCAGAATTAGTATGCAAACTATTTTAAACAGTTTTAAATCTGGGAATCATTTAATTGAGTTAAATGTCTATCAGTACCTTTTAAGGGAAAAGGTAGAGAAAATACTTGTTGCATGTTCAGGAGGAGCTGATTCAGTTTTTACTTTATTCTTGTTATTAGCATATCAAAAAGAGATAGGCTTTGATTTAGAAGTAGCACATTTTAATCATAAGTGGAGAGGCTTTGACTCAGGAAAAGATGCTCAATATGTTAAAGATCTGGCCGAGACACTTCGTTTGCCATATCATTATGCATCAGCTGAATTAGATCAGTCAGCAAAGACAGAAACTAGCGCTCGGGAGGCTCGAATTGAATTTTTGAGAAAGACCGCAAATGAAATTGGGGCTCGAGTAATTGCTTTTGGTCATCAAATGGATGATATTTTGGAAACTCAGATTCAGCGTATAGCAAGGGGTTCTGGTTTAGAGGGTTTGATTGCCCCTAGGCCTGTGTATAATTTTGAAAAATACCCAAGTCACATTAGGCCTATTCTTAATTATTCAGCTGCAAAAATTAAACTAATTCTAACGCAATTATCAATTCAATGGTGTAATGACGTTTCAAATGCAGATCAGTCTATTCCAAGAAACAAACTGAGAAAATCATTGATTCCATCACTTGAGCTTGTTATGGGTAGAGATGTTAACGAAGGAGCCAAACGAAGTCGTATGTTGTTGGAAGAGGATTTTATCTGTCTAGATGCATTAGCTAGAGAAGCTCTTCCGCAGTGTTATGGGCTTAGTTACAAATTAGATCGTTCTCAATTTCACCAGTTAAATAAGGCATTAGTTAGGAGGGGAATATTATTCTGGCTTCACAGAATGAATTCAGGATTTGTTGCTAGTGCAACTTTCCAAGAACAGTTATTAAATGCAGTTCTTAGTGATCAGCATGGGAGAAAATTTTCAGCGGGCCCCAAATTTATTAGAATGAATAAGAGACATATTTGGCTAGAAAATGGTTGAGTAAAATCCTCAACCCCTTTTAGATTATTGGTTCTTAGTTTGACTTACTCTATAGTTAAAGCAAATTTCAAACAAAATGTTTAATCAAAATCACAAAGATTCAAGTTCAAATAATTCCAAAAAGCAAAAACCGCAAAGGTTTCAGCCACGCATCTTATATGTTTATCTAATTATCTTAGGAGTCATTATTGCGCTATTCTTAAGTAATCCTAATTCGGGTTTATCTGTTAAGAATCTTACAATCAGCGAATTAATTGAGAAGGTAGAGGCTCAGGAAATTACTGCTTGGGAGGGTACAATGAAACCTAATTCTTCTTTCGGTAGAGAAGGATACTCTATTTCAGGAGTATTTCGACCGGACAGCAGTACATCAGAATTAACAGGATCTGAGCCTCTAGTACAAGGAGTGAAATTCTTTGCACAGGGTAGGCTAACGGAGGATGACTTTTTACTTCTAAGGAATTATTTCAATGAGCGCCAATCGAGTACCCTTTTGCAAGACATATTAGTTAGTTTTCTTCCTTTTATTTTAATTGTAACACTTCTTTACTTTTTATTCGTTCGGCAACTTAAAAATGCTGGCAGAGGGGCTATGAGCTTTGGCAAGAGTAAAGCGAAGATGCTTACTCGAGACAAAGATGCTGTTCGGTTTAAGGATGTTGCAGGCTGTGATGAAGCAAAAGAAGAAGTAAGTGAAGTAGTTGATTTTCTTAAAGATCCTAAAAAATTTCAAAAAATTGGGGGCAAAATACCTAAAGGAGTACTCATGGTAGGGCCTCCTGGCACTGGGAAGACACTTCTTGCAAAAGCAGTAGCAGGTGAAGCAGATGTTCCTTTCTTCTCTATTAGTGGCTCTGATTTTGTTGAAATGTTCGTTGGGGTAGGTGCTGCCCGAGTTAGAGATATGTTTGAGCAAGGGAGAAAAAGCGCACCTTGTATAGTATTTATAGATGAAATTGACGCAGTCGGCCGTCAGCGAGGCGCCGGTCTTGGTGGTGGAAATGACGAACGAGAACAGACATTAAATTCCCTTTTAGTTGAAATGGATGGTTTTGATGGGCATGAAGGTGTTATTATAATTGCTGCAACTAATAGGCCGGATGTTCTGGATCATGCATTGCTTCGCCCTGGTCGATTTGATCGTCAGGTAACGATTGATTTGCCAGATATTATCGGGCGTCAAGAAATCCTAGATGTACATGCTAAAAAGATCGTTCTTTCTGAGGATGTGAAACTTGAAAATGTAGCTAGAAATACTCCAGGTTTTTCGGGTGCAGATTTAGCTAATTTGCTTAATGAAGGGGCACTTATTGCCGCTCGTAATAATAAAAAAATAGTTGAGATCCAAGACATAGATGAAGCACGCGATAAAATCTCATTTGGTAGAGAGCGTAGAAAATTAATGGACGAGGAAGATAGAAAAATTACCGCATACCATGAGGCGGGTCATGCTATTGTTCAAGCGGTAATTGATGATGGTACATTGCCGGTATACAAGGTAACGATTATTCCCCGAGGACAGAGTTTAGGATCTACTATGTTTATGCCTAAGAAGGATATCCTAAATCATTCAAAAAATCGTTTACTTAATCAAATTTGTTGTGGGATGGGAGGTCGCTGCGCAGAAGAAATTATATTCAAAGATATTACAAGTGGAGCTTCCGGGGATATAAAAATGGTGACTAAAACTGCGCGTCATATGGTCTGTGATTGGGGAATGACTGAACTAGGCCCTATAGCCCTAGGTGAAAATAAAGACCACGTATTTCTTGGTCAGGAAATACAAAGATCACAAAACTATAGTGAGTCTACAGCGATCCAGATTGATAAAAAGATTTACGAAATTGTTAATGAACAATATCTGAGAGCTCTTGAGATTCTTAATAAGAACAATAATGCACTTGAAATTTGTGCTCAAGCTCTATTAAAACATGAGACGATTGAAGGAAAACATGTATACGAGATTCTTAAACATGGAGAAATAAAGTCTCAAATTTCCGCACCCAAGCCAATAGTTTCTGAATCAGAAGAATTAGACGCTTCTAATGTAGATATTGGGTCTGACTCAGATTCGGAATCCAATGATGAAAGATTAGGCAGCGAGGATTCACCCGTAGGTGCTCCTGCATAAATTTTTATAATCAGATTGATTGTTTAGAAATAAGATTACCTTTTTTACCTTTTCTAATATTAGAATTGCAAGAAACATTGCAACAGCATGCATTTTTAGATTTCCTATTCTTGAATTTTTTATATAGAATTAAACAGGCAATGAAGCATATTGATATAATAGATATAAGGTCTATCATATTATAGGAAATAGTGAGTTAATTGGTATGTAAGAATACTAGCCATCCAAGCTATTATTGATAAGCTTATAAAGCTTCCAATAGCCCATCTCCAATTGAGTTCTTGTGCTATTATAGCTATAGTTGCTCCACATTGCATACACAAAGCAAAGAAAATCATAATGGAAAAAGCAACAGCTATATTAAAAACAGGAGTTCCTTTTCTTGGACCACTATCCCAAGTAGCATTTTTTAATGAGGTACGTAAATCCTTAGAATTTTCGTTGGTCTCACCTCCGAGAGAATAAAGGATTCCTAAAGTTGCAATTATGACTTCTCGGGCAGGTAAACTTGCAATAACGGCAACAGAAATTTTCCAATCATATCCTGCTTCATTAAACAAAGGTTGAATTTTTTTCCCTAATCTTCCACCAAAGCTTTGTTCTAGGTAGGAAGTGTCAATTATTCCTTGGATTTCTGCAGAATCAAGATGTTGAATAGATTGATCATTTCGTATATTGTTTTCTAGAGAAGCTGGTCGAGGGAAGTAAAAAAGTGCCCAAATAACAATTGTAAAAGCAAATATAATAGTTCCTGCACTACTAATAAAAGAGTGCCCACTTTCGTAGATTCGAGATGCCATATTTTTAAAATTTGGCACTCTGTATCGAGGTAATTCCATAACAAAGGCTAGCGGCTTACTTTTTCTTTCTAAAATACAATTAAGTAGGTACGCTGCGGGAGCAGCTACCAAGACTCCAATAAAGTGCATTGAAAAGAGTGTTATGCCTGCAATTGTTGGACCATAAGATGGCTCAACAAATACACCTATCATTAATATATAAATTGGTAAGCGAGCAGAACAGCTCATCAAAGGCGCAATTAAAATAGTAATTATTCTTGTTTTTTTATCATTTATAGTCCTTGTTGCTAGGATTCCCGGAATAGCGCAAGCATAGCTAGATAGGAGAGGGACAAAGCTTTTGCCGTTGAGACCGCACCATTGAAATAGTTTATCCATTAAAAAAGCCGCTCTTGCCATGTAGCCTGTCTCTTCCAATAAGGATATAAACAAAAATAAAACTAATATTTGGGGCAAAAATATAGCAAAAGCACCAACTCCACTAAGAATTCCATCTACAATCAGGCTTTGTAACATTGGTGTATTTTCGAGAAGTGGAGCAATGCCAGATTTTAAGCTAGAAAATAAACTATCAATCAAATTCATTAGCGGTCCGGACCAAGAGTAAACCGATTGAAAAACAAAATACATTAATCCAATAAAAATCATTAATCCCCAGTATTTATTTAAAAGTAATTCATCAATACTCTCGGTATGTATCGCTTTTTTAATAGTAGCTTGGCGAGCAATGATATCTGATAGAAGTGGTTTTAAGAATCTAAAGCGTATCAAAGACTCAACGGCATTAGGATGATAGCCGCCTTGGTGAATTGAATCTTTAGCTACTTTAATTGCTTTTTTGATATTTTCTGGATTACCATTAAGGCGATTAACTAAAGCGCTTTCTGAATCAAAAATGAGGCGTTGTATTTCTCCATTAGAAAGTTTATTATTGGTAATTGATTGTATTGAATTACCTAAGTTTTCAATAGCTTCTTGGATTACAATTGGCCATTTAGGTCGAACCATAACTGAGGTTTCCTCTAAAGCATTTTCAACTGCTATGGCTAAGTTGCTAATCCCTTTCGATTGATTTGCAATTGTAGGTATAACAGGAATTCCTAAACGTTTTTGTAAAAGCTGACAATCAATCAATATTCCTTTTCTTTCAGCCACATCCCAACAATTCAGCGCAATAATCATCGGAACACCTAATTCTGAAGCCTGAGAAGCAAGATAAAGATTGCGCTGAATATTTTCTACATCAATGACAATTATGATTAAATTAGGTTTAGATCCCGGAATACTCCCGGATAAGACGTCAACAGCTATTCGCTCATCGATAGTTTGTGCGCTCAGGCTGTAGGTTCCGGGCAGATCGATGACAGTAACTTCTTTTTCTTGATTTAGTTTCCAAGATCCAGATTTTTTTTCTACAGTAACTCCTGGGTAGTTTCCAACACGCTGGTTTTGGCCAGTTAATGCGTTAAAAAGAGAGGTCTTGCCAGTATTTGGATTACCAATAAGGGCAATAGTTGATTCTGTTTTTTTCATTTATTTCCAGATTTTTCTAAGGGAGAAACATCAATATAGGCTGCATCTTTTAAACGAATAGACACATGCGAATCCCTGAATTCAATAGAGATTGGATCACCTAGTAACGCTTCATGTTTTATTTTAATAGTTTCTCCTGGAAGAAGCCCCATATCCATTAATCTCATAATACTCAATTTAGATTCATCCATTTTAATGACTGAGTATTTTCCTTTATCTTTTACCTTATATAATTGCATATTATTTTGAGATTAAATTTTTTAAGTTTTGGGATATGTAAGATTTTGCTTATTTATTAAAATACGACTTATGTATTTCTGCAATTTTGATATACTTTTCTGCCCAATTTTTAATTCCATTTCTTTCTTCACTATTTAGGGTACGTATAATTTTTGCAGGAGAACCTAAGACTAAGGATCCCTCAGGGATCTTCATATTTTTTGTAATTAAGGCACCTGCACCTACAATAGATTGCTTTCCAATTACTGCACCATCAAGAATAGTCGCATGCATTCCTATTAGGCACTCATCCTCAATTGAGCAGGCATGAACAATTGCCGAGTGCCCTACCGTAACATAAGATCCAATGGTCACACCATAATCGTCAGCTAAATGAACAAGGGCATTGTCTTGGATATTACTTCCTTCTCCAATTTTTATAAAATTAATATCACCGCGTATCGTGGCATTGTGCCAAACATTAACTAGGGAACCTAATTCAACAGACCCAATAACTATTGCACCTTTTGCAATGTAAACAGAATCATCCAAAGATGGTTCTTTTTTTAAAAATTTATTTAAACGTTCTTCTAAGTTCATCATCGAAATTAAATATAAGTTATTTTAGATACCAAGATTCTCATTGCCGCCAAGGGGAACATCGGGAAGGCTTTGGGGGTCATTTAAATCTGCAGAAAATAATTTATGAACTTGGTAGCCAGCTCGGTAAGGATTACCATTATTTTTAACCCATTCGGTGATTGTGTTTAAAATAGAGGAATCAATTTTTTTTGACCATTCAGGGTGCAGCCAAATATGTTTAGAATTTTTTATTTCAGGAAATTTTTCTATCCAATTTCTAATACTAATTGGGGTATCAACAATTATTTTTATCTCATTTGACTTTATTATATTTTCTTTTAGCGGATATTTCCAAACCTTTGGTGATAACGTGATCCAATCAAAGCAACCATTAATTTGAAAAGCTCCGGATGTTTCAAGGTGGATTGGGATTTTTGCTTTCGAAGCTCTTTCACAAAGTTCGTTAAGATTATGAATACATGGTTCTCCTCCAGTAATAACAATGAATTCAGGTTTCGTTTCGAGAGCATTTTTAACCAAATCTTCAGGCGATATTTTTTGAATTTTTTTAGGCACATAATCGGGATGCCATGTTCCTGCGCTATCACACCAAGGACAGTGTACGGGACAGCCAAAACTACGGATAAAGTAAGCCGATCGCCCTTGGTGTACACCTTCACCTTGCCAGCTATGAAACTGTTCATAAATTGGTAGTTTTGACTTTGATCTCATCTCTTATAATCCCTTATCTAAGGACAATAGCAGACTGCGTTCTTCTCATCTTCATGCAGGCAGATTGATCTTATTGAAACTCTATCACCTTCGTGTTCTCTCAATAAATTTGAAAAGTTAGTATATAAATATTTAGCAATTCCCTCGCAGGATGAATTCTCAACCCAAATAATTTTGAAAAGATCTTTATGGATACTTTCAGATAAAGATTTAACTTTATTATCATCTTTTGAAAAAAGACAGGAATGATCTAATTTTTCATTAATAAATTGTTTTAAATATTTAAGTTTTCCGAAGTCTACCACAAAGCCATTCTTGTCTAATTTTTGAGCAGTAAATTCAATAGTTATAGACCAGTTATGACCATGTATTTTTGAGCAATTACCAGAATGAAAAGGCTGCCGATGGGAAAATGGAATATCCTTATAGGTTTTGGAGCAACTTAACATACCTTTTATAGTTCATCTAATTTCCAGTTGCTTTCAAGCATTTGTTCAATGGATGGGGCTTCTTTAGCGTATGAAGTCGGATCATCAATACCTGCTAGATGGAATGCTTCACGTCGTTCGATGCATGTACCACAACGGCCGCAATGTTTAGTATCGCCTTTGTAACAAGACCACGTATCTTTAAAAGGAACTTCTAGATTACTTCCCATTTTGCAAATTTCTGCTTTAGACATACCAACAAATGGACGATTTAGTGTAATTTTTTTCCAGTCGCAAAGTTGCATCGCTGCATCCATTGATTTGGCAAAGCTTTCTCGGCAATCAGGATAAATAGCGTGATCTCCTGAATGTGCAGCATAGCTGACAGTATTGGCTTTTGAGTCAATTGCTCTAGCAGTTGCTAAAGATAGAAGGATCATATTTCGATTCGGGACAACGGTTGTCTTCATTGTTTCTTCTTCGTAATGACCTTCTGGAATTGGTTTATTTGAGTCGATCAAACTACTACTTGAAAGTAAATAACTTATGGAAGATAAATTAATGACCTTTTGTGTTAGTGAAAGTTTTTTACAAATAGATTTAGCACATTTTAATTCTTTCTTATGTTTTTGGCCATAATCAACCGATAGGCACTCAACTGTAAATCCTTGTGATAAGAGTAAGTATAATAAAACAGTTGAATCCATTCCCCCTGAATAAATTAAAATTGTTTTCTTTAAATCCATAATTAGAGCTGAACGCAGTTTTTTTTGTATTAAAAAATAGTTTTTCTGCAATGAATAATTTGAATTCTTTCAGGGTTTGATTTTTAATTTGTGTGTAGTAACTCGTTGACAGTAAGGGGATGCGAGTATTTAAAACATTATGCGAATTGATAGATATATAGCTAATCATAGAGTTATTGATTTAAAGAGTCGTGATTTTAAAGGTGCTATAGCAGAATTATTAAAAGTTTGCGAGCTGTCGAAGGTATCTAGGGTTAAAAAATCAGACTTATTAGAAGAGCTTATTGATCGTGAAACTCAGATGACGACTTATCTCGGCAATGGTGTATGTTTGCCCCATGCAAGGGTTAAAATGAAGCGTCCTTACATTATTGCAGTAGGAAGATGCCCTCTAGGTTTAGATTTTAAGGGGCAAAGAGATTATCCAGAAATTCGGTATTTATTTTTGTTATTAGCCGCAGAAAATGCACGTAGTTACTTGTATGGATTATCAGCCTTAGCTAGAGTTTTTCAGGATTCTATTCAAATGTCTAGGTTAGCTAACGCTCAGTCTCTCCTTGAGTTTAAGTTAGAACTAAAATCAGTTTTTGGCGGGCAGGGAAGAACTCCAATACATGGGCATAACCGATTTAATTTTTTAATGCTTAAGGAAGCTGCAAAAATTGCTAAAGGTTCAAAATGTTCATCTGTGGTAGTTTTTGGGGATACTTTCGGTGGGGGTATAGAGATTGGAGATTTCTTTAAAAGCTTTAAAACTGTTTTAATTGCGCATGGTAGTTCAGAAACAATTAAGATAAAAGATCAAATTGATGCAGTTCTGCCTATCCGTGCTTACAGCCAACAGAGATTTTCTCAATTACGCAGTGCAGTTTTGATTGGACTAGCTAGAGGAGTTTTTAAAAATACTGACCGTTTATGTTGTATAGGAGGTACTCCTCAAAGCAATCAATTCGATAGTGTAATGGTAGTGGATATCGATAGGGAATTTCGATCCTTGTTGGTTGATCGTTCCGATGTTCTTCCTTCAAATGTATTGCCTGAAGTTGTTGAGCGCGTTCTTGGAATTGCAACTGAATTAGCGATCGAGGGGAGAGAAGGGCATTCTGTGGGTTGCCTATTTACTTTAGGCAACTCTGATAATATTCATCAATTTACAAAACCTTTAATTTTAAATCCTTTTCATGGCTATAAAGAAGAGGACCGGAATATATTGAACCCTTTTATGGATGAGACCGTTAAGGAATTATCTACTATAGACGGGGCTTTTGTCATTCGTGGAGATGGTGTATTGTCTTCTGCTGGTTCTTTGATCCATGCACCAGATTATGACCATAGGTTACCTAGTGGTTATGGTAGTCGTCATGCGGCAGCGGCATCTATTACAAATGTAGTAGATTGTCTTTGTGTTGTAGTTTCAGGAAGTACGGGGCAAGTATCTTTGTTTAGAAAAGGAGAAATGCTCCCTTTAATTGATAAAAATTTCCTACAACATTAATTTTTTTTCGCCTTTATATTGCAAGTACCTTCTTAAACTAAATGGATCCCATAGTAAAAAATTCAAATCTTCAAAATATATTTTCTCAATGTAAATCTGAGGGTCGTGCCTGTTTTGTTGCTTATGTTTGTGCGGGAGATCCTGACTTCAATACCTCTTTAGAAGTATGTAAAACATTAATTAAGTCAGGGATTGATGTTTTGGAATTAGGTGTTCCTTTTTCAGATCCTCTCGCCGATGGATTAACTAATCAGCTTGCAGCACAAAGGTCACTTGATTCTGGTATGACTGGAAAAAAAGTTTTTCAGTTGGTCCAAGCAATTCGAAAATTTAGTCAAATTCCTATTGTTTTTTACACTTATTATAACCTTGTTTTTTCCGCAGGAATTGAAATTTACTCAAAGCAAGCAAAGCAAGCTGGGGTTGATGCTCTATTAACATTAGATTTGCCTCCGGAAGAGGCGAACGAATATTTATCAGCATGTAAAGAGGTATCCATGGAAACAATCTTTATAGTAGCTCCAACAACCCCAGAAAAGCGTATTAAGAAAATATGTGAGTCCACTACAGGGTTTATTTATTATGTATCCCGTGAGGGGGTCACCGGGGAGCAGGCTGCTTTATCTGAAGGAATATCGGATAGAGTCCAATTGATTAAGCGTCACACATGCCTACCTGTTGTTGTAGGATTTGGAGTTTCAAATTCCATTCATGTTCGTAACATATCTAGTGTTGCCGATGGAGTTGTAGTTGGTAGCAGTATTGTGAAATGCATTGCGGAAAATCCTAAGGAAATAACTAAGATAAAATCAAACATAGTTAATAAGATTAATTTTTTATTAGAAGGGAAAGCGCTTTGGGGCTAATGGAATCTGTGTTCAATATGTTGTTAATACTATCAGTTTCTTACAACAACTTATAATATGCAAAATAGATATATAGTTATAATGGCAGGTGGCAAAGGTGAGCGCTTTTGGCCAGAAAGTCGTAAATCATCCCCCAAGCAATTTCTTCCAATCGTTGGATCTACTCCCATGTTGGTGCAAACTATTGAACGCTTAAAGGGAATAGTTAATCCAGGAAATATATTTGTTATCACAAACGAACAGCATCGTGATCTAGTCCTCGAAATATGCCCTCAATTAGATAATGAGAAAGTCATTGGAGAGCCTATTGGTAGAGATACAGCTCCCGCTGTGGCTTTGGCTACTTTATTGGTTCGAAGAGAAAATCCTAACGGGGTTTTTGCAATATTGCCGTCTGATTCAGTCATTGAAAATAAAGATGCATTTAATTCCGTTATAGAATCCGCTTTTGCACTAGCCGAATCAAGGCGGGTTTTAGTTACTATAGGAATTAAGCCGACGCATCCAGCTACAGGTTATGGTTATATTCATAGGTCTAAAGCTTTTGAAAAATATAATGAGCACATAGCCTACGAAGTACGTAAATTTGTAGAAAAACCCAATATAGAAAAAGCCAAAGCTTACCTAAAATCCGGTGAATTCTTTTGGAATGCAGGAATGTTTATTTGGTCAGTTTCTAATATATCAGAACAATTTGAAAAAAATTGCCCGAAAATTTGGGAATCAATACAAAGAATCAATTTAGCACTAGGGGAAGGAGAGGCACTGGACGCAATTTTGTCACGAGAATACCCGGAAATGGATAAGATTTCTGTGGATTATGCAATTATTGAAAAAGCAGATAATATTGCTATGATAGAGTCTGTTTTTGATTGGGATGATGTGGGTGAGTGGAATTCAATAGAACGCCATAATCAAACAGATGATTCAGGCAATTGCCTAAGGGGCATATCAAAAGTTTTGAATACAAATAATTCAATTGTATCTAATAGAGATAGTGGCCATTTAGTAGCTTTGTTGGGTGTAGATGATTTGATCGTTGTTCATACTAAAGATGCTACATTGGTTTGTAAAAAAAGCGAGGCTCAAAAGATGAAAGAGTTAGTTAGTTCTTTAGCTAAAACCCCAGAATTTGATCATTTTACTTGAATATTTTAGGAATAGATTGGGGTGAAAAGCGTATAGGTTTAGCATTTTCGGATGCATTAAATGTAGCAGTTCCTATTGGGCCAGCAGTCCAAAAAAAAATCAAACAAAGACTTGGATATATTGAATCTATAATAAGTGAGCGTTCAATAGAGCTAATAGTAATTGGCTATCCTTTAAATATGGATGGTAGTATTGGATTTAAAGCTGAAGAGGTTGATCAATTTATTAAAGTTATAGAAAAAAGATTTCGATTGCCGGTAAAACGCTTTGATGAGCGACTGACAAGTCATATTGCCCAAGAAAGTTTAAAAGAAAAAAAGAAAAAAATAGATCGTAGGAGTGGATTAATCGATTCAAATGCGGCATGTATTATACTACAGGATTATCTAGAGTGTGGCCATAATCTTGAAATTTCTTAAAATTCCACGCTTGACCGATACTCTATAGAATGCGAATTATACTGATTTAGCGGGTATAGTTTAGAGGTAAAACTCCTGTCTTCCACACAGGCGTCGTCGGTTCGATTCCGTCTACCCGCACCATTTCTTAAAAATATTCACTCAAAATTAGACTTTAAAATAAGTATTTAAATTTTGTCTTCGAGCGTGACTCAATAACTAAAAGTATATATCGTTACTTTAAATGGATAAAATTCTGAAAATAATAACCTTTTCAGTCAGAGAGTTAGGGGAGATTTTGTTATTTATAATAAATTCTATAGTAGGCTTTTTTTTATGTCAAAAGCGCTTTAGCAAGATTATTATTAGTAGCTACGAAATTGGTTTTCGCTGTTTATTTATCATTTTAGTCATTGGTCTATTTACTGGAATGGTTATGGGGCTTCAAATGTATTATACTTTGATAAAGTTTGGGGCTGAATCAGCACTAGGCACTGCTATTTCCTTATCGATAATACGGGAATTAGGGCCTGTTTTAAGTGCATTGATGATTGTCGGACAATCGGGGTCCGCTATTTGCTCTGAGATTGGGATACAGAGAAATGACGAGCAGATTGATGCCTTAGAAACAATGGGTATAGGGTCTAGAAGCTTTTTGGCAGGTCCCAGATTATTAGCAGGCTTTATATGTTTCCCTATTTTAACTGCTATTTTTGATTTAATTGGCTTATGGGGAGGATATTTTTCAGGTTCCATTTTAATGGGACTAGATGCTGCAATTTATTGGAATAAAGTTTTTAGTAGCGTACAATTCATTGATGTTCTTGGTGGATTTATAAAATCTTTTATTTTCGGGGTATTTACTATCGGGATATGTTGCTATGAAGGTTATTATTCTCATATAAAGTCTTCTTACCCTGGAATTCGAGGAGTCTCACAAGCAGCTACTCGTGCCGTTGTAAAATCAAGTATTTTTATTTTAGTTTTTGATTACTTAATTACTTCTTTCTTACTATAAATGAAATTTTGTTTAAATATTAAAAGTCTGAAAAAAAACTTTGGCTGTAATTCAGTTTTAAGTAATGTAGATTTAGAAATCCAATCTGATAAAGTGACTGTAATTATTGGGAAGAGTGGTGCCGGGAAGTCTGTTCTCCTAAAGTTAATTGCTGGAATATTAAATGCTGATGGTGGCAAAATTTCAATTACCCAAGTATCAGATGCTGGTCAGTCTTCGGAGATTAATTTAAAAGATTTGGGGTTTAGCTATATGTTTCAAAATAATGCTCTATTTGATTCATTAACTGCTTTTGATAATATAGCGTTACCTTTAATTGAGGGAAATTATAATTTTAAAAGTTCCCAAGTTAGACTTAAGGTCGATGCATTGCTAGAGCAGTTAGATCTTCTTTCGTCTAAGAACAAATTCCCGGGAGAACTTTCTGGAGGTATGAAAAAACGGGTTGCTTTTGCTCGTGCTTTAGTGACGGAACCTAATATCGTTCTCTTTGATGAGCCGACGACGGGTCTCGATCCAGAAAAGAAGTTTACGGTTTTTGAAATGATTAACCAATATAAGGAACAGTTTGGTTTTTCTGCATTACTAGTTAGTCATGATATACCTGAAGTTTATGAAATTGTTGATTCCATAGCATGGTTAGATGAAGGTAAGATTAAGTTCCAAGGTTCCAAAGATGAGATTGATAGAATTGCTGATCAATCAGTAAAAAATTATTTAAAAACAGGTCGCTTTAATTCAAAAGTTAGATTATAAATATTTAATGAAAAAAATCGAAATCATTGTAGGGTTTTTTGTTCTAATAGGACTAGTAAGTATCTTTTATTTATCTTTTAGGATTGGTAAAAGTGAATTTATTGGAGAAAAGACCTATGAGTTGAATGCTTCTTTTAGTAACCTGAGTGGAGTTTCTGCTAATAGTAGGGTTGAAATTGCTGGAGTAAAAGTTGGATCTGTAAAATCAATTTACCTAAATGATGATTTTCGTGCTGTAGCGAGAATTGAGATACCTATTAGTTTATTTTTAGATGATGATACAATTGCTTTAATTAAAACCTCAGGTTTAATTGGCGATCGTTTTATTGAATTACTACCAGGTGGTTCCGGAATTCAACTTGAGCCCGGAGATTATATTACAGATACCCAGCCAGCTATTGATTTGGAATCTTTAATTAGTAAATTCAGCTTTGGAGGATTAACAGATAGTAAATAGTTAAATGTTTGGCCAATTTTTTAGTATTCGATGCATTTATCTGGTATTATTTATTTTTAATTTCGGATTACTTGAAGCTGTTGTAGATCCTGCTCCTAAATTAATAAAATCAGTAGATTCAGTTTTAAAGATTCTTTATAATGAAAGTACACCCAATTCAAAACTTAATAGATCCGATATAGAAAGTTCTATATTATCTTATCTGTCTTCGCAGTATAACCTCGATATTATAATTAGAAGAACTCTAGGAAGAAATTGGAAAAAAATAGGTAATGAAGATCGAGTTCAGATTTTAGAGCTTATTAAACAGCTAGTTTTACGAGCCTACATTGATGGTATGACTGGTAAGTCTAAGCCAACTATAGTATTTTATAAAACCAGGTATATTTCCGATAAAAGAGCAGAAGTGCCCCAAAGTGTTTCTTTCAAAGGTTTAGAAATAGCATTAATTTATCGTCTTGGTCTAATAGAAAATAAGTGGCAAATTTTTGACTTGGTAATTGAAGATATGAGTATTGTTGCTAGTTATAGAAACCAGTTTGATATATATTTTTCAAAGCATAGTAGTGGAGAACTAATCAAAAAATTAAAAATTCTACTTTTAGATGAAAATTTGGGCAATGCACTTCCACTTTAGAGATTTATTTAGAGAAGCAATTTTCCTAATTGCTTGCTTATCTATAGCAATAATTGGAATTAATGCCGATGAAAATTTCACAGATTCCTTAGACATGGAGAGTGTTTACCAGGAAGATTGGATATATTCTAATGATAAATTTCAGGATCCATTAGAAGATTTTAATCGTATAATATTTAAATTAAATGATCTATCTTATGATATAATATTGGAGCCCGTATCAGTTTTTTATAATTCTGTTACAACTGAAGGTATACGAAAGTCATTTAGGTATTTTATTTACAATTTAAAATATCCAATCCGTTTAGTTAGCAATATTCTTCAATTAAAATATCAACGTGCTTACTATGAATCTTTACAATTCTCTTTAAATACAACTTTAGGGATTTTAGGGTTTTTCAGGCCATCTGATGATTTTCCTAGTTTGTCTAACATTCCGGAGGAAGATTTAGGTCAGCTATTAGCTTTTTGGGGAATTCCAGAAGGGCCATATCTTGTGTTGCCCTTTATAGGGCCTTTAACCTTGAGAGAGATTCCAGCTAAGTTGTCTGAGCCAATTATTAATCCGTTTGAGACTCCATTTGGAGTTTTGGATGATGTTGATAGAAAATGGCTACTAACCTATAATGTTGCTGAAATATTCGTAATAAGTTCTGAAATATTACCAAGATATAATATCGTGAAGGGGGCATCAATTGATCCTTACACTGCCATTAGAAATGCTTATATTTTAAGAAGGAGAAGTATGGTTAGTGAATAAAATAATTTTTAAAGGCGCTCATCTTCATCAAAAAGTAGATCGTCTGAATTTTGGTGACGGTTTTCGTAAAGCTCTTTTGGAAAGCATAGATAATAGATCATTAACCATAAACTCCATGAGTATGGATAAAATATAATAGGGCAAAAGAGAGAAAGAATAATGCTAAGGACTAATGTAAAATAAATTGAAACATTAAAAGCAAAACTGGTAATAAGAATTGGACAAATTAACCCAAAAGCTACTATGCCATAATTTAAGCATATAGGACCAATATAAAATCCATTGCCACGCTTTATTAGCATGCCACAAGACTGACATTTGTTATGAATTAATAGCCAGGAATGATGAATTTTTTCTTTACCACAATTAGGGCATGAAGCTCTTAGGCACCGATTAAAAATTAAAGTTCTAGATAGCGGTAATTCCACAATATTACTATAAATTTAATTTAACGGTTTTGCAAATTGGTAGGGTTATTTTTTTTCCAATTAGTTTTTTCGAAATCTTTTACAGGACTAGCTTCTGCAC
>CAJWMY010000024.1 GCA_913044165.1 uncultured Puniceicoccaceae bacterium
CCATCGTAGGCTATGGTGCTGAAACCGTTAATTTTCTCCGTTTGTGGGAGGCACGTGCTTCTGAGGAATTGGATTTGCAAGTTTTCAACCAAGGGGGCTATGTCGAAGCAGTTCGAGAAAAAGCGATGGGAGAAAGTATTTCAAAAGTGTTGTATCCTAATGATGAAACGGAGAGTGGGAAAGAACTTCGACTAGTTCAGCAGTACTTTTTCGTGGCATGCTCGATTCAGGATATGATCTCTCGCTTTCAGAGAAAGCATGATCAATGGGAACAATTTCCTGAAAAGGTGGTGGTGCAACTTAATGATACCCACCCAGCAGTTGCGATCTTAGAATTAATGAGAATCTTTTTAGACGAAGAAAACATGACTTGGGAAGGTGCTTGGAAGCTGGTTCAGTCTACCTTTGCTTACACCAATCATACCCTCTTGCCGGAGGCACTAGAGACTTGGAGTGAGGGCTTGTTTGAAAAGGTATTACCTCGGCATCTTCAGATTGTCCGGGAGATTAATCGAAGATTTGTTGAGAATGAACTGAACGAAAAATGGAAAGGAAATCCGGATAAGATACGAAGCATGTCGATTGTAGCCGATGGATCAATCCGTATGGCCTTTCTTTCGGTGGTCGGAAGTCATTCTGTAAACGGAGTGGCGGCTCTGCACACCAAGTTACTCAAAGGAAAACTACTCGCTGACTTTTCTAATCTTTATCCGAATCGTTTTAATAATAAGACCAATGGTATTACTCCAAGGAGGTGGTTATTAGGTTGTAATCCAGAACTCGCTGAACTGATAAGCTCTGCAATTGGAAACCAATGGGTCAAGGATTTGGATCTCTTGCGAGGCTTAGATAAGTTTGCAGACGATCCGTCTTTTCAGAAGGATTTCATGGCGATTAAGAGAAAGAATAAGGAAATTCTCTCTCAGAAAGTTATCGAAAAGATGGACTTGGCTATTGATCCTGCTGCCCTGTTTGATTCGCAGATTAAGCGGTTGCATGAGTATAAAAGACAGCATCTTAACCTCTTGCATATTCTTACGCTTTATCGCCGACTACTCCATAATCCTGACCTTGAGATTTCACCACGGGTGTTTATTTTTGGTGCTAAGGCTGCCCCAGGGTATCACCTTGCAAAAGTAATTATTCATGCAATTAATTTGGTAGCCAAAAGAATTAATCATGACGAGAGAGTAAAAGATAAGCTTAAAGTTGCCTATTGGCCAAACTATGGAGTTTCTTCCGCTGAGCGAATTATACCAGCTACCGATTTATCCGAACAGATTTCGACTGCTGGAAAAGAGGCCTCGGGTACTGGAAATATGAAACTTTCGCTTAATGGAGCATTAACTATTGGCACTTTAGATGGTGCAAATGTTGAGATTAAAGAAGCGGTAGGGGAAGATAATATTTTTATCTTTGGTAAGACGGTTCAGCAAGTTGAAGCCCTGCGTTCTGATGGCTATAATCCTTATGATTTGTATAATGGTAATTGGGAATTAAGAGCTGTTATTGATTGGCTTAGATCTGATTATTTTACGCCTGGAGAACAAGATGCTTTTAAGCCTATTATTGATAGCCTGCTTGAACATGGAGACCCTTTTTTAGTATTGGCTGATTATGCCGACTACGTAAATACTCAAGAGAAAGTTAGTCAAGTCTATGAACTTCCCTCGCAATGGGCAAAAATGGCAATTCTCAATACAGCGCGCATGGGATATTTTTCTTCCGATAGAACTATTCTAGAGTATTCAAAGAATATTTGGAAGCTTAAGCCTATAGAAGTTAGAACTTAGAACAGGTCACTTTTAGTTTTAGTGATTTTTATTATAGACTATATGAAATAGATTATTAATAAGATGGTTTATAATTAAGGCGCGGTCGCCAAGTGGTAAGGCCGAGGACTGCAAATCCCCTATCGTCGGTTCGATTCCGACCCGCGCCTCCATTTTATTTAAAATAGAATAGGCTTCCTAATTCTATTTAGAAATCACTTTTTTATGGGAACTACTCTGCGCCTTGGAATTGGTTTCTTATTGCTGTCTCCTGGATTCTTTTTGGGAGTGGGTGGGGGAGCAATTTTCTGATTATTTTCTTTAGGTGGAGGGGTATTAGTTACAACCTGAATTGGCTTTTCATCAGAAGCAATAATTGCAATGCTTTCGGTATTAATACCATCAGTGATAGTAATACTCTTTGTATTTGGATTAAATGATTTTACTATGAATGAATCTATGGCTTGGTTTTGGGGAATCCAAAAAGATTTATTTGTACGTTTGTTAAATAGACTGAAATATCTTTTTTTATTAATAATAGCAACACTCTTAAACTGAATGTATTTGCTAAGTACACCTGGAGGTCCTTTTGTCTTTCCGAGACCCCCTTTCCCTAAAATTGGAGTAATTGTGTTCTTCGATTTTGGTACAAATGGGTTATCTTGGATTAGGTTTGAGCTATCAGATTTTGATTGATCAGACGCTATAATTGATCCAAAGCAAAAATGTAAAGCGAGGAAATATAAAACTAGTGCTCTGTTATATTTAAGAAGCATATTTCGTTATTCCTTGTTCTTAGTCTTCTTTTTTCTTAGGGCTTAAGCGGCTGCCTTCCATATAAATATCCCTTATAGTTCCTGTTTCTAGATATTTCTTAATAGTTTTTCCTTCTTCATATTTATCCAGGATATTTTGATTTAACTCATCTGATTGGCGTGAATTCCTAATGACAGTTGGTCTTATGAAAATAATTAGTTCAGATCTAGCGTATTTTGGGCCTCGGGGGCTAAAAATATTTTTTATTAATGGGATTCTCCCTATTAAGGGAAAAATAGTTCTGCTATCAGTAACTGTATTTTTTTGTAGGCCCGCAAGTACTGCTATTTCACCATCATCAACAGTAATTGTTGAATTAGCAGTTCGTTTACCAATTACTGGCAATTTATTCTGATCAAGAGTAACATCATCTTCCTCGGAATAGGTGTCAGCACTTTGTTCGATCTCCATTTGTACACTTCCATCTGCCCCAATCAATGGTGTCACATTTAATTCTATACCGATATCTCTATACTCAATACTGCTTCTAACGCTTGTAGAGTTAATTGTTGAAGACTGAGATCCTGTGACAATTGGCCTTGATGTGCTTATATTAATGTTTCCTTCTTCATTATGACTAACAACTATGGATGGTGTAGAAAGTACTTTTACATTAGACTCGGTTTCTGTGATATCCAATATAGCCCTTAAAGAAAGTTTCCCTCCTTCAAATAATATAGGGTTATCTCCAGTAGATAAAATTTTATTTGTCAGAGATAATATATCATCTCCTGGTAAAGTCGGACTATTATTATCTTGGAATAAAACTTCAAAAGTTGATAAACCTGAGTTTTGATTTTCAGTCAATCCTACCTCGGTTATTATTGCTTCAATTCTTACTTGCGGGAGGGGAATATCAATTTTTTCAATAAGGGTTTCTAATGTTTTAAGGTCTTGCTGAGTGCCATAAGCTACAATTGAATTCGTTCTTTCGTCGGCAGATAGTCCTACAAATTCAGAAAATTGAAGTGAGGCATTAGAGCTTAAATTTGTTTGTTCAGAAGCATCTGATACCTTTAGGTTTTCTGGGGTATCAGTCTTAGGTTGATCGTTTTTAGCAGTTTTGGCATCATCTTCACGACCTTTGCGTTGACCAGTTATGATTTCATCAATGATTTTGACAACTTCTTCCGCTTTAGCCTGTTTAAGTGGAAAAACTTCACTTGCAGTAAGTGGAGCTGCATCGATATCGATATTATCAATAACAGATTGGATTAAAGCGAGATTTCCTGGGTGTGTAACTAGTATGAGTTGGTTTGTTCGCTCATCTATAGTAATACTTGAATTCCCTTGGAGATAGCTCTTAAGGGAACCATCAATAAGTGAACGTAATTGACTTTCCATATCTTTAGCTTGGACGAATTTTAATTTTATAAATTCTACGTGTTCTCGTATAACTTGTGGCTGATCGTTTTCCTTAAGGATCGTTTCTATTCTTTGTAAATTAATTAAGGAATCAGTTATTAGAAGGGCATTAGACTTAGGGAAAGTGATTAAACTATTATTTGGAGAAAGTAAGGGATTTATTAAGCTCAAAGTAGTTTGGTCGGCTACTAAGTAATTAAGTTTAAATAATTTTGCATAGACTTGTTGGCTGGCTGGAAGTTCAAAGCTTGAACCAGGAAGCATATTAGGAACCTGTGAACTTGGATTAGAGGCAGGTACGGCTTT
Organism: uncultured Puniceicoccaceae bacterium; assembly: GCA_913044165.1. Taxonomy (GTDB): domain Bacteria; phylum Verrucomicrobiota; class Verrucomicrobiia; order Opitutales; family Coraliomargaritaceae. The sequence continues at coordinate 4,260 of CAJWMY010000024.1, forward strand.
TAAGAAACGCCCGCCCATATCAGTAAGCATAATCCCGTTTAAGGACAGCAAACTTTCTAAAGCAAGAATCGCTTCAGATTTTTTAATAGGACCTCTCGAATTAAAATTGATTTTTGTTGGGGGTAAGTCTTGTCTTCGCAAAATAATTTTTCCTGTCATTTGTTCTAGTAGATCAATAACTTGAATTGCTGTTTCATCAGTTAATAAAAGTAAGTCTATTTGAACGTCTGGATCAACAACAGTAGGTTCAACCGGAATAACAGGCGCAGTATTATTTTGAGCCAAAAGTTTATTTGAAATGGGGCTTATTCCCAGTGTAGCTAAGAAGATTATCAGTAGTTTTATAGAGGCGAATTTCATATTGTATAACTAAAGTATTAAATGTTTTTTTCTTCTAGGTCAAAGGAGTTAATCTCAAATCTAACATTCATTGACTCAGGTTTCCTTTGGTTTTTGTTAATGCGTATTGATTTAGGCGCAATATAAGGGGATAGGGTTTTTAAATTTTCGTTAAGTTTAATTAATTCACTTACTGTGACACTATTTAGTCGAAGACGCATGGTATGGTCATTGAAAATTTCCCCAATACGGGTTTGGACAGGATCTATATCTGTCTTCTCTTCGAGTTTGATCGACCTTATGATTGCATCTATTTTGCCAGATAATTGTGCTGCAGAGAAAGTTTTAGAAGGCTCAACTTTTTCAAGCGCACTTAACAAAGCTTCCGCATATTGATTTTCCCTATCAAGCCAACGCTGTTGGGTTTGTAATTCAATTGAAGCACTATTACGCGCATTATTCCATTCACTAGATTTTTTTATAAAGAGCTGTGTCCATATCAAAAATATAATTACGATAAATCCCTGCAGGAGAAATTTTTCTCTTAAGCTTCGGTTTTGGTATATTCTGATTATCTGTTTTAGCATAATAATTAATCAATGGGTGTAGCTTATTTGTAGGGTAAATGTCGTCTTTCCACCTCTGGTAACATATTTTGGATCTTCGGAAATTTTAAAATACTTGGATTGATTTAATTTAGTTATGTATCTATTTAATTCATTAACATTACTAACAGAACCCTTAATTGTAGCTTCATTCTCTCCTGAGATATCTACTGTATCGTATATTATATTAGAGCTTATATTGAGGCGAATTTCATTAGCTCTTTCTAGAAGAGCAATAGGCCTTAGTTCGTGCTGTGCAATTTGTTCTAATTTATTTATTAAACTATGTTGGTCTTCAATAATTCTCACAGTAGTTTCTTGTTTCTCAATTTTTGAATTATAAGTTTTTAACCAAAAATTTGCTCCTATAAGGCTAGCCTCTGAGACTAAGATAAAAATAAAAAAATAAATGCTACCAAGTAATGTTTTATTAAGCAGAGTGTTTCTTTTTCTATTTCGTTCTGTTTGTTTTTTGAAAGCTTGAATTCTTATATCTGCGGGCCATAAGATTTTTTTATCCATAGGGTTTAGGCCTAGATTTTTAAGGTTGTAGGCACCACCTATGCAGATAGATTGGTCCTCATTTAATATAATATTACAGCCTAAAGATTGAATAGAGCTTGCTAGATGAGATGGGTTTGAAAGCATTTCCATCTTTAATATTCCTGCATATAGGTATGGTATAAATTCAGGAACTACCCAAATATAATCTTCAAGTGAATGGAATCCATCTTTATGTAATCTAGATTTCGAGGAAGCATAAAGAACTGCTTCATCTGAATTAGGTATTAAAAAATACCCCCAGTAAAGTTGTTCAGTAGGCAGTGGGGCAATAGACTCAATTTGTAGTTCAAAAAAATCATCACGCTCTTCTATGGATATGCTAGAATCAATCGTAAGCGTTTCTATAAAAAAATAATTAGCAGGAACAATGCAGAGTCCATTAGGATCTTCGGTCTCAGCTAATGTTGGTTTGGTGTCTGATTGTTCAAGTTCCATTGGATTGCTTTAAAATTTAATTACATTGAATTCGATTAGTCGAAAATGTCTAGGTTTGAATTTATATTAATCGTTTCATGTTTTTCTTCTATTTCAGTGCTTTCTGAAATATTTAAGATGGAAAAAGGGAACTTTATTTCGAGTTGCTCTTCCTTTGTACCTATTTTTAGAAGCAATTCATCCTCATCTGTAGTTTTTCCGGGTAAATTTGATTTTGACGGGCTCTCAGTAAAGTTTTTTTCTACGAGTACGTTTAATGTAAATGGGACAGCTCCTCTTTTTAATGATACTACTATTTTCAAGACATTCGTTTCGGTTGATAACAACTGGCTTTCTAAGGTTTCCGGAAGTTTTGTGAGATACGGTTTGTCTTCTAAATCAAAAAGTGACTCAGCGTCCCAACTAGTATTTTTTAGTAGATATTCTAATACTTCAGAACTAGCTGCATTAATATTTACGGGTTCATTATGTGTCAGTGATACTAAATTAATTAATTTAGCATATAGTTCATTTTCTTTGCCAGTTTCATCAAAAAAAGTTTCTTTCCACAGCTTCATTAACTTCAGTTCCTCAAAAGATTGAAGGGTTCTGTTGGGCGATCTATAAGGCGGTTCTTCATTTTCATAATCTTCCGATTCTGCTCCGTTAAGAGAACGACTTTCGTCGTTATCAATCCAATCTATCCAGACATCCTTTAGTTCAACGGCGGTCGAAAAATCAATATCTAATCCTTCCTCTAATAGATCTAGCATTTCATCTTCAGACAAAGCATTGAAAGGGATTTTCCCAGTTGGATCTGTTATAGCGATACTTATTTCCCAGGGTCCTTTCCTTTCTTTATTAAAATAAGTTAAGGGAGACCCCCAACCTTGTTTAGGATGATGTAACTTACCTTGATCTATAAGCGCAATCTCATAAAGCACAGCCAAGCTTATTTCTAAAGAATTATATGCGAGGGAACGAAAATCGGCTGGTTGTTTAAAGAGCGCTTGGTATTCTAAGTCATTAATAGAGTCATCAATGAACTTTGTTGTTAAAAATGCGAGTAGCCCAATAATGGCAAGTACAGCAATTAATACACTGCCACTTTCATTACCTATTACTTTTCTTCGCATTGTTTCGTGTTTCATTTAGTAAAGAATTAGATATTCTGAGTGCTGGGGTATGGGAATAATGCGCTCGATATTTTGATCATCATAGAGGAAATTTAATTTTAAATAATTGGGTATTTGGTTGTTATCTGAATCACTCAATTCCTCAATAGTGGACTCCTCTATTTCCCAGGTTTCATTTTCAAAATCCCAATAAATATATTCAATTGATTTAACAAAAGGGGAGAGCAGCGTGCGTTTATAATCATCTTCTGATGTAAACTGGTCTTGAAAAATCGAATGATGAAGTAGGCTCAGTCCTTCATCTTTATTAAAATACAAGTAAAGTGTATTATCTGATGGAAGAATGCCTGATTCATTTGCTAAAATTGGCGTGGCACCTCGAAGCTGGAAACGCAATAATGGGCTTCCACTTAAATCACTGAATTTTGGGGTAGCCCATTTAATAGGTACGACTTCATCTTCTGAACTTTGCTTATTTATACTAGAATTTATTGATTGTTTCTCAGATTTAGAAGCAGAGGATAATTGAGTGATTGATTCAGTTTCCCCATCAGTTAAGCTTTCACTATTTGGAATATTTTCTGAGTGTCTAAAGCTAGTTTTAAGGAAATGGGATACGCCATCAGCATGCTCATAAAAAGCATATCTTTGTTCTCTTTTTGCCCAGATATCTGTAATTGAGATAACAAAAGATACGGCAGACGTTAGGATAAACGCTGCAATCGCTAAAGCAATGACAACTTCAATTAAGCTCATTCCATATGTACCTTGAGTCTGGGCTTGATTTTTTAACATTAGTACAATTCAAAGTCTCTTTTATCTAAGAGCGCTTGTTTTTTTTCTTCAAGTAGGGTTGCCCTTTCAGATGGATCCGACCAAGTAGGTCTTAGTAAATAAAGTGTTTCTGAATAGATTCCTTTTTGGGATAATTCATCTTCCAAAAATTCTATATCTAAACGACATTCAAATAAATCTATTATATCTGTAGGGAAAATTTCTACACTCCATAAGGCTTCATGGTCTTGGATTAATTTTACGGTTCCGCCCTCCTCTGCATCTTCCAGGTTTTTTTCAAGGAGAAGCTGACGGCGTACTGTATCAATCCCGATATCCCGATAGGCTATACTTGGATCGCGTTCTCTTGCTAACAATGCATTTATAAATGCCGAAGCAATTAAATTCGAACATACTGCAAACAAAGCTAACGCAATTAATACTTCAATTAATGAAAAAGCTTTGACTCTAAATATTTTCATTTTAGGCGGGAAAGGAGTGCTTTTCAAGGAGTTGTTCTTCTTGGAAAATGAGAAAAGGGGTCGAATAGTATCTTTTCCGGAGCATTTATACCGTCATCTATAGTTACAATGAATGGGGTAGAGCTTCGGTCGGGGCTAAATTGTACTCGTTCTAATCTGGGCCCTTGGTCCTTTGGAAATTTAATACTCCCAAAACCTTCAGCTGGTGATACTAAGTTAAATTCTATGGTGCCTAAACCAGAGCTAGAATAAGCGATCCCTAATTCAATTTCATGTATTGGTTTAGAATGAGCAAAAATAATTATTGAGCCGGAACTTTCATCATACATTAGCTCAGTTATAGTTTGTTTTTTACTAGCCTCCATTCTTGCATAGCGAATACCTTCGGAAAGGACTTCATTTGCTTTAAGGCTCTCAGTCCGATCAATAAATCTATCAAAGTTAAATATAAAAAGGGTACTTGCAACTGAGATAAGTGCTAATACCAGAACAATTTCAATTAGCGAAAATGCTAGAAGAGAATTATTTCCTTGATTAAGGAAATGATTTCTAGTCCCAGTTTCCGATGTCATCAGCACTTGCTACTCCATCTTGACCAAGCGACCAAATATCGTAGCCACCCGATTTATTAATGTTTCGTGTGCCTGGAAAGTTATATTGGTATGAATTACCCCATGGGTCTTCAGGTAAAGAATCAATATAGGGGCCTTTCCATTTTCCTTCTTTGCCTGCAGGCGATTTTATTAATGCTTCAATACCTTGTTCAGTTGTTGGATAACTACCCACGTCCAATTTATATGAAGTAAAAACTAGTTTTGCTGTATTAGTTACAAATATGGATGCGGCTTTTTCTTGCTGACCACTAAAGATGCCGCCCAAGTTTCCAATAGCCACAGTTGCAAGTGTTGCTATAATGGCGATTACTATAAGAATTTCTACAAGGGTAAACCCCTTAGGACGTTGAGTGGTTTTTTTAAGATGATGTGGCATGTTTCTTGCGTTTTAACTATTTATGAATAGTGTTTATAGTCATGATGTAAAGTTAATGTACCTAAGGCGTATTTGCAAGTTTTCAATTGCTTTGATTACATACTTTATGTGCGAATTTTTAGTAGGTTTGAATCTTATGTATATAATTGGAATTTTGCGAGCCTATCTTATTTTCTAGTACATCATCATGAATAGATAATTTTAATTTTATTACATTTGAATTAATTAATTTTGGCACATTTTGTGGCCACTCAATAAGCATGCAATATGGGGAATTTATAAAATCATCCAACATTAGATTTTCTAAAGGGAATGATTTATTTAGCCTATATGCATCTAAGTGAATTAGTTGCCATGTTCCCTCGTAGATTGAAAATAAATTAAAAGTAGGGCTTGTGATAGTTTTCTTTATTTTCAGTCCTTTTGCTATCCCTTTTACGAGAGTCGTTTTCCCTACACCTAGATCACCGTATAGTGCAATAGTTGTATCGGGCGCTATCTCAAGTGCTAGTGCTTTTCCTATTTTGATCGTTGAATCTGCACTATCAGTGAAGATTCCATCTTCTAATCTTTTTAAAATTTCAATCACAGTTATTTTTAAAATGGTCAAAGTTGGACTTTAAATCAAGTGCTTGATTATTTTTGGAATTTATTAGTAGAATTTCTTTGTTTATTTGTTTTACGATAGTTGCTATTTTAGTGAGCTTGATTTTGGGAAATTCTTTCTTCCATTGTGATTCTAGTTTTTGGGGGTTTATTGTGTTCTTCACAGCAAACAAGAGTTCATAATCTTCACCTTCACTGATTGCACGCTCGAGTGCTTTTTCTGGATTATCTGATAGGGATTTTGCATCTTCTGAAATGGGGATGGAATTTAAATCAATAGATGCGGCAGTTTTAGGTGAAAGTATCAATTTAAGTTCTTTAGATAATCCATCCGTGAGATCAATCATTGAATTAATGTATCTGTTTTTAACAAGCCATTGCCCTTCAAGAATTCTTGGTGTAAATTGGGCATGTTTTTTTAATATAGAACCACCAAGTTTACCTGTAACATAAATTGAATCTCCAACTTCTCCTTTATTGCGAAGTGCTGGATTTTTGGAACATCCAATAATCGTCATAACAGCTTGAAATCCTTCTCCTTCCAGATGCGAAAGGTCACCTCCTATGATTTTTAAAGCATAAGATTTTGCTATTGATTGAATTCCTTTATAAAAGTCACTTAGCCATTCGAATTCTAAGTTTCTGCTAGTAATAATTGCAATAGTTGCATACATAGGATGACCGCCCATCGCTGCAATGTCTGAAAGATTTCTTAATACTAGTTTCTGGCCGGCTTGAATAGGCGAAAGTGATGAATCAAAGTGTTTTCGGTAGACTAATGAATCAGTTGAAATTAAGAATTTACCTGAATTTTGCGCCGAGAATATTGCGCAGTCGTCCCCAATGCCATTTGGACTAGGCGGGTTGCTCGAACCAAGCCATTTTTTAATATGATTAATTAAAGTTGTTTCATTAAATGATGATAGTGACTTCTTTGAATCATTACTATAAATTTCTAATGGATCTAGGAACATATAAACTAAATTTTATGCCTTAATAGTCATGCTAATCGGACAGTGGTCAGATCCCATTATGCTAGGTAAAATTTCAGCTGCGCTTACTTTGCTTTCTAATAGTTTTGAGATACAAAAATAATCAATGCGCCAGCCAATATTTCTAGCACGAGCATTGGCACGGTATGACCACCAAGAATAAGCTCCCGCCTTATTCGGATTTCGTTGTCTGTAAATATCTAAAAATCCTGCATCAACTAGAGCTTGAAATCCCTCTCTCTCTTCGTCAGTAAAACCAGCATTATTACGATTCTTTTTGGGATTCGCTAAGTCAATTTCATGATGGGCCACATTAAGGTCTCCGCACACAATAACAGGCTTTGTCTTTTCTAAAATAAGTATGTAATTAAGAAAATCGACATCCCATTCTAAACATCGGTAATATAGTCTTTTGGGCCGTCCATCATCTCCGTGATTTTGAGCATTTGGCGTGTAAACATTTACAAGAATAAAATTAGGAAATTCGGCGGATATAACTCTACCTTCTTTGTCATGTTTCTCTATACCAATACCCTTATTCACAGAAATTGGCTTTTCTTTACAAAGAATTACTGTTCCTGAATATCCTTTTTTATCTGCACAATTCCATAAGGCATTAGGGTACAATTCGAAGTGTAAATCATCAACTAAGTCCTCGGAAATTTTTGTTTCTTGAAGGCAAATAATATCATAGTTGTTTTCATTAATGAATGACTCAAAGCCTTTTTTTAATACAGCTCGTATTCCATTTACATTCCATGAGAGGATCGATTGAGATTTAGGCATACCTTTAGTGGTTAATGGTTGGTGTTATTTTTGAGTAGTATCCCCCCCCAAGCAATTTATTTCCTTGGTAAAAAGCTAAGATTTGACCAAGTGCTAACGCACGCTGGGCTTTTTTGAATTTAATTTTTGCAATGCCATTTTTTTGGGGAATAAAATATGCCTCTTGGGGTGTATCACGATAGCGAGGTTTAGCTAATATTTCTGCAGGTGCTGAAATAACTTTATTTGTGTAATGTAGGTTATTAATTTCGACTTCAGAGCTATATAGCAGAGGCGCTCTTTCATGATCAAAGGCGATCCTTAGAGAGTTATTATTAAAATCTAGTCCAGTGACTACATAAGCCTTATTGTCTGTATTTGAGGGGATTCCTATTCCTCTTCTTTGTCCTATTGTGTAGCGATGTAAGCCTTTATGTTCTCCTAATGTAATTCCTTTGTCGTTTACAATAGGACCAGGACTATCCTCTATATAATAATCAAGAAAGCGATTGATATTCATATTTCCAAGGAAACAAATTCCTTGGCTATCTTTTTTTTTCGCATTAGGCAATTTATGTATTTCAGCTATTTCTCGAACTTCACTTTTTGTTAGTTTTCCTATTGGAAAATCCGCTTTTTGTATTTGTTTTTGATTAAGTAAGGCTAAGAAATAAGATTGGCTTTTTTGGCGATCTATCCCCTCAAATAAGTCATAATTACCGTCTTTATTTTTTATTTTTTGCACATAATGCCCTGTGGCAATTGCGTCAAAACCTTGAGCTAGTGCGTAAGTTTGAAAAATACCAAATTTCATTTCTTTGTTACACATGGTATCCGGGTTGGGTGTAATTCCTTTTCGGTATCCATCAATTAGGTAATTAACGACTTTTTCCCGGTATTCATTAATCAAGTTTACAATTTCATAATCAAGCGCAAGATGTCTTGCTACTGCTCTTGAATCTTCAATATCTTGTTGTGCAGGACAATCCGCTAAGGGCATTTCCTCATTAAGCCATGTCCTAATGTATGCAGTAGAAACATTGTGCCCAGCTTCTTTTAAGCGCAATGCAGCAACGGAGCTATCTACTCCACCTGATAATGCAACGAGAATTTTCGCCATGATAGTTTAGCAATAAGTACTTATTAAACGGGGTCAACTCTTCCAGGCAGGTCTTACTGCAAGAAAAAGACTCATAGGAGGCAAATTAATTTGGTCTGTCTCCTTGTAGATTAAATCTGTCTTGATACCCTCTAAATTAAAATGGTCAATTGAGGCAATTAATTTCCAATCAACAGAGAGGTTTTGACCTAAAGGTATTTTTGAGTCTTCAAAGTGTGGGTTCAACATAACTAATATTTGATTTTCTCCTTTTGATAAATCAGCATTAAATAGGATAGCTGCACTTGAATGTTCTAATTTAGAAGAGCGAATTACTTTTACGTATCTATCATTCTGATTGTGCTCCAAACGAAGATAGACTCCCCACTTAGAGTGTCTAAAGTTGATCCAATCTTGTGTGTATTTATGGGTTTTATATTGTTCTGTTATTGCCTTATAATTTAATGCATTTAGATCTCCTCTTAGATAGGTATTAGGTGATCCATTTTTTGATTTTAGGAAATCAATCCCTTCAGTTATCATAGGAGTTCCAAATGCGCAGAAGGTGAGCCCAATTGCCATATGAGTTCGTTTAATATCATTTTCTGTAGGGTATTGCCCTTGAAAGTTTTCGTTTTCAGTTATTTTATCGATCCAAGCATAATCATCATGAGAAGCGATGTAATTAATTGATTGAGAAGGCCAAGCTGAAAGATATGCAGTCGCGCCTTGTATATAGTAATTTAATGCATCAATATTGCTACTACCCATAACATAGCTTTTGGCAAATTCTCTAAATTCATCATTCCAAAACATAAAACCCGCCAATCGCATTTCTCGTTTTATTTCTCCTCGAAAACTCCATGGTTCAGCTATGAGTATGATGGAAGGCTTAAGTGCCTTTAGCGCTTGTCCAATTTCTTTAAGGACCTCGATTCCAATTAATTCGGCCAAGTCAAATCGAAATCCATCGATATCATAACGCGTCACTAAATAACTAAGACTCTCTATAATTAAGTGTTTTGTCATCGCTGATTCGCATCGTAGTGTATTGCCACATCCACTCCAATTTTCAAAGGCGCCATCAGAATTTAAGTAAAAGTAGTAAGCTTTATCAATACGGGCTAAGTGAGGAGGCTCTCCTACATGGTTATAGACTACATCTAGAATAACAGATTTCCCGAATTTATGAAAATCAGCAATCATTTGCTTAAAGCTTTGGTTCGGATCTTTAGTAGATTGCTTATCACTATACCAAGCAGACGGGGAAAAATAATTATTTGTCATGTAACCCCAGTGGTAGTTTTCCGCGCAGTTGCTATCAAATTGCTGGATGGGAAGCAGCTCAACAGCATTTATACCTAAAGTCAGAAGATAGTTATCTTTTGAATGGAGATAATTAGATACCTCTTCAAAGCCCCCTCTATAGTAGTTTGGGTCTTTTGACTGCTCATCCCCGTCGGGTAACAGTACAGTCAGATCTTTAATATGGCATTCTAAAATACTTAAGTCTTGCCACTTTGGAGGGTTAAAGGGGTATTCAATTTTTACTTCGCCTGATTCTTTAGTAATAATAGCCGGTCCCTTTGGTCCTATTGTGGCTTTAGCATAAGGGTCTAAAATAGGAACTAATCCGTCAAAGTTAGTGCTTACTTGATCATTATTGCCTTCAATAAAAAATTGGTACAAAAAGCCGCTTAGGTCTGTCTTGACTTGAGTCTCCCAAGTTAATTGGTCGTAGCTTAGTTTGAGCTCATAGCGGATTGGATCTTGATCCAACATATTTTGTGTTTCAACGAATACTTTAGAGGCTCTTGGAGCAAAAATCCTAAAAGTGGTTGTGTGGTTTTCTTCTATGGTGGCACCAAGCTTTAGCGAGCTCTTTAAATCATAAAATGATAGACCAGGAATGATTGGAGTAAATTCAGTTTGGTCTAAGCTGATCGAAAGAGGTTGATCCATACCCCTTGCATTTTCTAAATTAAACAAAAAGGCATATTTTCCTCTTAAAGAAGGATCTAGGTAATAATTTAAATTACCTAGATTATCTTTTTGGAGATTAGGAGCAGAAGATAAAGGATTTATCCAGTGCCCAGCTCGCGATAAAAATTTAAATGGGATAGGTGTATTATTGGCTTTTATGGCTAAGGATTCTGTATCAATTAATTTAGAAAAGAGTGCTTGGTTGCTATGAATAGCTTTAGAATCTAGTTCATATTCTTCACGATTTTGGCAGTCGCCCCAATTATTAAATGTTCCGACCACAGAAACTGGATCCGAGTGAAAGTCAATTTGAGGATGACGATTAGGGTCTAAAACAAATTCAATTTGTTTTTGCGTATATTCGTAACCTGTAAAGTAGGCTAAATCAGAAGGGGGCATTCGCCTTAGCCGCTTTATTTTTAAAGAGGGATCCGTTAGCTTGAATGGCGGAAGGGCATCAAAATTCCAATTGTCCGAAAGCAAAATACAAGCATATCCAGGTGCTAACCAATAGGCAGAATCTATCTTTAATTTATACTCGCTCATGGCTGCAATTTCGAGCTTTTTTAAAGCTTAAAATGAAAATCAAAGGGCTAATCCCATTCATGTCGAGCGAATGTAATTAGATAATGAAATTTTAATGAGTATGTTCTAATTTAAATTGTTTGGATGTAATATCTGTTAGATCTAGCCACTCTTTCCAAGTATTATTTAGGTTTGATTTGAGCAACTTAATTTCTTTTTCCAAAGTTATTTTTTGGCTTTTCCTGACATTCTTAAGCTCCCTTATTTTATTGTTAAGGTTGAGCGATATTTCTTCAAATTTACCGGAAATATTTTCAATTCTTTGCTTCCATTCAGCCGCAATCTCATCTACCTCTTCACTGAGTCGATCAAGTAAGATTTTTCGATCTTTTTGTACCAAGGATTTAAGTAGAGTTATTGAGTTTACTGAACGAAGGTTTTTCGTAAAACCAAGTTTTGAACATAGCCAAATCATCCATTTTGTAGGATCAAAATGATACCATTTGATTCCATTTCTGTAATCC
>CAJWMY010000025.1 GCA_913044165.1 uncultured Puniceicoccaceae bacterium
TTGGTTGTGGTGGGGATTCGAAATTAGCTAAACAAGTATCAGAATCTCACAAAGATGAGATAAAGACATGGATCAATGATTCTGATGTTGTAATTTTTGTTGTCGGTTTAGGTGGCGGAATAGGCTCTGCATTAGCGCAGCTCTTAGCAGAATTATCTACCGATTCTAGCGCAATCATTATGGGTTTCTGTTTATTACCATTTAGTTTCGAAGGGTCTCGTTTTTCTAAAGGGGAAGCCCTTATAGGCGAGATTCGTCCTCTATTACACGGAATCTTCTCAATTCCTAATGATTATTTATTGCAAGAGGGTGAAGCTAATCAAACGGCTTTAAATGGTTTTGAAACGGGGAATCGATGGATCCTTAATGGCATCCAATCAGTTTCGAACCTTCTCTTTAAAAAAGGAATTTTAAACCAAGACTTTGGTACGTTAAAAAATATTTTTCAAGCTCGTGGAGGTAAATCACTATTTGCAGTAACAAATCCAAATGAAATTTTCGATCCTAAGGTGCAATCATTAGAGTCTTACATAGAATCATTTTTAATGCATCCATTATTGCATTCGGAAGATCGGCCAAAGAAAATTGATGGACTATTTATCATAATTAATGGCGACCAATCATTAGGATTGTCAGTTATTCATCAAATCGCATTTTTAGTTGCTAATGGACTTCAATTTAAAGATGAAGTAAAAGTTGATGCTTATGTGGATGAGTCTTTAGCAACTTCATTGAGTATAACTTTATTTGCTAAATCTGAAATAATAGATCGTTCAATTATAAATAATAAGGCCAATGACTTATTCGGAAATGAAGATTTTAAAGTTAATTCGACGTATGAATTTAAGCCTAAAGGAAATTTAAAGCAAAAAGTCCTTACTCTGCATAAATCAAAATTAAGGAAAAAATATGGTAATAAAAATAATGAAAATGATAGTCAAAAAGAGTTTTCATTTTTTGACAAAGAAATGAATCGTGGCTATTTTACAGATATGAACAATTTATTATTCAAAGGAACAAATCTCGACAATCCAACATTTCTTCGGAAAGGTATTAAAATCAAGCATAAATAGGAAGTAGTTTTATTTTATATGCTTGGAAATAATTTTATGGCGTTCCTTAGTATTAAAGGCTTTCGGAGATATTACTTATCTCGGAACATTTCTTTACTTGCTATCATATATTTTTCTTCCGCTTTATTTTCTTGGTCGGGAGAAATTATTGGCATTTTAAAACACACTGAATTAAATGATTCAGTTTATTCAGTGTGTATTACTGATTCCAATCATGAAGCTTTTATTTTAGGTCAAGAGTATGATTTTAAGGTCTCAAAAGGGGATCAATCAAAACGATACTTAGGGCTTAGAATTAAAGCTCATCCAAGCTTCTTTGGAAATGAATGGCACCTAGAGAGAATTTTTCCTATTAATGGTAGTGGCTCAAAGGCCTATTATGATCTTAATAAAATCTTTTCTTACAGGGTAAAATCATTAAGTCGTAGAAAATTTTTAGAAGAGGACGATTATATTTTATCCTTTGCTGGCATAAACCATAAAGGTGAATTTTTTCAATTCAATGACTTTCTTGGAAAAATATTAGTAGTCAATTTTATATTTACTCGTTGTCGGGCAGCAGAAATGTGTCCCGCAGCTACTTTAAAGATGGCGCGTATGCAGGATGAAGCTAGAGATTTAGGATTAATTGATTTACATTTCCTATCCATATCATTTGACCCTGATAACGATTCTCCCGGTGTACTAAATTCCTATGCACAATCTTACGGAATTGAGAGTGACACTTTTACTTTTATGACAGCAGGAAGTGAATTAATAGAGGATTTGATGCGATATTTTGGAATTATTACTATGGAAGAGGACGGCACTATCAATCATACAATGGCGACGCTTTTGATAAATCAAAAGGGGAGAGTGCATTATAGAAAAGAGGGCTCTGTATGGCAGATTTCTGATTTCCTAGAAAGAGCTAGAGAATTAGTATCAGAATGAGAGCAAATCAAACAAAACTTAATGTTTCTATTATTACGGCTCTTTTTGTAGTTTTATTTGTACTAATGAAATTTCTTCCTGATTCTGAGTGTGGGTTTTTACATTATGAAGAGGTAATTAATGAAAACGGAGAGGTTGAATTTTGTGCTACTAATAGCGCTGGCTTCATTGACTTAATTAAGTTGGATTATCCAGTTGATTTGTCTATCGATTGGGATCATTTGACAAGTGATGGTACGATTGAGTTAAAGATGGATGGTGGCCATTTCCTTTTTCCGCACGAACTAGCCTTTACGCATACAAAGATAATGCATCTTCTTTTGATTGATCAGAGTTTAAGTGATTATCATCATGTGCACCCTAAACCATTAGGGATTGATAAAACTTTTTCATTTAATTTTAGCCCGAAGATGTCGGGAACTTATACTGTATTTGTAGAAGTTGTTCCTAAGCGTACACGAAGACAATTAATTGCTTCAGGTAAATTAGAAATTAATGGAAAATCAGTTGCTCAAAAATTTTCTCTGAAGACAATTGATCTTCAAGGGGATCTTCAGTTTGAACTGGATGGTGTGCCCAATGAATTATCAGTAAATCAAGATTATCGATTCATTTTGAGGGTGAGGGACAGTCTAGGTATTGAAGCAAATTTAGAAACAATTATGGGTGCAAAAGCACACATGGTTGCATTCGACTCTGAAAAAAGAGGGTTCGCCCATATGCACCCTATTGACGACCCTTTATCAGATTTAAAAGAGAATAAAGATTTAAGCTTTTTATTTAACGTACCGAGAAAAGGGTGGTACCGAATATTTGCTCAAGTAAAGAGAAATGGGAAACCAATTTATGCACAATTCGATCTAAAGGTCGGGGCTTAAATCAGATCTTCTTATTGAAGTTTTGTTCCAATAATTTGTATATTTAATTCCTCAGCTTTTTTTAAAACTTTAGCTTTATCTAAAAGAATTGAAGAGCCACTTTCTAGTATAACAGTTTTAATATTACTAGCATGTAGGTTTTCAATAGTTTTCATGCCAAGGACAGGAATATCAAATCTATAATCTTGGTTTTCTTTTATCGTTTTGATAAAGATACAATCCTTAAGCTTAAATTCAGATACCCGCTTTAGCATATTATTCGTTCCTTCGAATGCTTCGACAGCGATAACAGTTTTCCCTTTAATAACTATCCCTTGCCCTATATTCAATCCGGCAATATTTTTAGTAATATTTATTCCGTAATCTATTGCTTCTTGAGGAGGAGCTTTACCTTTTAACGTTAAAACTCCCTCTGTAGCTAAATGGTCATCTATAAATGATCGTGCATCAATTACATCGCATCCAATAGAGTTAATTTCATCGATTATAGATCCAAATATAGTTTCAGCATTCAGGGCTTTGAGTCTCGCTAATAATGAAAGCATCTTTAAATCAGGGAGTAACCCAGAGAATAATCGAGTAGGGCGTACTTGCCCAGCTAAGATAACATATTTGCTTTTGAGCTTCTTTAAGGATTTTAGTAAATCGCTAAGTTTTCCTAGCTGAATTTTTACGTGATCTTGCTTGGAGAATTTATTTACTAAGGCTTCATCTGTTTCTTTGGCAATGGATATAAGATTATTTGGAATGCCTTTTGAATCAATTTCTTCTTTAAGTAATTCCGGGTATCTTCCTTTACCAGCAATTAAAGTAATTAATTCGCCTTGATATTCTGGCGGTAAATATTTTGAATATTTCATTGTTCTAAACTTGGGTTTAAAAATGATCTAGGACGATATTTATTTTTATTAAAATAGCTCATTGGCACTACAATTTCTGCTTTTGCTGCTACTTTTCGTTCATTGTTAGAAGAAAAAAATACAATTCGATTATTTTCAATATTAGCATATTCTATCAAATTATTCCAAGATTTTGGGGCTTCCGATAAAGAATACCTATTGCCTGTTATGGAATTTTGTAGAAGGTAATTATCCATTGTATATAAGATGGGAGAATTTAGATATACAATTTCTTTATTTTTTTTCTTAAGGCTTATATTTCCTTTATAGAGTGCAATATTCAATATATTATATTGATGACTAATAACGCAGTCAACTGAATGAAATTCTATAATGTAATCAGGTAAATGAATTTCAAAAGTTGAAAGAGGTGAGAATTTTTTTGTAGAAATAACCAATGTTCCATTTTCTAAAAAGCCTTGAAAATAAGACTTTGAAGGCTCTTTAGAAAATAGCACTGACTTTCCTAAAAAGTTTTCTTGAAAGAATTCTGAAATTCTAAATAGGCTATCTTCTAATATACCTATAGTTACATTGTTTGAGAATTTTAAATATAGTTGATCTTGTAAGCCGGTTTTAAGGACGATAGTTTTTGTAAAATCAATGCTTTCATGTAATTTAAGCTTTTTTTCTTGATTTCTTCCCTCGACGATATGGGGAGTATTTTGAATACTTGCCACAATAGCAGTTCCAAATCTTTTTTCTGCGCCAAATAATAGGACAGAGGATGCTATTAGAATAAGAAATTTCTTTAAATATAATATGTGAAATTGTATAGAGTTGAACATATTATTTTATAACAAAATTTACTATTTTGTTAGGCACATAAATTTCTTTAAGAATTTTTTTATCTATAATTTGTGCTTGTACTCGAGGATGATTCTTAGCTAATTCAATCGTTGATTCTTTAGAATATGTCTTAGGCAATATGGCATCTCCTCTATATTTTCCATTAACTTGAAAAATAATTTTTACACTATCTGATTTAAGTTTCTCTTTATTAACCTTCGGCCATGGTGCTTCAGTAATACTTGAATTATATCCTAGATGTCTCCATAGTTCTTCTGATATATGAGGAGCAAGAGGTGCAGTTAATTGGAGCAGAACCTCATAAGCATTCTTTGGGATTTGCTCTAATTTGGTCATTTGGTTTAGAAGTATCATTAATTGGGAAATTGCTGTATTAAAAGATAGACTCTCATAGTCTTTACTTACTTTCTCAATACTCTGATGTAATAAGCGTTCACTTTCAGCATCTAAGGTGCTTGTATTTTGAAGATCGATTTTTGGATTAAGTGTAGCGTTGTTATCTATTATTAATAGTCTCCATAATTTCCTCAAGAATCGAGCAATACCTTCAATGCCTTTTGTATTCCATGGTTTCATAGCCTCTAAAGGTCCTAAAAACATTAAATAAAGCCTTAATGTATCAGCTCCATAAGCTTCAATAATGACTTCAGGATTGACTACATTGCCTCTACTTTTTGACATTTTTTCACCATCTTCCCCCAAGATAATACCTTGGTGAAATAATTTTTTAAAGGGCTCTGGACTAGAAACAACACCTATTTCATACAAAACATGGTGCCAAAATCTAGCATATAAAAGATGTAAAACAGCATGTTCTGCACCACCTATATAAAGGTCGGGGGTTTTCCAGTAAGCTTCTTTGGCTGAGTCAATAATGCGTTCGGAATTATTTGGATCGATGTAGCGTAGATAGTACCAACATGATCCAGCCCATTGGGGCATTGTATTAGTTTCTCTTTTTGCCTGGATCGCCCCTTTTTTTGGTTCTTTGTAAATTTCTCCTGAGCTTACATTAAAATAAACATTGAGCCAAGATTCCGCTTTAGAAAGTGGACTTTGGCCGTCTGGTGATGGTTTATAATTTTTAATTTCAGGCAATTTCAGTGGAAGTTGTTTTTCTGGAATAACTACAGCTAATCTGATTTCTCCATCAATGACTGATTCAACGGGATTACCATTAGGTTTAAATAGTTGATTTATTTTTTCATAATCTTTTGAAGTAACCCATAGGACTGGGAAAGGTTCGCCCCAGTATCTTTGACGAGAAAAAAGCCAATCCCTAAGCTTGTAATTGACTTCAATTTTTCCCGACTTCATTTGTGTCAGTAGTTCAATGACTAATTGCTTTGCATGTTTAGAGTCTTGTCCATTCAAGTCTGCAGAATTCATTAATGGACCTTCTTTAGTGTAGGCCTCGGCTAGAGTGCCGTCTGTATTTTTTTTAGCAGATCCTTCATCGTCAATTACTTGCAAGATTTCAATATCGAATTTTTTAGCAAAGTCAAAATCACGATCATCATGAGCTGGTACTGCCATAATAGCTCCCGTTCCGTAAGAAATTAGGACATAGTCAGCAACCCATATAGGGATGCGTTTTTGATTAATTGGGTTAATTGCAAATGCACCCAAGGGAACACCGCTTTTATCTTTATTTAATTCAGCTCTTTCTAAGTCAGATTTAAGTTTAGCTTTATTAATGTAATTTTTGATGATTTCAGCCTGCTCATTACTTTGCAGTTTAGAAACAAGTGGGTGCTCAGGTGCTAAAACTAAATAAGTTGCACCATTTAAGGTGTCAGGTCGGGTTGTAAAAACGTCGATTGATTCAGAATATCCATCAATAGCAAAAGTTACTCTCGATCCTTCAGAACGACCTATCCAATTAGTTTGTAGACGTTTAGTTGAGTCAGGCCAATCTAAGGAATCTAATCCAGCTAATAGGTTATCTGCAAAATCGGTAATTTTTAGTACCCATTGTCGGATAGGGCGTCTTTCAACTGAGAAATTCCCACGTTCAGATATCGGACCTTCATTGGTTTGAATTACTTCTTCATTTGCAAGTACTGTACCTAAATCAGGGCAAAACCAAACCGGCTTTTCTTCTACATAAGCCAATCCTTTTTTGAAAAGTTGGATAAAAATCCATTGTGTCCATTTAAAATATTCAGGATCTGTAGTGTTTATTTCCCGGTCCCAGTCATAATTTAATCCTATCTTAGTTAGTTGTTCCTTAAAGCGAGCAACATTAGTTTTTGTTGTTTCCTTCGGGTGCTTTCCTGTCTTGATTGCATATTGCTCTGTAGGTAATCCAAAAGCATCCCATCCCATGGGGTGGAGAACGTTATAGCCTTGTGAGATCTTAAATCGCTTGTAAGCATCACTAGCAGTATAGCCCTCAGGGTGACCTATATGTAAGCCAGCGCCTGACGGATAGGGAAACATATCTAAAATGTAGAATTTAGGTCTAGAATCAAAATCATTAGCTTTAAACGTAGCGTTATCAGCCCAAAATTTTTGCCATTTAGGTTCTATTTTAGAAAAATTATATTCAGAATTTTGCATATTTTGGATTAAGCGACTTTTTGGAAAAGCTGTATTTAGAAGAGAAGTTCTGATTTCGTCAATGTTTCCATGTTATTCGGTATTGCCTTAATTATAATTTAATTGATATTAAATAGTTAATTTTCTCAATGCATTATCTAGGATTTAATTCTTTTAGGGATACGATAACCCTTTATCTGAAATCAACTACTAGTCATAGCTTCATATTCAGCGATTTGAAGCGTTATTTTTTGCTAGTACTTGCCTTTTGGGTCGTGTTTTTACAACTTCCTAATGTTTGTAACGGACAAGAGTATTTTTTCGGAGATTCTATGGGAAATAAGATTCAGAAAAAAGAATTTAAAGGATCAATCAGATCTAATGGATTTCAGCCCTCTAAATCAAAATTTTATGAAAAAAAATTTTCTAAAAAACGTTTCTCATTTAAGGATTGGGATAAGCATTTTTCAAATTTAGGGCAGAAAAAGTTTACTTCTAGAAAGAAAATAAGCCAGAGCTTTGATAAATTATTTAAAAAAAACATTAAAGCCATGCCTTATATTAGTAGGCAAATTTCTGGATGGGATAAGCATCTTGCTGATATAAAGAAAAATGCTCGGATAGATTTATCGAAAGAGGCCCAATTATTAAGTGTACGGGAATCTTATAATTTAATGCTTCAAGACATGGGCTATTTTCAGGAATTAGCAGAGGCTATGGATTTGCGCTCTATTAATCGCTACCAATTTCGCAGAAATCGCCCTGAAGGCACAATACCGGTAGATAAGTCTGGGACTCATGACCCAGGTTTAAATTAGGCCATAATTAGGTTAGAAGCTTTACTTTTAAGCATCGAGGCATACAAAGATTATATGAATGGTATCAGAAATATACTTACTTATTTCATTTTATTT
The DNA here is from genome assembly GCA_913044165.1 of uncultured Puniceicoccaceae bacterium. Classification (GTDB taxonomy): domain Bacteria; phylum Verrucomicrobiota; class Verrucomicrobiia; order Opitutales; family Coraliomargaritaceae. Next base: position 8,049 of record CAJWMY010000025.1, read on the forward strand.
CATGCTCTCTCTCTAATACTTTTGGGTGGAGGCGCTCCAACTGGTGAAAGTCTTTTCCCAACGGAATTAAGCGAATATAAAATAATAGAATCAGAATTTGCTCAGAACAATGGGCTCACAGAAAATAGTCTAACCTTATATGACCGATTAAAGCTAAGGGTTGGAGTTGATCCAATCAATATTATTGCTAGTCTATTATTTTTAGGCGCAATTTTACACACATTTGCGGCCGGTCATTTTATGAAGCTTTCACATCGTTTAGATGCGGAGCATAATTCTCGTTTATGTGATCAAAGCTTCTGTTATATTGACGGAAAGAAACCCGTTAACTTTAAAGCAAAGTTGTTCCACTTTTTAGGCGAGGTTGAAGCGATCTTTGGAATATGGGTACTGCCTTTAATTATTTTTATTACTTACTTCCATGGCTGGGATATTGCTACCTATTATATTGATAGTCGTAACTTTACAGAGCCTTTGTTTGTCGTAGTGATTATGTCAATTGCTGCTTCGAGACCGGTAGTAGTTGTTTCTGAGAAAGCACTCAGTTTTTTTGCTAAATTTGGAAAAGGTTCTATTTCTGCTTGGTGGCTCTCAATTCTTATAGTTGCACCCCTTTTGGGCTCTTTTATTACTGAGCCAGCAGCAATGACTATAGCTGCGCTTTTATTGGGGCAACAGTTCTTTAGGCATAACCCATCAAATGTATTCAAATACGCTACGCTTGGACTTCTGTTTGTGAATATTTCAGTTGGAGGAACTTTGACGCATTTTGCGGCTCCCCCTGTATTAATGGTTGCAAGTAAATGGGATTGGGACGTTTACTATATGTTAAGTAATTTTGGATGGAGAGCTTTCTTAGGAATACTTTTAGCGACAAGTTTGTATTTTTTGATATTTCAAAAAGAATTTAAACAATTAATGCGTAATAAGAATAATCAAGTAGCAAGCGAAGAAGTTGAAAAGGTAGAATCAATTCCTGCCTGGATTATTGGAGTGCATTTGTCTTTTTTGGCATGGACAGTCTTTACTTTGCACCATCCAGCTTTATTTATTGGAGGATTTTTAACTTTTATTGCGTTCACAATTGCAACAGATCATCACCAAAATGCCATTAGTTTAAAAGGGCCTCTTTTAGTAGGTTTTTTTCTTGCTGGACTAGTCACTCATGGCGGACTCCAAGGATGGTGGATTGAGCCAGTTCTTTCTATGCTTTCGGAGCAAATGTTATTTTTTGGTTCAACTATTCTTACCGCCTTCAATGATAATGCAGCCATTACATTTTTGGCATCTCAAGTACCAGCATTTGATCAAAATTATGTGCAGGATGTGGCGGTAGCAAAGACCTTGCAATATGCAGTTGTAGCAGGTGCAGTAACAGGGGGAGGCCTAACTGTAATTGCTAATGCCCCAAATCCAGCAGGTCAAAGTTTATTGAATAAGTTTTTTAAGGGAGGAATTTCTCCTATCAATTTATTTTTGTCTGCGCTTGCTCCTACATTAATTATGGTAGTTGTTTTTATTTATATTCCATAAGCCTCTCTTAAGAGTGCTGTTATGAATAAAGTAGAAATAATAAAAGTTTTAAAAAACATTGCTGTTTTTTTAGAGATCAAAGGAGAGAATTCATTTAAGATTCGTGCTTACAAGAGTGGAGCAAGGGCTCTTGAGAGAATAGATGAAGATTTTGATGAGATTGTAAAACATAACACAGTTGATAAAATTGATGGTATAGGAAAAGCTTTAGCTGAAAAAATAACGACACTTTATAGAGAAGGCGATTTACCATTTTATAACCTGTTGAAGGCATCAATTTCACCGGGTTTAATTGAATGCTTATCGATTCCTGGATTAGGAGGCAAAAAAGTTAAACAGCTCCATGAATCATTGGGAATTGATAGCATTGATAGCTTAAAGAAAGCTTGTCTATCTGGAGCCATAGCTGAATTAAATGGTTTCGGCTCAAAGTCTACCGAGAAAATTCTTTCTGGGATTGTGAATTTAGATGCTTACAGTAAGCGACATCTTTGGTGGTCTATGCAAGGGTTTGTTGATGAGATTATTTATGGCCTTAATAAATTAAGTTCGGTTGACAAAGCATCAGTAGCGGGAAGCTACAGGCGACGATTAGAAACAATTGGTGATTTAGATTTTATTGTAGGTTCAGAAGATCCGAAACCAATTATGGAATGGTTTGTTAATTTGGAGGGAGTTAAAGAAATTACGGCTCACGGGTCTACGAAATCTAGTGTCAGATTTAAAAACGGAATTCAGGTAGATTTACGAATTGTGCCAGCTGATAGATTTGTTTTTGCCCTTCATCATTTTACCGGATCAAAAGAGCACAATGTGCTTTTAAGACAGAGGGCTTTATCAATGGGATATAGCCTCAGTGAATGGGGTATTTTTACTAAAGATGAGTCAACAGACTTCTTAGCAGAAGGAGCAGAGGCTGTAGAAACAGAAGCAGATTTATTTAAATTCTTTAAATTATCAATGATTGAGCCTGAGCTCAGGGAAGGCTTTGGAGAGATTTCATTAGCACAAAAAGGAGTACTGCCCAAATTAATAGAGCCTTGTCAAATAAAAGGAGTTTTTCACAATCACACAACTCTCTCAGACGGAACTGATACTTTAGAGGCTATGGTAGGAAAAGCAGAATTGTTAGGTTGGGAGTATATTGGATTTGCAGACCACTCTAAAGCAAGTTTTCAAGCAAATGGTTTAGATGAATCCAGTGTTCTTTCTATGATAGATAAGATAAACATATTTAATGATTCTGGCGTGTCTAATCTTACTGTTTTTTCAGGTATAGAATGTGACATATTAAAAAATGGGACTTTAGATTTAGATACTTCAATATTAGAACAATTAGATTATGTAGTTGCCTCCGTACACTCTAGTTTTAGCCAATCTGAGGAAGAAATGACAGAAAGAATTATTCGGGCTATAGAAGATCCAAACGTAACAATGTTAGGACATCCTACAGGAAGATTGCTCTTAAAAAGAGAGCCCTATAAGGTGGATATGAATAAAATAATAGATGCAGCAATTGCCAATAAAGTTGTTATTGAAATAAATGCTAACCCACATCGTTTAGACATGGATTGGCGTTTATGGAAGCAGGCAATAGAGGATGGATTAATGTGTTCAATAAATCCAGATGCGCACTCAATAAATGATTTAGAGTACTTTCGTGCGGGGGTTAATATTGCTCGTAAAGGTTGGATTGAGAAAGAGAGTGTTCTAAATGCAAAAACAACTGAAGATATCATGTCATGGTTCAAAGAAAGAGTATAATTATCTAGTTTTTGTAAGAATTTTGGTAAAAAGTTTCTCTTGTAATATATTTTAAATTTATATTAATATAGTATTTTCGTGTCACCTCAGCGAATTACATCGGCGCTTAAAGCTTAATATATTCTTAAATATGAATACTGACACGATTATTACATTTTCGCTTGGGCTTTTTTTTGGGGTCGCGGCTTATATCCTAATTTCAAATAGACAATTACGTATCTTAAGAAAAAATTTAACTCAAAATGCGGAAATCGGTGTTAAGCAGAAAAGGCTTGAATTAGAAGAGAAAATCGCAAAGCAGGTTATTGAAATTCAAGCCAAAGAAACTGAGATTGAAAGAAAGCTTTTTGCTTCTAATGAGCTAGAGAGAGAAATAAGCTTAAAAGCAAAAGTATTTTTGAAAAAAGAAAATGAGTTTTTGAAAGAACAAAAATTCTTAGATGAAGCCAAATATGATGCAAAGAAATTACAACGCTTTTATCGGCTTAAATTACATCAGATAACTCAAATGAGCCAAAAGGAGGCTAGGGAATTACTTATTGAAGCAACTAAAAAAGATTGTGAAAATGAATTAGAGCTTTTAAGGAGAGAAAAATTAGGGCGCTCTGAATCAGAAATTAATGAAGAAGCTAGGAAAGTTTTACTCGCCTCAATGCAACGTTTGTCCAGCCAAGCAATGAATGATGCTACGGCTACTATAGTTAAGTTGCCAAATGAGGAATTAAAAGGACGTATTATAGGAAAAGAAGGTCGAAATATTAGAACCTTCGAGCATGCTACAGGCACTACCTTAATGATGGATGAGTCGCCTGATTCAGTTCTTGTTTCTTCGTTTGATCCTGTTCGAAGAGAGGTTGCTCGATTAGCATTAGAATCATTGATTCGTGATGGTAGGATCCATCCAGCTAGCATTGAAGAAAGTGTAAAATCTTCCGAAGAAGAAATTAATGTAAGTATGTTTGAATTTGCTCAGAATGCAGTCCGAGAACTTCGAATTAATAGTATTGCTCCTGGAATTTTATCAAGTTTAGGTCGGTTGCACTTTAGATTGTCTAATAACCAGAATACCTTAGAGCATTCAATTGAGGTAGCTAATTTTTGTGCGTTACTCGCAGCTGAATTAGGGTTAGACCCAAATAAAGCAAAGCGCGCAGGTTTGCTTCATGATATAGGAAAGGCGTTAAGCGAGGAGGGCCATGAAAGTCATGCGATAGCAGGTGCTAAATTAGCAAAAAAGTGCGGGGAAGACGATTCGGTAGTCAATGCGATTGCTGCACACCATAAAGAGGTGGAAGCAGAAACAGTATATGCGAGTTTGGTTATGATTGCTGATTCAATTTCAGCCACTCGTCCCGGTGTTAGGACATCTTCAGTAGATGGATTTTTGCAAAGAGTTAGAAGTATTGAAAGTATTGCCAAAGAGCAAAAGGGGGTGCATGAGGCATATGCTATTCAAGCTGGAAAGGAATTGAGAGTAATTGTGAAGCCAGATCAGGTGGATGATGATGGATCTCAACATATAGCAAAAAGGATTCGATCTAGAATTGAAAATGAATTAACCTATACAGGTTCTATTACAATTACAGTTATACGTGAAAAACGTTTTAGTGAAACTGCATTATGATTTATATTAAGATTTTCTTTCTTTTTATATTTGGGTTTTCTTTTCTAATTTCTGAACAAAATGTAAAGTTAACACTACATTCTGATGAAATTATCATTGGGGAAATATTAGAAGATAATGCAAATTCGAATAATTCTTATATTATAGATTCCGAATTCTTAGGTGTTATCCGAATTTCTCAAGATAGGGTAAAAATGATTGATGAAATTAAATCAACTAGTCTTGCTCCCAATAAGGCTTTAATTCAATCGTCTCTTGAAGATATACCCAGTACTCTTTCTTCGTATGAAGAAAGAGTAAAAAATCCGATAAGATCCAAGTCAAATTTGCATCAGTTATTCCCAGCAAGGAATTTATACACAACAGTAAAAAGTCTTAGTGCACCTATATCATGGAGTGGAAATTTGCGCATAGGAATGAATTATGCTTTTGGCGAACGTAATTACACTCAAACTTACATGCGAGGAAAGTTGAAAATACATAAAAACAATAGCCCTCACATTTTTTTACTCTCGGGAGAGTATAATTACAGAGAAACAGAACATCCATCAGGTCTTAATTATGTATCAGCAGATCGGTATACTAGTGAATTTACCTACAGGTGGCTATTTAAAGAGCATTGGTTTATTCAAAATGTATCAAACCTTAGAGTAGATAATCTAAAAGGAATTGATAAAGAGATTCAAAATTTGACAGGGTTTGGATATCGATCAAATTTTTTTAAAAATTTAGAGTTGCTAGCAGGATTTAGTATTGGATTTAAAGACCGGAATCTGAGTTTAGAGCCCCAGGATTTATATTTTATAGTGAATATTTTCCAAGAGATTAATTGGAAACCCTCAGAAAAAGTTAAATTTCAGCAAAAGGTTAGTTTTTTCCAAAATCCAAACAATCTTGATATCTATAATTTTGATTTGATCTTTTCATTCAATTATAGGTTCACAGATTTGTTAGGTTTTGAAATTCGTTGGTAGGATCGGCGTCTAAGTCAATAGTTCCTGTAATGGTCACTGAATTCCCATCAGAAATTTTCAATTGGTTTCCAACAAGTTCAAGGGTTTGGATTTCATTTAAGGAGTCGTTGTCGTTATCTGCAACGGAAACACTTCCTCCGCTTTTGGAGAGGGTTAGTGTGTTATCGGTTCTTTCCAGGGTTTGAATTTCGTTTTGACTGTCCGCATCGGCATCGTCAACATCTTCGGCAGTTTTTGCGCTAAGGGCATAGGGTACCGATAAAAACTGGTTGGTTCCCATAAAAACAAAATCATTACCACCTGTTTCATCAATTTCAATTTTTAAGAAATGATTAGCACTTCCCCAGTTAATGGTGTTGTAATCTCCTGTTTCAGTAGATCCATTTCCAATTTGCAATGAAATGATACCATAATCGTTGGAGGTAACTAAATGAGTTTCTGAGTAAACTACCTCTCCATTGGCGGTAGCCTCCAAGATTGAAAGCTTAATATTCACCAATTGGTTCACAATAATTCCGCTCGAATTCCTTATCACCGATTGGTAATTAATAGCGTCCTTATTC
>CAJWMY010000026.1 GCA_913044165.1 uncultured Puniceicoccaceae bacterium
ACCCACGACCTCTACCATGTCAAGGTAGCGCTCTAACCAACTGAGCTAAGCCCCCTCATTTAAAGAGGGAATAATATGTATGTACCCAATCTAATAATATTCAAGGCTTTTTTAGCTAGTATAGTATAGTTGACTAGATCTATTAATTTTATAGACAAAATTGATAGTAAATTAATTATACTAATTATGTCTCAAGAAACACTAATTATCCTTAAACCTGATTGCATGAAATTAGGTTTGTGTGGCCAAGTAATAAGCCGCTTTGAAAATGAAGGTTTTCAAATTGTGTCTTCAAAAGTTCAAAAGCTTCATAGCGAATTACTTAGGGACCATTATGCGCACGTGGCTCATTTACCTTTTTTTTCTGAAATTGAGTCTTTTATGAGTAGTGAGCCGGTGTTAATTTTCATCTTAAGAGGTGATGATGTCATTTCTAAAGTCAGAGAAATGCTCGGGCCAACAGACTCCAATGTAGCACCTAAGGGAACAATAAGGGGCGATCTTGGTACAGATCGAATGAGGAATGTAGTTCATGCATCAGATAGTCCCCAAAATGCTATCATGGAAAAGAATAGATTTTTTCCTGAGTTATCATGATAGTAAAAGTAGGACATGGGCATGACAGCCATCGTTTTTCTGAAGGATATGATAAGCCTTTAATATTAGGTGGAGTAAAGTTCGATGAAGAACTTTCGTTAATGGGTAATAGTGATGCTGATGTAATCTTACATGCTATAACTGATGCAATTAGTAGTGTTACAGGTATAACAGTTATTGGAGATAGAGCCGACCAAATGTGTGAAGAAGGGATTACTGATAGCAAAGTTTATCTAGCAAAGGCTTTAGAATACTTGGATCAATATAGCATTTCTCACGTTTCTATTACAATAGAGTGTTTAAAACCAAGGATTGATCCTTTAGTTCAAAAAATTAAAAAATCACTATCACTTTTATTGAATATACCAATTAAAGATATAGGAATAACAGCTACGAGCGGCGAAGGGCTAACAGAATATGGCAAAGGCTTAGGAATTTATTCAACAGCTATTCTAACATTTATCGCTTCTTGAGTTTTGGTGATTTAAGTCTTTTAAGATTTCTAGTTTTATTTTTGGTGGCTAAACTTAATCTATTGCTATTGGAATTTTAAATTGATATAAGGCATTTTATGAAAATTTTTAATTATGCCCTTATTCTATTTATTAGCACTATCCTTTTAAATGGTACAATTATTTCAGTAATGCCTGGAGAATCAATACAAGATGCAATTGATAACGAGGGAGATCTATCAGGTAAAACTATGCTTTTATATGATGGAAATTACAATGGTGATATAAACATTTCAATTCCAGGCGATTTCAGGATACAAAGTGCAGATGGTAATCGCCCCATAATTAATGGAAATTTTGTATGTACTAATGCAGGGAATTCGAGGATCTCTTTAGAGGGGCTTAATTTTGGTAGTAACAAATTAACATTTATTAACTTAAGTTTCGTAAGTATAATAGCTGTCTCATGTGGAGATATATATACTAATACAAATCACGATATAAATGAGCATTATTATATTTCTGGTTCACAAATAATAATTTCAGATAGTATTATTGGAGATTGGAATCTATATGGCGGGAATTGTCTTGCAGTTGGTTTAAGAACTGCAGCTCAATCTGTTAATCTTAACGTAGATAATTGTAATTTGTATTTTGGGTATGGGAGTTTAAATCGACTAGTTACATCTGATTTGATTTACAGTGCGCCAAATTCTGTTGCTTCTGGTATTGGTGTTTTAACGCAAGAAATTAATAATGGTAATAATAAAATTGTTTTGCTTGGAAATGAGATTAGTAACACTGTTAATTGTATTTTTTTAGAATGTGCGGGAAGCTTAATCGAAATACTCAACAATCGAATGGTGGCATCTCAAACTACTTGGTCTAGTGGAGGAGGTATTATTTCTGATAATTCTACCTCAAGGGTTTTAATTCAAAATAATACAATCCTTACGCCGAGTAATGGAAATTATAATCACTCAGCTTTTTATTTAGTTTATTCAAATAATCAAAATTCAAAAATAAAATATAATGAATTCATAGGCAGAGGCTTTCCTATTTATGCTCCTTCAGGTACTTTGGTTGAAAGTAATTCAATGTCATACCATTATGGCAGCTATATGAATGGTAGAGATTTTGTCATTGGCGGTGGTGCACAAGGTGCTCAAGTTTTTCAAGATGGATATTACCCTAGTAATGAATCTAATAAAGGAACATTAAATTTAACTTGGGATTCAAGATATAGTGAGCCAAATAATTTTAATACAGAAAATCTTAATCATACGGGAGATGATCTCCTCAAAACAACAATTGGTTTTCAGGGAGGGCCTTTTGCTTCTATTGAGGACGCAGTACCATATGAACAAGAGCTTGACCCAATTACCTCAGAAGAAACAGGCATTTGGGTTGTTAAGCCAGAGGTCAAGCCTGTTCTGATTTATTTTAATCTAAGTAATCAAAGTGTACTTGAAGGAGATACTGACGATGTCTCTGTTCTGTCGGATATTATAGCAGTAGAAAGTACTCCTGATTCTGTATTAGGCATCTATGATATTTCTCCTTTTTATTCATTATTGAACTAACTTTTAAAGAAGCATTGGTAATTATTTAAATGTGTATTTTGATAAGATATTTTAGTAACTTTTTGTTATTAATTTTATGCTTACAATATATTTGTGCTGAAATAACAGGATTGGAGTATTATATAGGGAGTGATCCTGGGGAAGGTAATGGAATATCCTTACAAGTAGTAGAGTGGCAGGATGGAGTGGCATTGGCTCAAACACTTGAGCTGGCTACAAGTTCATTGGCACCCGGAACTTATGATTTAGGAGTGAGAGCAATGAATGGTGATGGAGTTTGGAGTAATACAACAATAAGAAGATTTACAGTGTATAACCCTAATTTTGACGAGGATAAAGATGGACTAAATAACTTTAATGAAATTATTTTGGGGACAAGAATTGATCACTTTGATTCAGATACAGACGGGTATTATGATGGATTAGAATTTACTATGAGGTCAGATCCAAATAGTAGTGTTGATATACCAAAATTTAATGGAATCATAGAAGTCTCAGGATCAACATTGAGGTTTACATTTCCAAGTAAGTATCAGGCAGAATATATAATTGAAAAATCTAAAGATTTATTGATTTGGGAAGAAGACCAAAGATTAATAGGGGATGGTAATATGATGGGGGAATCTTATCAGATTAACTTTCCTAAATTGTTTTTAAGGGCTGTCCCCGAATAAATTTAAAGCCTAAGAAATGATTTCAAGTATCTCTACTTCGTAGCCATCCGGATCAGTTATAAAAGCCATTTTCTTCCCATTTACAAATTTCGTCCTCCAATCTGAAGGCCAAAGGTCTATTTTAATATCTAGGCTTTCTAGATATTCACAATAGCTTATTATGTTTTCTACGCGTATACAAGTATGAATGAGGTCTTCAGGGAATTTAACTTCAAAATCAGGCGAGTAGGTGAGTTCTAATTTATGATCAGAGCCAGGTAGATTTAGGTGCGCCAACTCATTGCCCGATGGAGATTTTTCTGTACGTCTTAAGACTTCAAAACCGCATGTTTTTAGGTACCAATCTATAGAATTTTCTAGGTTAGAAACCCGTATTCTAGTATGATCAAAAGTAATTTTCATTGAGCCTTTATAAAGCTCTTACTACTGCCTTGGCAACACCTTGTATTTCTAAATCAGTAAGAGGATGTAGTTTTGGATAATTTTTATTTTCAGCTTTTAAATAAGGAGGTTCTCCTGATTTTCTGATTAAACGCTTTAAAGTGACTTCGCCGTCAATTAGTGCTGCGACGATGTCTCCATCATTTGCTTCCCTTGGTTCTATAATTATACGATCTCCGTCGTATATTTCAGCATCTATCATGCTATCACCTCTTACCTCTAAAGCAAACGATTGCTTGCGCGAAATTTGGCTGAAGCCTGCACTCTGAATATCAACTTGAAGCCTCCCAATATCTCCTGATGATTCTACACGATCAGGATAGCCTGCAGCTATCGCCCCATAAATTGGAATCTCAACTACTTCAGTAGCATTATCTGGAATCTCATTTTCAAAAGAAGTTTGCTTATCAGGTCTGTTAATTCTAAAGGTGCGTGCTTGACCAGGTATGCGTTCAATAGCATTTTTTCGCTCTAACGCTTTTAAATGTCCCATTACTGCATTAGTGCTTTTGTAATCAAACTTAGTTTGAATATTTCGAATGCTAGGCCAAAAGCCATGACGCCATTCATAGTTAGTTATAAAATCTAGTATTTCGATTTGTCTAGCAGTAAGTTCTTTCATAGTGTACATATGAATATGTGAACACTTGTACATTTGTCAATATTCAATTTAAAGTTGTCAAATCTTCAGTCAGAATAAAAGTATTTAGTACTTGGTTATGTCAGTATTTTTATCTCAATATTTTAGTTTTATAACACCATTGGTTCTAGTTATTCTTGCTCTACTTAACTCGGGCTGTGAGCGTAAGATTAATTATGAGAGAACACATTATCCTCTACCAAAAGGAATAGATATATCCGAATGCGAAATTGGTGAGTATGGGGGTATTTTTATTTTAAATGAGACTACTCAACCAACAACATTTCATCCACAAGTACCAAATAATTTAAGTACAGGTATGGTTTTATCCCGTCTCTTTAGTGGGTTAGTTAATTATAACCCTAAGACAGAATTATTCGAACCTGCTTTGGCTGAATCCTGGACAGTAAGTGATGATGGGTTAGCCTATACATTTAATTTGCGAAAGGGGTTGCTTTGGAGCGATGGCCACCCATTTAATGCAGAAGATGTTATTTTTACCTTTGATTGTATATTGTCGGAAATTGTGGATGAGGTAACTGGAGATAAAAGGCCTCTTTATCCCTCACGATATTATCAGCAATTTCATATTAATGATAAGCCAATTAAATATACATTAATCGATACTTACACAATTCGTTTTGATCTACCTAAAACTTATGCACCTTTTTTGTATGATATTGGTGTTGCGATTTTGCCAAAACATATCTTAGGTTTTTCTTTTGACTCTGGTTCTTTTATGAAGAATTGGACAACGCAAACCGCAATTGAATGTCCTGAGTCAATCGTTGGGCTTGGGCCTTTCAAGATTTTTTCTTATAAGCCAGGTGAGCGATTAGTGCTAGAACCTAATCCTCATTATTGGAGATCTGATCGTGCAGGACAACGTTTGCCTTATTTAGATTACTTAGTTATCAAATTTGTTTCTGAGGCAAATACAGCAATTGCACATTTTGCCACGGGTAAAAGCGATGCTTCCGGAGTCGGTGCCGAAGATTATGGGTGGGTAAATAAAGCAGCTGATATTTATGAGTTTTCTATTATCAATCGTGGGCCGTCTTCAAGTGTGAATTTCTTTTGGTTTAATCAGAATCCCGGTATTTCAGAGGACGGAATACCATATGTTGAACCTTACAAATATGCTTGGTTTAGTAACAAGTATTTTCGTAAAGCAATTTTACATGGCTTTAATCGTGAAGGCATTATTGATGCTATACTTTTCGGAAAAGGTGAGCCTTTGCACTCAATTATCCCCCCCTCCCAAGGGGAGTGGCATAATCCAAATGTCAAAAAATATGAGTATTCAAAGGAAAAATCTAGAGAGATATTTGAATCTATTGGCTTTACTTGGAACCAAGAGGAAAAATTAATTGATGTGCTAGGTAATCCAGTATCCTTTAATTTATTATTGGTAGAGAGTGCACGTTACGACCAAATAGGCATCACTTTTGTTGAAAATATGAAAGAATTAGGGATTGAAGTTAGCTTAGAGCGTTCAGATTTCGCTACCTTACTAAAACGTACCGATGGCACTTTTGATTATGATATGACAATTTTGGGTTGGGGTTCCTCTAGTGCGGCTTATGATCCATCTGGCAGTAAGGCTCTCTATTTGAGTAGTGGGGCTTATCATATGTGGTACCCTAATCAAAAATCACCAGCAACAGAATGGGAGGCAAGAATAGATAATTTAATTCAGCTTCAAGAAAATACCTTGGATCGACAAAAACGCATCTCCTATATGCATGAGGTACAGGCCATTCTTTCGGAAGAATTGCCCTTACTTTTTGGCTATACGCCTTATAGTTATGTTGGAATCAAAAATAAATGGCAGAATGTTTATATTCCTAAGGCTGGTTCAATACTTTGGAATATAGATGAAATTTGGGAAGGGGTGAAACTGCCCTAGGTAGGCTTAAAATAATTATGTGGCAATTTATCTTCAGGCGTTTGCTTACCTTGATCCCTCTATTATTCGGCGTTAGTTTATTGGTTTCACTTTTGATGTATTTATCTCCAGGTGACTTTCTAACACAAGCCCGGGCGGCTAAAGATATTGACCCTAGTTTCATAGAGCAGACGGAGAGGCAATTAGGTCTTGTAGATGAAGCAGGAAATCCTACGCCTTGGTTCATTCAGTATGGTCATTGGTTAGCTAATGTATCGCCATTGAAGTATGGGCCATGGGTAGGCGAATTTGATAAGGGTCTGTTTTTAGGAAACCCTTATTTTGGAGAGTCATGGACCTATAAGATCGAAGTATTTGATTTATTGAAGCAAAGGGTTCCGGCCACACTTATTCTATCATTAACTTCAATTCTCTTTGCTTGGACGATTGCTATTCCTTTAGGAATTTTAGCTGCTATTTATAAAGATTCTATATTTGATCGGATATCTGCCTTTTTTGCTTATGCAGCTTTATCTATTCCTGAGTTTTTCTTGGCAATTTTAGCTGTTTATTTTGCTGCTGTTACTGGTCTTTTCCCTGAAGGAGGAAGATCCTCCATAGAAAGTGAATTTCTGCCCTTAGGGTTACAATTTGTAGATTATATTCATCACTTAATTTTACCGACAATCGTTTTAGGCATTGGAGGTATTGCCGGCACAATGCGAATTATGCGTGCAAACTTTATTGATTGTATTCGATCTGAGTATGTTACTTCGGCTCGAGCTAAAGGATTGAAAGAGAATGTGATTATGTTTGTTCACGTCCTTCGAAATGCAATTAACCCTTTGATAACTTCATTAGGCTATGCATTTGCAAGTTTATTGTCAGGAGCATTACTTGTCGAGAATGTTATGAATTATCCAGGGTTAGGGCAGTTGATTTATGATGCTTTGATCCGAGAAGATCAATATGTTGTGATGGCAGGAGTATTGGTTGGTGTAACTTTACTTGTTTTTGGAAATCTTTTAGCTGACATTCTATTAGGTTGGATTGATCCTCGAATAAGAGTTGATTCGGGTCAAACTGAACAAAAAGAGAAAAATTATAGTAGTTGGTTATTTTTAATATTATTCTCACTTATTGGCGGAGAAATCCTTTTAGAATCTTTTTTCCCCTCATGCTTGATGGTGATTGTTCAATTTTTTAAATGGGTTGGATTACTTTTATTATTCTTAATTGCTTTAGGTTGTATTGCTTTGACGATCTATCTTTTGCTTATTTTGGCGAAGCGTTTACTGGTTCCTATTTTTAAACGCACTTCTGGAGCAATTGCTTTTTCAATTTTAGCTATCTTATATTTTCTATCAGGCTTTGCTTCATTCTTTGCCCCATATCCTGTATCAGAACAAAATCTAAGTTTTCCTTATCATCCGCCTTCCCATATTAAATTAGTTAATGGTAATTTTGAAGTTTTGATGATGGAAAGAGTTGAGGTTGGTTTAGCACAATATGAAGTAGTAGATAGAAGTGTGCCCCTAAAGTTTTTATCTAAATCAGAACCTTATGATTTATTTGGATTTATACCTATGTCTCATAAGTTTGTTCAATTAGACTCCGTAAATCCAAATGATCGTTTGTATATATTAGGCTCGGACTCAACTGGTCGAGATATTTTTAGTCGGTTATTGTATGGTTCACAAATTTCGTTATCCATAGGCTTGATCGGCATATCAATTACTTTGGTACTTGGCTTTATTGTGGGATCAATTGCAGGGTATTATGGTGGTTGGGTGGATTTCTCGGCTATGAGGTTGGTAGAGCTATTAATGTCTATTCCAGGACTTTATTTGTTATTAGCTTTACGCTCTGCTTTTATGCGTCCTGAACTTTCTCCTGTACAAGTATATTCAATAATTGTTGTTATTTTATCAATTATCGGTTGGGCAGGAACCGCTCGAATTATTAGAGGTATGACTCTTTCTTTGCGGAATCGATCATATGTTCAAGCTTCTAGAAGTTTTGGCGTGCCTGTATGGAAGATATTAGTTCGCCATATTTTGCCCAACATAGCGAGTTATTTATTAGTTGCTGCTACTCTCGCTATTCCTGGATACATTTTAGCTGAAGCCGCCCTTTCTTTTCTAGGGCTAGGGATATCTGAACCATCCGCATCCTGGGGCTTAATGTTAAGGCAATCTCAAGGTAATATGATTGTTTTCTTTATGAATTTTTGGTGGATGCTTTTACCTGGATTAGCTATCTTTATTACAGTGGTAGCTTATAATATATTAGGAGATGTTTTGAGAGATATTGTTGATCCAAAGATTAAAATATAGTTTATATAAATAAATACCATGTCTAAATTATTAACAGTAAAGCAATTAAAGATAGGATTTAATTCGGGCGAATCTATCAACGAAGTGGTCCATGGAATTGATTTTGAAATTGATAGTGGGGGAGAAACTCTCGCCATTCTAGGAGAGAGCGGAAGCGGCAAGAGTGTAAGTTGCTTAGCTCTTACCCGCCTACTTTCAACAGGCTCTAATTGTTCAGTTTCTGGCACAATTATGTTTGATGGAAATGATGTATTAAAAATGGGAGATTCCTCTTTGCGGAAAATTCGTGGTGGTGGGATAGCTTATATTTTTCAAGAACCTTCTGCATCATTAAATCCTGTTTTTACAGTTGGCTTTCAAATTGCAGAAGCGGTTAGATTGCACCGACCTGATATCAATGATGTAAAAGCTAGGGTAGTAGAGCTTTTAGAACTTGTAGGTATATGTGATGCAGAACTTAGATATCGCTCTTATCCTCATGAATTGAGTGGCGGAATGCAGCAAAGAATTGTTATTGCTATGGCTTTAGCTTGCGAGCCTAAGTTACTTGTCGCAGATGAGCCAACCACTGCTCTTGATGTAACTATCCAAGCTCAGATACTTAATTTATTAAGGTCCTTAAGGGAGAAAATAGGAATGAGTATTCTTCTGATCACCCATAATTTTGGTATTGTTAAAGGTTTTGCTGATCGAGTCTTAGTAATGTACCAAGGAAATATTGTTGAGTCTGGAAGAGTAGAGTTTATTCTATCAAATCCTCAGCACCCTTATACTAAAGCGTTGATTGCTTGCATTCCTAAAATAGGGGGTAAGCAGAATCGCTTAACAACCATTGATGATTTATTGGGTTCATAGTTAGCTTTAATTATAATTTGAGTCGAAGCTATCCCTTAATGCATCTCCAATAAAATTAAGAGACAATATTGTCAGAGAAAAGAAAATAGAAGGAAAAATTAGAAGCCATGGATAAATGTCGAATTTTTGTGCGCCTTCATTGATTAAGCTTCCCCAAGAGGCGAGCGGTGCTTGTATGCCAAGGCCTAGAAAACTTATTACAGATTCAAGCAAAATAATTGAAGGAATTGTTAGCGTAGCAAAAACAATAACAGGACTAATTAAATTTGGTAGAATATGATTTGATAAGATTTTTATATGGGATAAACCATTCAATTTAGCTGTCTCCACAAAGGCTTGGGTTTTTATATTTTTGGTTTCTGATCTAACAATACGAGCTAGGGTTAGCCATTCCACAGCACCAATAGCTAAGAATATTAAAATTAAGCTTCGTCCAAATAAAACAGTCAGCAAAATGACCATAATAGTGAAAGGTAGAGCGTAGAGCGTATCGACAAAACGCATCATTATAGCGTCAGTTTTTTTTCCAATGTAACCTGCAATCATTCCATAAATTACACCTATTATTAGGGCTACTGCCGTTGCAACAAATCCAACAAAAATTGAAATTTGTCCACCTATTAAGGTCCTAATCATAAGATCTCTACCCAAAGTATCCGTACCAAAAGGATGCTTGTATGAGGGGCTAGTAGCACCTAATTCCAATTGAGTTTTTTCATGAGAGTGTTCAATACAAAGTGGACCAAAAAAACAAAGAGCAGTAATCCCTAAAAATAGAATTAGTCCAATCTTAGCGAGTCTAGAGCTTACGAGCGAAGGCATTAATTGATTTATACATTTTGAGTCTAAAATACTTAGAACTATAGTTTTCATTTTTAGCTTAATTTTATCTAAGTTTAGGATTCATCCACATTTGTATTAAATCTACTATAAGATTAAATAGAATTATTAAAGTGGCATAAAAAAGTACCGTTCCCATTACCATAGTGTCATCTCGATTAAAGGCGGAGTTTACGAAAAAGCTTCCTAGTCCAGGAATATAAAATAGAGTCTCAACAACAAATGAGCCTGAAATGATACCAGCAACTGCTGGACCTAAATAAGAAATCACAGGACTGAGCGAAGAGCGGAGAGAATGGACTAAAAGAATTCTAGTGGAAGATAATCCTTTAGCACGGGCTGTCTGAATGTAAGGCTTTTTTAAGACATCTAAAGTTCCGCTTCGAGTGAGCCTTGCTATGAAAGCGGCATAGAATAGTCCTAGTGTTAGTGAAGGAAGAAACCTGTCACTTATAGTATTCCACCCAAAGGGATTGAACAACCCTAGCTCTGTGGAAAATAACATGATCAATAAAGGTCCTAATACAAATGCAGGCAGGCATATACCAACTAATGCAAGACTCATAAAAAGTATCTCGGTGCATTTTTTATGATGTAATGCCGTAATAATCCCTAATGGTATTCCTATAACAAAGGCAATTAACAAAGCGTAAAACCCCAACTCTAATGAAACCGGAAAAGATTGAAGGATAATTTCATTTACATCCCAACCAGCATATTTATAAGACGGACCGAAATCACCTTTTATTCGATTTATGATAAATAAATAATATTGCTCATAGATTGGCTTATCCATACCATAATGAGCTTCTATTTGTTTTTTTATCTCTGGACTGATTGGTTTTTCTTGATCGAAAGGGCCTCCCGGTGTCAGTTGCATCAATATAAAAGTCATTGTAGCAATAATCCATAAAGTTGGTATTGCTTGTAAAATTCGCCTAAGGGAGAGATGTAGCACTAGATATTTCGGGGTTAATCTTTCAGGGAAATGAATTGGTAGGGGTGGTAATCTAAAATATTGGGATGCCAACCTTGAACAGAGCTATCAATTAACAAGCTACGCACATAAAAATAAATTGGAATAAAGGGCATTTCTTCAAGTAAGCGTTCTTCCGCTTTTTGAAAAAGTGAAAGCCGATATTCATATTCAAGTGATTCGCTAGCTTTATTTAAGTACTCGTCATAAAGTCTATCAGTCCAGCCGCTATGATTGTTTCCTGAGTCAGAAAGGGCTAAGCTTAAAAAAGTATAAGGATCTAGGTAATCTCCAATCCATGCAGAGCGTGCAATGTCATAATTACCTTCTTGGCGAGAATTTAGATAGACTTTCCACTCTTGATTATGAAGTTTAATACGAATTCCAAGTTCTTTATACCACATTTGCTGAATTGCTTCGGCTATTATTTTATGTGACTCTGATGTATTATAAAGTAATTCAATTTGAGGGAATCCTTTACCTTTGGGATAACCTGCTTCACTTAAAAGAGCTCGGGCTCTATCAGGATCATATGTGAATGGATTTGATGCCGTGTAGCCATTTGTATCAGGGGGCGTAAAATGATAGGCTGGCTTTTGTCCTCCTTTTAACGTGTATTTTGTTAAGGATTCACGATCAATTGAATAAGCTAAAGCCTGACGGATTCTTTTGTCGGTAAGTGGGACTTTTTTTGTATTAACTAAATAGTAGTAGATTCCTAAATAAGGGTCAAAACGAATATTTTCGGGATGATGTTTACGATACCAATCAATTCGTGCAGTTGGTACACCAGATGTAATGTGAATTTGCCCAGACCGAAAGGCTCTTTCTTCGGTTTCCAAATTTATAGGAAGGAAACTAATTTCATTAAGTTTTACAGATGAAGCATCTTTGTAATAATTATTTTTTTTAACTCTTATTGTATTATTTAGCCGCCAAGATTTTAAGGTAAATGGTCCGTTTCCTACAAAATTATTTGCTTTAGTCCATTTTGAAATTCGGTCGGTCATCGACCCATGATTTAATATGGTTGGAGGATGAACTGGCCACCATGTGAAGTGTGTAGGCAACGATAAAAAGTAAGGTATTGGAGTATGAAGCTCAATTTTTAAAGTATGTGAGCTGAGTGCTTTGACACCTACGCTAGAAAAGTCATTAGTCTTCCCTTTATGAAAGTCTTTAGCTCCCTTTATTGGATAAAGCATATATGCGTATGGTGCCCCAAGCTCAGGAGAGAGGATTCGCTTATAAGAAAATACAAAATCGTAAGCAGTTACAGGATCTCCGTTAGACCAAGAAGCCTTTGGATTTAAAAAAAAGCTATAAGTCAATCCATCAACAGAGCAATCCCATGATTCAGCTACACCAGGCTTTATATCTAAATTTTTTGGATCAATAGTTGTTAAGCCTTCAAAGAGGGCTAGAAGAACATAATGTTCATTTACACCTGAAACTAAGTGAGGATCTAGACCTGATGGCTCAGAACCGATCCCGATATAAAGTGTTTTAGATTCATTACCCTTTTCAACGTTTGTTTTTGCCTGAGTACATCCGATTTGAAAAAAGTTAAAAACGATGATGAAGGTAGTAAGATAAAATAGAATTTTCATGGAATATTTAAATCTTAGTTACCAATTAGATATTAAACCTGCAAGTGATTTTGATACAAATATTTTTTTGAAATTTATAAACATTATAAGTTGTATCTTGATAAAAAAATGTGTTTTTGATTTAATTTATAAAATCGAAATCAAATATATGGTAATTTTTCGAATAAAGAAATAATCAAATGTTTATTTAATTAATCTATGGACCAAGAATTTCAAAAAGGAGAACAGTTTAGAGAATTCAATCTAAGAGATGTGGCGCAAAATTTTATGGATGGAATTCAGCGTCATGCGGATATGCTCGCATTCAATCTTGCATCTCGAGAATCAGTTGGAGAATCTTCTTACAAAAAGCGTGCTGCTGCACCTCAAATTATGCCGTCTGGTAATAGGCATCAGAATTTCGAACAAATGCAGGCTTATGCGAGGGATTTACTCATTAGGCAAGTTATGAATGATTGCATTAATTTATCGGACACAGCTCTTAGTAATAGTCATTTCTTTTTTGCTTTGATAAGGGAATCTAACGGGAATCAGAAATTTAGCAAAGATGTTCAGGAATTAGCTAATAAAAGGCATCATGAATTTTTAAAAAGTTCGATTTGGGAGAAATTTACAATTTTACAAAATGATTATGGAATTAATACAGAGTACAAAGATACTATCTTAGGATTTTTGGTTGCAATGAAAGCGCTAGTAGAAAATAATGGAATTTTGAAGATTGATCACTTTAGTAAATTTTTAGAGGCTCCATTAAAGTTCAAAATTAAGAAGCTTTATGTTGAGCAAATAGCTTCAAATGAAGAAAAGCGTGTTGGTCGGATTATTGATGAGGTAAAAATATTCCATCCTGGTGA
>CAJWMY010000027.1 GCA_913044165.1 uncultured Puniceicoccaceae bacterium
AAGTCTAGCTGAAGAGTGTTCAGGTCCTTGTCCTTCGTAGCCATGGGGCAATAACATAACAATCCCGCTAAGGCGTCCCCATTTAGATTCGCTACTAGTTATAAACTGATCTATTATTACCTGAGCCCCATTAACGAAATCTCCAAATTGGGCCTCCCAAATACACAGCATCTGAGGGTAATCAAGAGAGTAACCATAATCAAATCCGAGAACTGCAGCCTCAGAGAGTAGTGAATTATGGATGCAGAATTCAGCCTGATTATCACTTAGATCGAGTAAGTTTGTATATCGTTCTCTGGTTTCTGTATCGTATAAAACCGAGTGCCGGTGACTGAATGTCCCTCTCTTTGAATCTTGTCCGCTTATTCTAACTGGAGTGCCTTCAAGAAGAAGAGTGCCAAAGGAAAGAGATTCAGCTAAGCCCCAATCAATTCCTGTATCTTGTTCAAAAGCTTTTATCTTTCCCTCTAATTGACGTTTGATTTTTTTATTCACATTAAATCCATCAGGAAATTGCGCGTGCCTTTTAACGATATGATGTAGAGTCTCCTTTGCTACTTTAGTTTCAAGTTTATCAAAAGAATAAGGGGGCTGTTTTCTTGCATTTGACTCAGCATATGGGTCTTTAGTTGTTGTATTTGAATCAGAATTTCTTTTGTGAGCAGATTCTAAGATCTTGATATATTCATCTTTTATATTTTTTAGAGAATTATGTTCTTCAAGATCTGTTTCTTTGATTTGATTAGCCAAATACTGACTAATCTTTGGCATGCTACTAATTTTCTTATATAAGACTGGTTGTGTGAACGCAGGCTCATCTGACTCATTATGCCCATGCTTTCTCCAGCAATACATATCAACTACAACATCACTACCAAAGGTTTGTCGGTAATCAAATGCAGTTTCTACTGCAGCAATTACAGCTAGTGGATCGTTGCAATTAACATGGAAAATTGGTGCTTCAATAATCTTGGCTACATCTGTGCAGTAGCGACTTGAGCGAGCATCTTGAGGTCCTGTCGTAAAACCTATTTGATTGTTGATTATTATATGAATTGTTCCACCAGTACGATAGCCATTTAGTTGAGAGAAGTTGAATACTTCTGAAACTATACCTTGTCCTGCAATGGCGGCATCGCCATGTATAAGAATAGGCAAAACTTTCTTTCTTTCAAAGTCTTTTCGAATTCTCTGGCGTGCTCTTGCTTTTCCTTGGACGACAGGATCAACAGCTTCAAGGTGTGATGGATTAGCAGCTAAACGTAATTCAACTAGGTGGCCATCTTTTGTCTCCCTTTTGGTTTCATATCCAAGGTGGTATTTAACATCCCCATCTCCATAAATAGTGTCGGGAATATAATTATCAGAGAATTCTCTTAGGATATATTCGAAAGATTTGCCTAAGAAATTCCCTAAAACATTTAATCTGCCTCTATGAGCCATACCCATTACAATTTCATCTACTTGGTTTTTCCCGCAGCGTTGAAAAATACTATCTAGGATAGCAATAAGCGTCTCTGCTCCCTCTAAAGAAAACCTTTTTTGACCAAGAAACTTTGATTGTAAGAATTCCTCAAAAGTTTCTGCCTGAAGAATACTTTTGAAAATATTGAGTTTTTCTTCTTTAGAAAAACGAGGCTCAAAGCATTCAGGCTCAATTCTTGCTTGTATCCATCTACGTTTAGCTGTTTCTTGAATATGCAGATACTCAAATCCAACTGTTTTGCAATACGTTTTTTGGAGACGATTAATAAGCTCTCGTAAAGTTAGTTGAATTCCGCCTAGGTAGTTTCCACTATGAAAAGTTGAGTCTAAATCAGATTCTTCAAACCCGAGTCTTTCTAGTGTCAGCCTAGGATTTGTACTTGGTTCTTTAACTAAGGGATTAACGTCTGCTATGGTGTGCCCAAGGGATCTGTAAGCGTAAATTAAACCAATGAAGCGAGCTTGCTTTGTAGCCTGCAAATTTACATTCGCTGTAGAATTATTAGATTCCAATGTATTTACTTGAGTAGGAGTTTCTAAAGCACTTCCCAATTCAAATCCTTCAAAGAAGGCTTTCCAGGTAGGGTCTAATGAATCTGGCGCTTGGAGCCACTGCCCGTGCATTTCATCAATAAGGTCAGCATTCCAAGTACTAGCTAAATGGTTCTTTGACATAATTAAGTTGTTTTAATTAATGTTTGATTACTCTTCCATTATTTTCAAATCTAATAAGCGAATAGTGTGATTTTTTTCTAATTATTTTCTTTTTAATAAATCCAAAATCAAAAATGGAACATAAAAATCTTAAAAAAGATATAGAATATTTAATTGAAGGAATTATTGATGGTGATACTCAATCTTACCTTTCTGCCATGAAACGAGTTGATGGAATGACTAAGTTAGGGAGTTTGCCTCATAAGCTGAATCATTATTTGTCAAGGCGCAGTTATGTAAAAGCTTTGGAATTTCTAAATTCGACTAACTAACACTAATATAAAATTTTGGCTAAAAAACATAAAATTCATCTAGATGGAGGTTCGGATTTAAAATCGGACCTATGGGGTAATTCATGTTCCCATCAAAAGATTAATACAAGCAAGCTAAATCAATTTGCTCTTAGAGCGGAAGAACATTCTGATAATAAGCATTCAATCATAAAAATTCGAAGTCGATTATTAAAAAATGGGAAAGGCTGTAAGCCCGTTACCGAATTATATGAATGGCCAACTAGTATAACAGATTCAGACCTTAAGAAAATTCTGCTCAAAATGAAGCAATCGTTTGGTTGTGGAGGGACAGTAAAGGATAAGCGGATTGAATTGCAGGGTGATAAATGTGCCGAAGCTGACCAGCATTTATCAAAAGAAGGCTATAAATTAATCCGTTCTGGAGGTTAATTCCTTATATATAAGCTTTTATGGCACATAGAGTGCTTAATTTATTATGAACGGAAGATTGACTATCTTGTGTTCTTCTTTTTATAAATTTTCTTTTCTGATTTATGAATAAAATATTAGTAGCAAATAGAAGTGAAATAGCCGTTAGAATTTTTCGGAGTGCCTCAGAACTAAACTATAAGACTGTAGCTCTTTATGCTAATGAAGATCGTTTTGGCGTTCATCGATTTAAGGCAGATGAGTCTTACCTGATAGGAAAAGGTAAGGGCCCTGTAGCTGCTTATTTGGACATCGAAGGCATTATAGATATTTCAAAAGAAAAGGGTATAGATATGATCCATCCTGGATATGGATTCTTGTCTGAAAACGCTTCTTTCGCAAAGGCTTGTGAAGAAAATGGGATAACTTTTATTGGTCCAAGTTCTGCCTTGCTTTCTAATATGGGGGATAAGATTGCAGCTAGAAAAACTGCAGATAGTGCAGGTGTTCCTACTTTGCCTGGAACTGAAGATGCAATTAGTGACAAAAAGATAGCTGTTAAAATTGCTAAGAAGATTGGCTTCCCGCTTATGATTAAGGCAGCTTTTGGTGGGGGAGGACGTGGTATGCGAATCGTCAAGAGGGAGTCAGATTTAGAATCTTTACTTGATGAAGCCCAGGGAGAGGCTGAACGTGCTTTTGGCAATTCATCGGTTTTTCTTGAACGCTATATAGGTAGAGCCAAGCATATAGAGGTTCAGATTCTCGGGGATAAGTATGGTAATGTGGTTCATTTACACGAGCGTGATTGTTCCATTCAAAGGCGTCATCAAAAAGTTATTGAAATTGCTCCCTCTATAAATTTGCCAGATAAAGTTAGAGCTGACCTTTGTGATGCAGCTGTTAAAATTGCTAAGTCTATTGGCTACTATAACGCAGGAACCGTAGAATTTCTGCTGGATTTAGATTCACACGATTGGTTTTTTATTGAAATGAATCCTCGGATACAAGTAGAGCATACTGTGACCGAAATCATTACTGGCATCGATATTGTTCGTACTCAAATTCTTATTGCGAAAGGACACAAACTTCATGGTAAGGAAATTAACATACCAATGCAGGAGGCAATTCCAAGGAATGGTGTTGCAATTCAAGCGCGAGTTACTACAGAAGACCCAGAAAAGAATTTCGCACCTGATTACGGGAAGATTGTAAATTATAGAAGTGCTGCTGGTTTTGGTATTCGTCTTGATGGTGCTATGGGGGATACTGGATCAGTAATTACACCATTTTATGATTCTCTTTTGGTCAAAATTTCTGCGTCCGCTCAAGATTTCAGTCAGGCGATTCAGAGAATGAATCGAGCTCTGCGAGAAATGCGCATTCGTGGCGTAAAAACAAACATTCCATTTATTGAAAATGTCATTAATCACGATATTTTCCAATCTGGAGACGCTACAACGACTTTAATTGATCGAAGTCCAGAATTATTCTCATTTAAGCGTAGAAAAGATCGTGCAACTAAACTTCTTAATTTATTGGGTGAAACTATTGTTAACGGAAATGACCAAGTTAAGGGTCGGCCTGTTCCTAAAATGGATTTACCTCTCATTCGTCCAAAATATGATCCGAAAAATAAGAAGCCATCCGGAACTAAGCAGTATTTAGATAAGTATGGGCCAGATAAATTCGCTGAATGGACGCGGAAACAAAAGCGTTTATTGGTCACAGATACAACAATGCGTGATGCGCATCAGTCATTGCTCGCTGCTCGTATGCGCAGTTTTGATCAATTGGCCATTGCGGATTCGCTATCTCAAAATGCGCATAAGTTATTCAGCCTAGAGTGTTGGGGTGGTGCTACTTTTGACACTACAATGCGCTTTTTAAAAGAGAACCCATTTAAGCGATTAAAGAGATTAAGGGAGAAGATTCCCAATGTATGTTTTCAAATGTTACTTCGAGGTGCTAATGGTGTTGGGTATTCGAATTATCCCGACAATGTAATTCGTGGCTTTATTAAACATAGTGCAGAATCAGGAATGGATATATTCCGTGTTTTTGATTCATTAAATTATTTGCCTAACTTAAAGGTTGCAATGAAATCGATCCGAGAGGAAACAGATCGTATTTGCGAAGCAACTCTTTGCTACACTGGAGATATTACCGATCCAAAGCGCGATAAATATGATTTGAAATATTATGTTAAGATGGCCAAAGAGTTGGAGGCAATGGGTGCGCATATGATTGCAATTAAAGATATGTCTGGCTTATGTCACCCCAATGCAATTTACAAACTTGTTAAGACCCTTCGCTCGGAAGTTCGTATGCCTATACATTTCCATACCCATGATTCAAGTGGTATAGCTAGCGCATCTATAATCAAGGCATCCGATGCTGGTGTTGATATTGTTGATTTGGCAACTTCATCGCTTTCAGGCCTTACATCGCAGCCTAATTTAAATTCAATCATTAATGCTTTAAAGGGTGATAAAAGGGACACGGAATTAGACCTTACTTATTTTGATTCTGCTTCAATATATTGGGAAGCAGTTCGCCAATTCTATGAGCCATTTGATACTAGTCCGAAATTTGGTAGTGCAGAAGTCTATCGTCACGAAATGCCCGGAGGTCAATACACAAATCTTAGGGAGCAAGCCCGTGCTTTAGGCCTAGGTAAGAGATGGCCAGAGGTAGTTCGATATTATCATGAGGTTAATGATTTATTTGGGGATATTGTTAAAGTTACCCCTAGTAGTAAAGTAGTGGGCGATATGGCTATGTTTCTTTTAAATAAGGGCATTGAGCCTAAAGATGTTCCAAATTTAGAACCTGGTACCGCATTTCCAGAATCAGTTATTGATATGCTATCAGGTGGTTTAGGGCAGCCAAAAGGAGGCTGGCCTAAAAAAGTTCAGAAAGTAGTTCTAGGCGATAATAAGCCCATGACTGGACGCCCCGGTGCTAAAGCAGGTAAAGTTGATTTAGAGTCTACACGTAAGGAGCTCTCTAAAAAAGTTTATGGTGAAGTGAATGATGATGATCTATATAGCTACTTGATGTACCCACAAGTTTTTGACTCGATGATACAATTTATTAAGAGTTATGGACATGCTCGGGTTCTTCCTACCCCAGCATTCTTTTATGGTTTAAATGTAGGCGAAGAGATATCTGTTGAGATTGAAGAAGGCAAAACATTAATTATTAAATTGATTTATGTTGGTGAGCCGGATGAAGATGGAAAGCGTACGTTAACATTCGAACTTAATGGACGTGCTAGAGAATGTGTCATTACAGACAAATCTATTAAGACAACGACTAAGCGTAGAGAAAAGGCAGATTCTGCTAATAAGCTACAGGTAGGTGCGCCTATACCAGCTATGGTTAGTAGTGTTAATGCTTCAGTAGGTCAAAAAGTTAAAAAGGGTGATAAGTTAGTGATACTTGAAGCTATGAAAATGCAAACAACAGTATATGCTTTGGCTGATGGAATCGTTGATCGATTTGAAGTTCAAATTGGAGATCAAGTCGAAAGTAAAGACTTACTTGTTGTACTAAGATAAACTAGAATAATCGCATTTGATCATCTTTTGATGGATCCTGTTTCTTGACCAGGCAAGAGTCATTATTTATTATTTTATTAACGCGGCTTGAAACGGTATGTGCTTTAAGCAAAATATTATTTGTATTTTCAATTGCACTTTCTTTTGCCATAGTGCCGTTGAGCCAAACTTCATGATCCTCTTTTTGTATCAGTAAAGGCATTCGATTGTGAATATGGTTTAATTGAGAATTTGCTTCTGTTGTTATTATTACTACGGCTTTCTCATCTTCGGATAAAGAGCATATAATCCCACCAAAATATAGGGGATCATAAGATTGAGGGAAAATATAATAAGGCTGCTTTCTTAATCCATCTTGGTACCATTCGTAAAAGCCATTAGCTGGAATAAGTGTTCGGCTTTCATTCCAAGCATCGCGAAAACGAGGTGCAGTATCAATGCTTTCCACCCTAGAGTTGATGTGTAAATTTTGCGGCGTTTTTAAGCCCCAATTAGAAAAAGAAAAATCTTTTTCTCCTGAAATTTGGTTTATAAAAATAGCGAGTATACTATCCCCGGGAGCAATGTTGTGTGAAGGCGCAAGGGTAGTATTGATATTAATCCCTAATTCCTTCGATAGGGTTTCTGGAGAAGAATGAAGACAGTAGCGACCGCACATAACGTATAAATTATAATTAAGCTAGGCTGATTCTTTATTAGCTGTCGACCAGATTCTAAGTGATTTCAGGAAGTAAAGTTCGATTGCAGAAGCAGCATTGAAATTTAATTGGAGCAAACTGAGGCTTTTAGATAGGGCTTCAATAGCAGAATCTAATGCATTAACCATATAATATCCACGGTTTAGAGATGCAGATTCTTTTACAAATTGACTAGTTAAATCTGCGATTTCTCCAAAAAGTTGCTCTCGTACACTGCGCTCTATTCCAATCTCTATAGCAGTCTTTTCTTCATCACTTAAGAGCTTAATAAGATCTTCTTTTTCTTCTTCTAATATTGTTTCTCTGTAATTTTCTATTGTTTTTTGCAATTTTAAAACCATTCCATAAAAGCCAAAAAATAAATCACATAGTTTGTTTTTATCATAACCTTCGACTAGATTTGACATCCAATTCCAATAACTTTTCTTCCAAGAATCCCAAAGTTCATTCTTCCTTAATACCGGATTTGAAGGAATTCGATATGTTAGACAGCGGCTTCGGATTGTATTAATTAAATCGTAGGATCTCTGTGTTAGAAGAAATATAATTGTGTTCTTTGGTGGCTCTTCTAGGGTCTTTAGAAATGCGTTAGATGATTCTTTATTCATACGCTCAGCATCGTATATAATTGCAACTTTTGGCCCTCCTAAGTTGGATGTTTTATTTAAATCATCAATAAGGCGTCGCATTGTATTTTCCGGCCAAGAACCCTTATTTCGATCATCTTTTTTTCCAATACGAATAAAACGAGATCTTCCGGCAGGTCTAAGAGAGAAATAATCAGGGTGCGATTGTAGGGATTTAGTTTCTAGGATTTTGCAAGCTAAACTATGGGCTGTATCTTCTAAAAGCTTTTTATTTTTACTTTCAAGTAATATAGAATGTCCAAGCCTTTTATTATTGATGGCTTTTTCAAGTGTCTCACGTGTCCCAATCATAGAATTTATTTGGATTTACCTTTAATTATTTCCCAAATTTGATGCTCTATTTCCCTAATACCTAAGATTCCGTTAATTACTTTAATTCGATCAGGATTATTCTTAGCAAGTTCTAAATAGCCTTTACGAATTGCTTTAAAAAAATCTAAAGACTCAGTTTCAATACGATCCAATTTCCCAGATTGTCTTTCCATTGCCCGCTTAATGCCAATTTCTGTGTCTAGGTCTAAGAGAATAGTTAAGTCTGGTTTTAATGTTCCGATTGTAATTTTATTTAGTTTCTGAACTATAGGAATACCAATAGATCTTGCTAGTCCCTGATAGACAAGTGTTGAATCAGTAAAACGATCGCTGATTACGATTTCTCCACGAGAAAGGGCTGGCTGTATTACGCTAGTAATTAATTCAGATCGAGAAGCAGAAAAAAGTAATAGCTCTGTAAGTGGATTAATCGAGTTTTTGTTGATCGGGTCCTGAAGTAGATCTCTAATCTTTTCCCCAATTATTGTGCCTCCAGGTTCACGAGTAATTTGAACTGTTCTGCCTTCATCTTCGAAACGTTTAGCAAGTGCATTGATTTGGGTGGTTTTGCCGCAACCCTCACTGCCTTCAAATGTTATAAAGTAACCTCTCATTTTAACCAAAATCTTAATTAATAGGATTTAATGAATTCTATAATATCTTTAAAAGTTGGGCTTTTTGCATTTCTAACATAAAAGCCCGAGGTCGAAACAGCTACGGCAAGTGCCGAAAGGTCGCTTAGTCCTAAAAGCTTGGCAGATACAAAACCTGCATTGAAATGATCCCCGCCGCCTGTTGTAATTTTTGGTTTTTCACAATAGGGTCCTATTAGATTAAATGCACCTTCATCTGATGCACAATGAGCTGATTCTACTGGGTGAATGACTACGCAGCTTATTTGCAAGTGGTTTTTGATTGATTGAGCGCGTGCAGATAAATCTGAATCATGCATTTCTAATTTGAGCAATTTTACTATCTGTGCTGACTCACGAAGATTAAGTCCTAAGATGACTTTACCAAACGGCTCAAAATTTTTAAGTAATTCCAATACTTCTATAATATCCGCACTTGTTCTTTTTTCAGGATCAGCTAAATCAAAGAAAAAATATTTTTTTTCAGATAATTTTGGTAGGATTTCTTCTGTTAATTTTTTAAACAGCTCTGTTAAATTAGAAAGCATAGTCCAATTGACCATTGAAATCGAGTTTGAACGATTAAAGAGTTCAAGAAGCTCCTTTGTACCAACAGATGTAATTAGATTATTGTAGTTGATGGCATCAAGCCCTTGCATAGTGCCAAGCATAACCTTACCATCTTCAAATTCTAAGGCATGAGTAACTCCTGGGTTAGCTAAGGAAATTGCACTTGTTGCTTCGCTAAACTCTTTGAATAATGGGTGTATGTCAGGCGCGCCAAGGGCGCCAATATAGCTTACATTTAGACCTAATGCAAGTTGTGCATTCGCCATGATTGGTCCATTTCCACCAAGCTTCTCTTGTTTTTCTGAAAGTTCAATATTCGAGCTTTTGCCTGCAGCTGAAGCAATTCTCTCTGAGAAATTAGTGATCGTTGGTATCAAAGTCTTAGTGTTTTTATCATAATCAATCTTGTCTACAGGTGACACGATTTTATCAATAAAACCATCAAATCCAACAAAAGCGCTTAGTTGATGAATATTTTTTTGAGCTGAGACAATTTCTTCTTTAATTGATGGGTCAATTATCATATTTATTAAATTGTATTAAAATATAAGGTTTACTCTGTGAGCTTTATACAACAAATCGAGATTATTTTTATGAGTTTTATAAATTACCTAAATTTTTCTGAATTAAGTCAAACAATCCATATGCAAGCATCTCTTTTTGAGTATTTTGTTCAGTCTAATTCTGCAGGAAAATGCATCTTATTTATACTGATGGTTTTTAGTATTTTAGCATGGTCAGTAATAATTGGTAAATTATTACAAATCAACCGGTTAAATAGTCTAAATAAGCAGCATCAATTAAAATTAAATCAGGCAAATGGCGTCTTGCAATTGGACTTCGAAGATTTATCCCAACAAGGAGGTCCGCATTCAGAAATGACTTCAGTAGCATTAAAAGCTTATGCGCGCTATGGCGATGTAGCTAATGATGGAGACAAGAAAGATATAGATTTACTAATGGGTCATATAGAAAATGCTATGGATCGGAGTGTAGCAGAACAAAGTCTTAAATATGAAGAGAAAATGGTACTTTTAGGCTCAATTGTCTCTGGCGCTCCTTTTCTTGGACTTCTAGGAACAGTATGGGGAGTTATGGATGCTTTTGGAGCTATGTCAGTAGCAAGTAGTGCTAGTTTACAAGCATTGGCTCCTGGAGTTTCTGGAGCACTTCTGACAACGGTAGCAGCACTAGTTGTAGCCATTCCTTCAGTTTTTGGATATAACTACCTTTTGCAAACAACCAAAATTGCCTTAATTGAATTAGAGAACTTTTCTAGTACTATTTCTGATAGAATCGAGTTGGAAGTACGCGGAAGCAAATAAGCAATTTCATGATTGGAAAAAGCAAGCTGTGAGACGACGAAAAAAATTTAATAAGCGTAATCGCTTAAATGCACTAACGGAAATCAATGTTACCCCTTTGATTGATTTAGCTTTCGCTCTTCTTATTATATTCATGATAGCTACGCCACTACTTGAGCAAACTATCCCTATTAATTTACCCTCTGAATTTGCAAAACCTCAGTCGCAGATTGATTCCGAGGTTCAAGTTTTGAGCATTGATAGATCTGGTAGATTTTATTGGGGAAACAATGTGGTTTCTGATTCAAAAATGAGCACTCTATTAAAAGAATTAGCACAATCAGAAAATTCACCTATATTAAGAATTCGTGCAGATAAGCAATTAGAGTATAATCGTGTTATTCAGCTAATCGATTTAGTGAAGCAGCATAACCTAGTTAAGATTAGCTTGGATACAGAATTAAAATGATGCAGAGCTATTTCAAAAAGCACCCTCATATATTTTTCTCGGTTATATTTCATGGACTACTATTACTAAGTTTAATTGTATTTGCTGTCATAAAATCTTGTTTTAAAGAAGAGCCAATACATGTCTTCGAGATGACAGATGTATCTGAAAAGACGACTATTGCTCAAGAGGTTAAGCCGGTTAAGCAATCAACTCCTATAAAGAAGATGGATTATTCTGAGTTTCTAAAAGAAAATCCTAAAGTTGCAAAAAAGCCGACAGAAGTAACTAAAGAGAAAAAAAAGATATCTAATCAAAATATTTCAAAGATTAATCTAGATTCATTGCCAAAGTTTGAGGTGAAAAGTAGTGAAACTTCTCAAAGCCAAGTGGATGATATTTTGAAGCGTAACGCTTTAGATGAATATGGTGTATATATTTTTAAGACTATCTCAGCTAATTGGGCTGTGCCAAAACTAAAAAGCTCAAGAGTGTTAGAGCTAACAGTATCATTTACAGTAAGAGGTGATGGGGAGCTAGCAAATGTGCAAATTACAAAATCTTCGGGGAATTCAGTTTTCGATGCTTCAATTATGAAAGTCTTTAATATAATAAAAAGATTCAATCAAACACCTACTGGCGCAACCGAGGTCTTTAGTATGGCCTTTAAAATCGATAAATAAAAAAGAGTGAGGCTTTTTTAGCCTCACTCTTTGATTTTAAAATTAAATATATTTAGATTTATTTATCCTAGTTTCCGTTCACAGAGAGAGCATCGAATGCAATATCTCCGCTTGAAAATTGGATCTTAACAGTTCTATCAAATGCTACACCTGGTACGGTTTTTACTAGTAATCCTTGTACTAAAGCTTGAGGTGGACCGAAGAAGTCATTTCCGTTAGCTACGGTTTTGTATATTCTGTAGTTAGCTCCACCTTCTGGTAAATCTGTGATATTTATAGATAATGTTTGATCTCCTTGGCTAGATGCTCCATCGGCTACTCTTGCTAATGTTATTACATGAGGCCATGTATCATTGGAGGTAGCGACAAATTCTGAGCTATTACTTATTAACGTTGCTTCGCCTTCATCTTCACCTTCGCCTTCTCCTTCACCTTCAGGTTCAGAAGGAGGGAATAGTGTAGTTCCGTTAACAGAAAGATTATCAAATCTAACGTCTCCGCTTGATAGTTGAATCTTAACAGCTCTATCAAATGCTACACCAGGTACAGATATTGTATTAGTGCCAAGTGATAATGCTTGAGGACTACTGAAGTCGAAATTTCCGTTAGCTACAGTTTTGACTACTCTGAAGTTAGCACCAGCTCCAGGTAACGCTATAACATTAATAGTTAATGTTTGTTCTCCTCGGCTAGCTGCTCCATCGTCAGGAGTTGTTAATACGATAACATTTGTCCATGTAGCATTCGGACCATCAATAAACGCTGGGTTTTCTCCTACAAGACTTCCTGGTTCTGGCTCAGGTTCTGGCTCTGGTTCAGGTTCTGGCTCTGGAGAGGCTTTAGCTTCTTTCCATACCCTTACTTGGAAACCAGTTTGAGTACCAACTCCCATTCCCGTTGCTGCTTCTGCTGTAACAGGCCCATTTACTAGGGCATCACCATCTATTGTAATGATTGGTCCAGATGCGCTATATCCTGCTGCATTACTTGCATCTGCCTTAAAGAAACGAGCCTTTAATTCATATCCTGCAAGCTCAGATGTCTGAGAAATAGTTAATTTAGGTCTTCCGAAATTAGACCCACCGATTGCATCACCTGTCCATCCGGCAACTACAGCACTTCCAACTGCAAAAATCTCAGAGCCTGCGTCTTGTGTTTCTATTGCTGAAACTTCTAGTGAGACAGGGACTGAAATAAATGATGAGAAGTCATGGTTGTTAGTACCAATGAATGTAAACTCTAAAGACGGTCCAGCTGGTGGTGCTACTTGAACTTGATCGTCATTGTCATCATAGTCAGAGTTAGCGCCAACACCATCTCCATCTGCATCGACTGATTCTGTTGAATCATCAGGGAAGGCGTCATTATTGTCTGTTACGCCATCTCCGTCTGAGTCAGCAGCTGGAGTAGTTGAGTATGATAAGTTATCAATTCCTGCTACATGTCCGTTAGTTACAACCGGAACAACTTTAATTCCTGTTGTTCCTGCTGGTACAGTGATATCAAAAGAGTATGTTGCCCAATTAGTTGTTAGCTCTGCTAGGTTTCCAAAGTCACCAGTGTCGCCACCAGGGCCTGCCCATTCTAGCTTGAAGCCTGCACTACCAGTTGAATCTGTCTTTGCATCAAGGGACCATGTGTAAGTGTTACCTTCTTCAAGTCCGAGTGCAGCTAATGAAATATGATTGTTATTATTCGCTACAACTAGTGCTACTCCCCATGAACCATTGTTAGAGTCAATTTGCATGAAGCTATTAGCACCATCTGTCTCTAATGTAGAGATCTGGCCGCTTCCCCACCAATCGCCATATGCGAAATCAGCTGGTCTTCCGTCACCGTCAGCTCCACCTTCGAAGTCAGCGTTAGGGATTCCAGTTACAGGAATTACGACATCACCAGTATTTCTTGCGGCTTCGAAGGCTTCTCTAGTTGCATCACCAGGGAATTCAGCATCTGCTACTGTTGATACATATAATGTAGGTTTCTCATTAG
>CAJWMY010000028.1 GCA_913044165.1 uncultured Puniceicoccaceae bacterium
GTAGCTCAGTTGGTTAGAGCGCCTGCCTGTCACGCAGGAGGTCGCGGGTTCGAGTCCCGTCTATCCCGCCACTTTTAAAACCGCAGTTAACAATAGTAGCTGCGGTTTTTTGTGAAAACTAAAAAATAAAGAAAACTTACAGGTATTAGTTTAAGTATTCCAAATTTGATTAACCATATTCAACCAGCTCGATTAATTGCATCAACCTTAATACGATTCATAAATCTTATAATTTCTGAATCTAGCTCTATTTTAACCTTTTCGAGTCTCTCCAATCCTATCACAGCTTTATGCCCAAAGACATAGAACTTTATCTTCGGCTCGGTACCTGATGCTCTGACTGCAAAACTAAAGCCGTGTTCACATTCTAGAAGGAAGAAATCTTGTTTAGGGATTCTGCTACCATCTGAATCTTGAAAATCAGTAACCCCAAAATCATTTATTTTAATGACAGAAAGTGGTCCAAATTCTTTAGGGGGATCTGAACGATAGGACTCTAAAATCTTAACAATCTTTTGTGCCCCTGCTGCTCCTTCAAAGTAAAGGTTAATGGCTTTTTCGCAGTAATATCCATGTTGATTATATAATGATTTAAGGACATTCATAACACTAGACCCTTTAGATTTATAATGAGCCGCCATTTCAGAAAATAATAGCGCAGAAGCATTAGCATCTTTATCGCGAACAGAATCGTGAGCGAGGAATCCGTAACTTTCTTCCGCACCAAATACAAAGAAATTCGAATAATCCATTAAGATCTCTGCTCTAACATCGGCATCAGTTAAGTCATAATTAATTGCAATACCCTCAATTTTTCTATACTGGTTTTTCATAACAGACTCATACTCAGCTAGCTTTTTACCAATCCATTTAAACCCAGTAAGCGTATTAATAACTTTCAATCCATGCGCTGACCCAATTGCATCTTGCAATGGCGTAGTAACAAATGTTTTAATTAGAACTGCATTATTGGATCCTTTTTTTGGTAAGATTTTCCTGTCCTTTAGGATTTGAATTCGGTAATCGGCCATTAGAGCTCCAATTTGGTTTCCGGTAAGTAATTCCATTTTGCCTTCCTCGTTTCGTACAGCGACGCCCATACGATCAGCATCCGGATCAGTTGCTATTACTATATCGCCTTTAATCTCCTCAGCTTTCTCTAAAGCCATCTTTAAAGCGGACGCATTTTCTGGATTTGGCGATTCAACTGAAGGGAATGCACCGTCCATTAGCTTCTGTGATTCTACTTCGTGGACATCTAAGCCCATTTCTTTTAGTAATGGAACAGAAATGATGCCTCCTGTTCCATGAATAGGAGAGAAAATTACTTTCAATGGAGATAACGCTTCTTCCGTTTCAAAAGATATAAGTTCTCTGAGCAAAGCTTTATAAATATCATCTGCCCGCAATCCTAAATAACTTACTCCATCTAGTCTTTTATTTATATAAGGGATTGTGCTTTCAAGTTTAACTTCATTAACTGACTCTACAATCTGCTCTGCATGTGGGGATACAACTTGAGCTCCATCATCAAAATATACTTTAAACCCATTATCATGGTAAGGGTTGTGACTAGCAGTTATAACTGCGCCACAATGTGCCTTATAATACCTAACAGAGAAACTGAGTTGTGGGGTTGACCTAGCTTCTTCAAATAATAAGGCATGTCCGCCTAATTGAATCCAAGAAGATGCACATAGTTCGGCAAAATGCTTGGAGAAATAACGCACATCGTAAGCAATAATAAATCTAGGAATATCAATACTGCCTTCTTCTTTTAGATATTTGGAAACGTATCTAAAAAGACCTATTGTAGCTTTTATTAAAGTGAAGTCATTAAGTACATTGGTCCCAACTGCCGGCTTTAGTGGCTTATTACCATCTTTTGAATTATATTCAAAATCTGTAGCAACTCGCCCGATAGTCCGTCCCCTCATACCACCTGTCCCAAAGTCTAAACTCTTATAAAATCTATCATTTAATTCATCCCATAATTCCTCGGCGATCAGGCTCTCGATCGAACTCTTTGCCCAAATTGGCATATCTTTTGAATTAAGCCATATCTGAATATTTTCAAACGTACTAGGAAGCAAAGTACCCTTTTCTATGGCATTAATTAATATTTTTTCTTGGTTCATTATTTACTCAATAATTGTTCCATCTTTAAGCGATGGCTTATTTTTAAGGCGAGACCATTGATAAATAAAATCTTCTTTATCCATTGCAAATCGATAATTAATTTCAATTGCCTTTCCTTCTTTATTATCAAGAAATACGCCACATGCTTCAAGCCAACGAATAGATTGTTCCATTTGATCCTTATGACAAGTATCTAATGAATCGACGCCTTTAGTATTTTTAACTGGACTAAAATTATCATTTCTTAAGCCTTCAATTATAATAGTTTTTGATGCTTTAGCTAAAGCATCAAAAACAAACATCTCGAATTTGATACCATTTTCTTTTTCTGGGACCTGATTTATTCCTGAACGATCTAAGTATGGAATTTTTTTAATTGCTTTATGGTATGGCAAACTATCTTCATTAGAAAACCCACCCAAAAATTCAACAAAATTTCTATCAAATAAATGAATAGCTACGCTCCCCGAACGATATAAAATTTCACCATTGGAATCAACCTTTTCTTGAATCTCTTTTGGCATGTCACTATATTCTATAACTATATCTTTCCCTTTATATTCGCAAAACGTTCCAACTTTTTCTAGGGGATATGCCTTAGGAATCATTTTACTGGAAAGCTCAGATTTTTCGCTAAGATGAAACCCTATAAAAATTGGGTCTATACAGGGAATAAGTGGGTTATCAATTTGAAAATAACTTATTACATCGACACCCAATTTTTTCATTTTTTCAACAGCTCCACTCTCTACAAGAGCTTTAAAAGCTCCACCATGACCATTAGGACTTCTGGCAATTGAACTTTTAGATTCCATTATAATCTTTCCATTAAAATCAACTGCTGGGAAAAGCGACTGAGGGAAAAAGCTAACTAAATCTTTCTTAAGCCCAAAATAGTTATTTGCTTCGAAGGCATCAATAGTTGCTCGATGATTAATCTCACTAGTCATAATAAACCATGGAATACTAATATCATATCGCTGATTTGCTCTCATGATCTTATCAGCGAAAACCTCAAAAAAAGATTTCTTTGAAATGATGCTAACGGGCAATATACCCTTAGGACCATCAAATCCAAGTCTGGTACCCTGTCCTCCTGCAACAGTAAAAGCTGCTAAACGTCCTGATCGAATTGCTCGCTCTCCTTCAATTTGGGCGGATTCCCAAGCTTCCATTGACCCACCATTTTCAGGTAATTGAATATAGGAGGAAGGTTTCAAAGTATCCTCATTGTAAGAAGAGTCTGGATCATCTTTTACCTCTGAGATGTGGCTAATAATTTGAGCTTCTAAAACTTCTAAATTTACGGATCTTAATTGCTTAATTAAAATACTCTTTTCTTGTTCTTCTAAATCTTCATAGAAATCAAATACATGCGCTTGTCCTGCTTTTACAAAACGGGTTTTTAAAGCTTTAATAATTTCCTCTCTAGTCATAATATGAATTCATTAGGTAAGATATTCTTATAAAGAATCAAGTCGTTAGTATCTAAGGAATCTTTCATTCGTCATTAAAACGGAATAGAAGCTCATTAGGGCGTGCGTATCCTAGGCGTTGCCTTGCAATTCTTTCGAGGAATTCTTCGTCTTCTAACAACCGCTTAAAGTATGCTTCTTTACGTTTGAATTGATTTTCTGCCTCTAGCAGGCGTTGCTCGAGTCGACTTTCTCTAATTTGGAAATTCTTTAACTCATTATAAGTCCGTATGACCAAGCCTGAAAAAAATATAATTAAAAGTAATAATACTAGTACCGGCATTGTGAACCAGAGACTACTTCGATTCAAAATTCGTGTTATATTACTAAACATATTAATTATATAGCCAAAAGTTATGCTTTATGGAAAGGAGATTTATTCTTATTATTTTTTTGTCCGGACTGGCCTTCTTCGATTTGGAAAAAGAGTAACACATAATTCACATTTAAGACCATCGCAGCCTCTAGCAGTACAAAATTCTCGTCCATAAAAAATAATTTGCAAATGCAATTTATTCCAGCGAGAAATGGGAAATAAACGCTTTAGATCTTTTTCGGTTTCTTTTACATTTTTTCCTGATGTCAGAGACCATCTTTGTGCTAATCTGTGGATATGCGTATCAACAGGAAATGTTGGGATTCCAAATGCTTGCGACATAACAACCGACGCAGTTTTATGTCCTACTCCGGGTAATCCCTCTAGTAAATCTATCGATTGAGGTACTTTTTTATCATACTCATTAATTAGAATTTTTGATAAATTAAAAATGCCTTTTGATTTCATTGGAGCTAATCCACATGGGCGAATTATAGATTCAATTTTCTTTTCTGAAAGCCTACTCATAGCTACCGGATTATCCGCTATGGCAAATAGTAATGGTGAAATACGATTAACTCGCTCATCCGTACATTGAGCTGATAATAAAACTGCTATCAACAAAGTATATGGATCTTTGTGTGCTAGTGGTACGAGCGGATTTGGATATCTTTTATCTAAATAACAATCGATAAAATTCGCCCTTTCTTTCTTAGTCATAAGCTTTATTATCCAAAATCAAATTACTTAATTTGAATAGATGTAGTGATTATATTCTCTAATTTATAAGGAAAATCTAAAGTATAATGTAGACCTCGACTTTCTTTGCGCTTTTGGGAAGATTCAACAACTAATTTAGCTGTTGTGATCATATTTCTTAATTCTAAAAGAGTAACGTCTACCTTAAAATTCCAATAATACTCATTGATCTCCTTTTCTAGATTTTCAAGGCGACTCCAAGCCCGATCTAAACGCTTGCTAGTACGAACAATACTCACATAATCCCACATAGTTCTTTTAAGCTCTTCTTTATTATGAGTCAAAATAACCCTTTCATCCGAGCTTTCTAAATCTCCGTCTATCCACTTAATTAAATCTAGGGTAAAATTATTTGATTGGGAAATATATTGATCTAGAGAACTTGCTCCTCGATTAGCCATAACAACAGCTTCTAATAAGGAATTACTAGCTAATCGATTCGCCCCATGCAACCCTGTGCAAGCAACTTCACCGCAAGCATATAGTCCTTTAATATTTGTTTCCCCGCTCAAATTTGTATGGATTCCTCCACACAAATAATGCGCTGCAGGAACAATTGGTATCCAATCTTTATCAATTGATATTCCTCTTGCTTTGCAATAATTATAAATACCTGGGAATCGGTGTTTAAGAATTTTTAACTCAATATGACTGACGTCTAACCATAAATGCTCTGAACCTAATCGTTTCATTTCGGTGTCAATCGACCGGGCTACAACATCCCTAGGAGCTAATTCTCTACGATCATCATACCTCTCCATAAAAGCTTCACCCTCTAAATTTCGAAGAATGCCCCCTTCACCTCTTAGAGCTTCAGAAATTAAAAATCGATCTTTTTGTTGTGAATAAAGCGCGGTTGGATGGAACTGTATAAATTCCATATTCTCAATTATTGCATTAGCTCTATATGCCATCGCAATTCCATCGCCGGTAGCGATAGAAGGATTAGTTGTAAATTGGTAAATTTGACCAATCCCTCCAGTAGCAAGTAAAACTGCTTTGGTCTCAAAAGTTTCAACACATTTTTTATTAATATTAAAAACAAACAATCCTACAGTCCTATTCGCACATTTAATATCGGGATTTGATCTCTTCAATTTATCAGTAGTAATAACGTCAACAGCAAAGTAATGCTCTAATGTTTCAATCTGCGCATCAGCGGAAACTGCATTAAGTAAAGCTTCTTCGATAGCTTTGCCAGTCATGTCCTTTACGTGGAGAATACGGCGCTTTGAATGGCCTCCTTCCTTGCCTAATGAAATCCGACCATCTTCTAATTGAGAAAATATTACGCCTTCATCAATAAGTGTTTTGATGCCTTTGGGGCCATCTTTTAGGATTTCTTCCACGACATGACGATTACACAAGCCATCTCCGGCTTCTAGAGTATCTTGGACATGTAATTTAATTCCATCAGTATTTGAAGTCACTGCGGCAATACCTCCTTGTGCATAGTTTGTGTTCGAATCAGCTGAACTCTTTTTCGTTATAATTCCGACAGTGTGTCCTTTTTTAGCTAAACGCAAAGACACACATAATCCCGCAATCCCACTGCCGACAATTATGATATCATATTTCTTTGGGAAATCCATTGTAGAAGAATTTATTTAGAGAATGATATTATCTATCAAACGAACTGATTCCACCCAAACTGCAAGGCATACCATCGATGTCCCTGACTCAATTTTTTGGGCAATTTCCATTGTTTCCCTATCGACTACTTGGACATAAATAACCCTTAATCGACGTTTCATTGAAAGCATATGAGTGATTTCTGCAATGATCCGATCTACATTATAAACTCCATCTTGAACAAGCTCTTTAGCCTTGAATAAAGCCTTTGAAATTGAAAGCGCATCTTCTCTTTGTAGTTTAGACAAATAACGATTTCTTGAACTCATAGCCAAGCCATCTGATTCACGAACTGTATCCACTATAAAAACCTCTGTTGGTATATTAAGATCTTTAACCATCTTTTTTATGACCGCGCATTGCTGGGCATCCTTACGCCCAAAGAATGAATAATCCGGCCTAACTAAATTGAAAAGTTTCAAGCACACTGTTGCAACTCCACGGAAATGTTTCGGCCTAGAAATGCCACACAAACCAGAGCTAACAAAAGATTCTCCAACATAAGAAGAAAATCCTGATGGGTACATCGATTCAGCTGATGGATTAAAGATAAAATCTACCCCGTTAGCGTGGCATTTCTCAACATCCGATTCCCAATCTTTAGGATACTTCGAAAAATCTTCATTAGGCCCAAATTGTATGGGATTAACAAAAATAGATACAATTAATTTGTCCGATTTCTCTCTAGCTTTTCGGATTAAGGAGATATGGCCTTCGTGTAGGCACCCCATAGTAGGGACAAGAGAAATTAAATTTCCGCCAAAGCGTAATTGCATCGCAATAGTTTGCATTTCTTCGACTGATTTAATAATTTGCATATTTTTAAAACGATTATTCTTTACGACCTCAAAAAATTAACAAACAAAATATAAACTAATTTTAAAATACAATCAAACAACCATGATCGAACCTTATATTCAAAAACTTTTCGCAGAGCGTATTGGAGGTAGCCAATACGGAAAGTCTACAACTATTTATAAATTTGAGAAAATTAAGCGTGCAAAAAAATTAGCGATAGAATGTAAGCCAAATCTACCCTTAATTGATATGGGAGTTGGAGAGCCTGATGAAATGGCATTCCCTATTGTTGTAGATAGCCTAAGTAGCGCAGCAAAATTACCCCAAAATCGTGGCTATGCAGATAACGGAGGTGATAAGTTTAAAAAAGCTGCAGCAGAATATATGAAAAATGTTTTTAGAGTAAATTCGATCGATGCAGATAGCGAAATTATTCATTCAATTGGTTCAAAAACCGCACTCACTATGCTCCCCGCTTGCTTTATAAATCCGGGAGACTATGTTCTTATGACTACTCCGGGCTATCCTGTTCTTGGGACACATGCTAAATATTATGGTGGTCAAATTCACAATTTAAACCTAGAAGCAAAGAATAATTTCTTACCCGATCTAGAATCGATTCCTAGTGCTATTCTCAAAAAAGCAAAAATCTTAGTAATTAATTATCCAAATAATCCAACAGGGGCATCTGCAACTTTAGATTTCTTCAAAGAAGTCGTCGCTTTTGCTAAAGAAAATAAACTTATTGTTATCCAAGATGCAGCCTATGCATCATTAATTTTTGAAGGAAAGCCTCTATCTATTTTTCAAGTACCAGGAGCTAAAGATGTAGCAGTAGAATTACACTCACTTTCTAAAAGCTTTAATATGACCGGATGGAGAATTGGCTTTGTAGTAGGCAACCCATTAATAGTAAAAGCGTACGGAGATATGAAAGATAATTCTGATTCAGGGCAGTTTTTAGCCATACAATCTGCTGCTGCTGTTGCCTTAGATAATCCAAGCATTACTAGATCAATAGCTTCTAAATACTCTAGAAGAATGGATCAGCTAGTTCATGAATTAAATAAAAACGGATTTACATCAACGAAGCCTAAAGGCAGTTTTTTTCTTTACGTGAAAGCCCCTAAATCAGCAAAATCCAAAGATATTGTTTCATACTTTGAAACTGGTGAAGATTTTTCTCAATGGCTAATAAACAATGAATTAATTAGCACTGTGCCATGGGATGATTGTGGATCATTTGTACGATTTTCTGTTACTTTTACAGCTGAAAATAAAACTGAAGAAGCTTCTATTATTAAAGAAATTGGCCGACGACTATCACAATATAATTTTAAGTTTTAATTTAAAGCTTATAGATGACGTAGATTTAATTTTTTAAAATCCGTTAATTCTAAAGTGTTTATCGAATAACTTCTGCCAAATAATCAAGCACTTCCGTTGTTCTAACCATAACTTGTCCACGCTTACGCGCTAGTAGCTCTCCCGCATGGCCATGTAATGTCACCCCCAAAATTGAAGCACTTAATCCATCAGTATTTGGATTCGCGAGTTGAGCACCAATTATACCAGCAAGGATATCTCCACTACCACCACGAGAAAAAACGGGGCCTCCATGCGTATTAAAATATACGTCTTTCCCATCTGATATTCTTGTAATGCCCGATTTCAAAACAACTATAGCTCCAATATTTTTGATGATATTTAATAATTCCTTAGTCTCTAGGCTAATGTTAGCTAATTTCGTCATTCTTAAAAATTCACCTATGTGAGGAGTTAAAATGATATCTTCACTTTTTGTTCTCCTTTTTTGAATCATTTCAGTGACTCGAGGTGTCAAAGCATCTGCATCTAGGAGCAAAGGCAGATTTGCTTCTTGAAGAAGTTTTTGAACTACAAATTCTGTGTCATTTGTCCGACCTAATCCTGGACCTATAACCAATGCTGTTGCTGATTTAGCATGCTCTAATATGTGCTCCGCAGCTTCTTGACTCAAAGTTCCTAAATTATTTTGTGGCAATGGAACCCACATAGCTTCAGGAACTTCTGAAGCTAATACAGGAACTATTGAATTTGGGGCAAAAGCCGTCACAAGGCCTACTCCTGATTGAATTGCCGCTTTTACTGACATCAATAAAGCACCTGGAAGAAATTGTGAACCGCCGACAATAAACAGATGTCCAAATACTCTTTTTTCAGACATGGGTGATCTTAATTTTGAAAAGTGCTTGAGTACAGAGCTGCTAATAATATAGCTATTTTTTTCAAATTCAAAACTATTGAAATTTGAGGTTTTCATTAATCCAATATCAATAAAACGAACTCTTCCAAAACGAGCATTACCCTGGAAAACTGCTTTCTTGGGGATTGCAGACAGATAGATAAAATCCGCCTTAAAATAGACTGCTGAGGATTGTTCCAACAACCCACTAGGCAAATCAATCGATGCACGCATATCTATTCTAGAATAATTATTAATCTGCTCGATTGTATCCAAAAAAAATTCTTTCAAGGGCGCCCTAATCCCAAGACCTAATAAACCATCTATAAATAGGTTGATTGTTCCTGAACCTCCAAAATCAGTTTTTATAACTGAATCTAATAAAGCTTGGTTGATTCCTTTTTGACAACTATAAATCTTTGCGCGTTCTTCAATTCCTAGAAGCGCTTTTTCTGCTAGGGGATTTAACTGCGAACGATTGCAATGCAGCAACACACTTACCCGAGCTCTTGGCATTTTGCGAATAATATAATCGCAGACACATAGGCTATCGCCCCCATTTTTTCCCTTCCCAGATAATACAACTACCGATAAATTATCTGGAATTGAT
This sequence comes from uncultured Puniceicoccaceae bacterium, assembly GCA_913044165.1. Taxonomy (GTDB): domain Bacteria; phylum Verrucomicrobiota; class Verrucomicrobiia; order Opitutales; family Coraliomargaritaceae. The sequence goes on from CAJWMY010000028.1 coordinate 9,954, forward strand.
TTTAATTCTTTAAAATCTTTTATTAATTCTTCAGCAGTGAGCTCGGCAACGGTTTGCATAGCTTCCCACTCTTCATCTTTATTAGAAAAAACTTTCTCTTCTATTTTGATTGATTGGGCATGAGTAAAAATAGGGAATAGATCTCCTTTAACAAGACTCTCATTAATACTATATTTCATTCTTATAAAAATTATTCATTGCACTTATTTCATTAATTGAAGCATTTCTTTAACTGCTTCATTAATTCCGACAACAAGAGCTCGGCTAATAATTGAGTGCCCGATATTTAGTTCATTTAAATGCGGTAAATTTTTGATAAGATGAATATTCTTGTAGTTGATTCCGTGTCCTGCATTGATTATTAACCCTAATTTATGCGCTAATTTTGCTCCATTTCTCAAAGCATTCCATGCCTTTTTATATTTTCCTAAAGCAAAATTGTTTGAAAATGTCCCTGTATGCAACTCTACCCAAGGAGCACCTAATCTAACTGCTGCTTCTATCTGCTTCTCATCCGGATCAATAAATAAACTCGTAGAAATATTAGCTTCAGACATTGCACAGACGACATACTTTACTCTATCAAAATTCTCTATTAAATCTAATCCACCCTCCGTAGTTATTTCTTCTCTTTTTTCTGGAACTAAACAAACTGAGTTAGGCTTTAATTTTATTGCATATGCAGCCATAGATTCCGTACAGGCAATTTCTAGGTTTAAGCGCGTATTAATTGAAGCTTTGACTTGTTCTACATCAAAGGCTTGAACGTGACGCCTATCCTCTCGCAAATGCATGGTAATTCCATCTGCCCCAGCCATTTCAGATAATAGCGCAAAATCTAATACATTGGGTTCAGCTATTAAAGCTTTTGGTTCATGGTAATAGCGAGCCTGCCTTAGAGTGGCGCAATGATCTACGTTAACTCCTAGTAAAATTGAACTTTGAGATTCTGGTTGCTTTATCATTCTTCTAAAACTAGATGGATTCTTTCCAATCGACAAGAATTAGCCTAATATTATTCTGATTATTCCATGTATAAGATTCTAGTCGGATTGCAAGATCTACTGTTTGATTTACTTTTGGCAATTCCCCGGAATTCCATGATATTACCTGCATTTTATTTTCTCCTTGCCCACTTTTTGAAACAAAAAATTTTTTATGGACTTTTGAAAATGTATTAATGGGCGCATTAATAAAAACTGATTGTATGCCAAAAATTGGTTCACTATTCTTTTGGCCGAAGGGTTGCAGGCGAAACAAATCCGAAAATAAATCCTGATCTATTGATTCAAGATCAAGCCAAGCGTCTATTTCTAATTTTTTCTCTACTATGCCTTCTGGATATAGTTTTTGAATCGCATTATTAAATGATCTAATGAATGCATTCAAATTCTCTTCTTCAAAACTTAAGCCAACTGCCATTGGATGCCCCCCCCAATGCTCGAGAGAATCATCACATTGACTCAAGATTTGGATTAAATCTATTCCTTGGACACTCCGTCCTGAACCTTTAATTAGGCCTTTATCCCTACCTAAGACTAAACTGGGTCGATTAAACTTTCGACTAATACGACTTGCAACAATGCCAACAACTCCCGGATGCCATGTCTCATCATAAAGAACATAGCCTAATGTATTTGGTGCTTCATTTTGGATTCTTTCTTCGGCTAACTGAAAAATTTTGCGTTCAATTGCCTTTCGCTCTAAGTTGATTGATTCAAGTGATTGAGCGGCTTTGAGTGCAAATTCAGAATCTTCAGATAGAAGCAATTCAATGGGTAAACTCGCATCTGAAAGACGTCCTGATGCATTTATCCTTGGCCCAATTCTAAATGAAATATCGCTACTAGTGATATTTTTTGCTTCGACGCTTTGACTAACTTCCATTAAAGACCTTATACCAAGACGCTTATTTGAACTTAAATGCTTAAGCGCATACCATCCTATAAGCCTGTTTTCTCCATGAAGGGGGACCAAGTCAGCGATAACCCCCATGCCAGCTAAATCAATAATTTGACTGAGCCGAAAATCATATGCTTGCCGATCATTAATCTCACGTCTGTATTTTATGAGTCCATGAATAAATTTAAAGACTAATCCTGAAGCCGACAAATTATACCATGCACTCAATTCATTGCTTGAATCATTTACATGCGGATTAATTAAAATGCAGTTATCAGGATAAGATTCAGTTAATTGATGGTGATCAATAACAATGATTTCAACTCCTAAACTCTTTAGGTAATCTATCGATGCTTTAGAATTTGTCCCGCAATCAACAACGATCATAAGCTCTGGCATCGCGTCTGAAAATGCTCGATCTATTGCCTGCCTCGTAAGACCATACCCCTCTTTCAATCTCTGAGGAACACAATAACTCGGATTTAAACCATAAAACCTTAGTAAACTCAAAAGCTGCACGATGGAAGTAACGCCATCCACATCATAATCACCAAAAATAAAAATTGATGCTTTATTATCAATAGCGTGGCTCAACTTTTCTGCTCCATCCCTAAGGTTAGATACATCATAAGGATCTGTTAAATCTTTAAGAGTTGGATTTAAATATGCCTGAGCGCTTTCTGTGTCACAAATCCCTCTTTGAATGAGCAAGCTAGCTATAAGCTTTGAAATACATAATTCACTAGCCAAATGATCTACAATTTCTTTACGTGTTTCTTTAATATCCCAAAGCATATTTCTTATAGCGTTTAGAAAGGCTTAGACCCTAAAATACTTCAATTGATATGTTTGAAGCAATTATTAAATATATTCTAATATAGAAGCTTTCTGTTAAAAATTACTTAACCAGATTAAGCTTCTTTTTCTTCCCAATCGTACGCTTTAGGTTTGTGCTCCATTGCATCAACTAATCGCCTATCTCCTCGATGCCAGTAGTAAAAAATTGGGCTAGCAATAAATATCGAAGAAAATGTTCCTGTTATAATGCCAACGATAAATACAAATGAAAAGTCTGTTATAATACCTGCCCCAAAAATATAGAGTGAAACGGCTGCAAGAAGCGTAGTAATACTAGTTAAAATTGAACGTGCCAAAACACTATTAATAGCAGTATTGATAATTGCTTTCAAATTCATCCCTGGATTCAAATCAAGCTCTTCACGAATCCGATCAAAAACCACAATTGTATCATTAATTGAGTATCCAACAATCATCAGAATTGCTGCGAGCATTGGTGCTGTAAATTGACCACTAACAAGTATCCCCATCGAGCCTAGGAGGACGAATAATCCGATTGTCATAAAGACATCATGTATTGTAGCTACGACTGCGCCTACACCATAACCAATTTCAAATCGAAAAGCGATATAAAGCAAAATACCGATTAACGCAAAGCATACGGAAATAAGAGCATTCCACTGAAT
>CAJWMY010000029.1 GCA_913044165.1 uncultured Puniceicoccaceae bacterium
AGAATCTCTCCCGAGACAGGCTCAAATTCACCTTGGTTGCGGACTTGTATAGTAAATTCGGTTATTTCTCCAATCGTAATCGGATCGCTTGAATCACTAATTGATATAGTAACTCCAGGAACAGCAAGCCAATTGATTGTTGATTCTAATGATTTTTTTAATCCTATGTCTGTTTTAACAAATGTTTCAATGGATGAATTGCCTGGTCTAGTAGAAGTTACTTGTGTTGTAATTAATTGGCTGCTACCAGCAGGTAAAAGTGGGATCATCCACCCAATTGCGTTTTCTCTTATGCGACCTCGTGCGGAATCTATTATAGTATAATTATCCGGGTATAGTTGAGTAATTCTAACATTTTCTAAATCTGTATCTCCTATATTTTGGACATTAATTTTTATTGGTTCCTTCTTAAAAACAAATGCATTAACGGAATTAAAAGCTTCAATCTCCAGGTCAGATCGAACTACTTTTGTTTTAGCAAAAGCCTGAGGTTCGGTAGCAGCATTGCTATTTTCATAGGTAGCTTGAAATTGATTTTCAAAATTTCCTTGGGCTAGTGCCTCTGCTTCAAACACAAAGGAGCGACTCGCTCCTACATCTAGTTGCGAAATAGAGAATACGATAGGCCCATTTTGTTTAAAAGCCGGAGAAATCATTGAAGCAATCTCTATATTTTTAGCGACGGCAGTTCCTTGATTAGAGATCGTTAATTCCCACATACCTGTAGTGTTTAGTTCTAATTCGATGGGAGCTGATAAATTTAAGTTTAATTCCGGTTGGCCTACAAATACGCTTAATGGAAGGGATTGTCCGATGTGGATATTTGTTTCCAATGATGAGATTCCAGCTACATCCGAACTAACGAATATAGAAATAGTTTGCGTCTCTCCGGCTTCTAAATCTGAAAATTCCCATCTAAGAGGTCTTGTTTTTTCAATAGCAGGTATTGTTTCTTCAATCTCATAATTTTTAGGCAATACTTCCTCTATTAATAAATATTCAATACTATTTAAGACCTCAATATGAATTTCGTAATTAATAATTCCACCAACTTGATTATTTTGTATTAAACTTTTACTCAATCGCAGCTGACTATTTTCATAAAAAGTCCCTTCGAATGGAATATCGGTATCTTCTACAATAGTAGAAAGAGATTCTATTAGTGTGGGAGGCGATGGGGCATGGTCTCGTAACAAGGCTTTATATTCAGCATCTGCACTAAAGCCCAGAGAGCTAAAAGTAATCCAAGTAAATAGGAAAATATATATTTGCGTTATTCTTTTATGAGGCATGGTTCTTTTTGTTAAAAGGATAGAATTTTCTATAGCGATATAAAAATAGCTTATTTTAAGATGAATTATTAGAAAATAAGTCGGAATCTCCATTTTTTGTCTGCGCTTTATTTATTTTAATTGGTGTATCTTTATGTAAATGGACTGGAGGCACTTGAATAGATTTTGACACGGTACTTTCGCATTCACTAACAACTTGGTCGCAAATTCTTCTAATGTGCATACTAAGCCATTTTGTTGTTGTGCTATTTTTCGTGTAATCAGCAGGACCATACGAATGAATGCGTCCTGCATGTAGTAAAGAATCATTTTGAGCAAACTCAGCGTCATTCCCGGGCTGAAAAACAGCAAAAGTTTTGCCCCCATTATTTTTTACAACGGAAAAGCATGGTATGTCACTAGGGCCATCGGCTATATAGATCATACGTTCTATAGGAATACGACGATCAACATTAGCTATATAGGCATTTACATCTATAGATGGATTTTTATTTCCGCCTTTATTTATTTCAAAAATATATCTCGTTTTAATTGTATTATCTACAATTGTTCCAATTTGACTAAGTTCGAAATCTAGGGACATAGATAGTTCTTTTTGCTTTAAAAAATTTGGGGGCATAGGGGCCTCTATAAATTCACAGCCAAAAATGTCGGTTACGTATGGAGCTATTTTGCTTCCTTTTATCATTTCTGCAAGTCCGGTACTAATAATGTAGTGTTCTAGTTCAATGTTATGTTTTTGATAGGCTGAATTTTCCTTTGTTATTTCTTGTAGCTTAGGAAAAAGATCAGGTAATCCAGGGCAAAAAATAAGCAGCTTGCCCAAATCTCTTAACCTAGCGTTAGTTAAACCTTCGAGAAGGCCATTCTTTACATAGCTTAATAAATGATTTAAATAGATGGTATCTGCAGAAACTTTAGTGCCTTTTTTAGCATATATTTGTGGCAAAGCATTAACTTCTTTCCAAAATAGCTTTTCATCAATTTCGAAGGCATCAAATAATGGGGATTGCATATATCCCGGAATAAGCGTTTTATCAAAATCCCATACGCAAGCGATGATATTTTGTTTGTATAGAGATTTTTTAGACATTACTTTTCTATAGTATTTTTATTTAGGATCGCTTATTTCTGCAAATGAATTTTTTTTAATTTTATGCATAAAATACCCGATATTAAGCCATTTCGTTCAAAACTAGAATTATTAGATGCAAAAATGGCAACTGAAGACTTTTTTAGCGACGCAAAAAAGGCTAAAGAAGTAGCGCGCGAACATCAGCGATTAACTTCATTAATAGAAAAGTTTGAGGAATATTACGTTGTAGAAAAACAGCGCTCGGATAATGAAGCTTTATTAGCGGATGTGACAACAGATAAGGAATTAATCCCGATGATTGAAGAGGAGCAGATAGCCCTAAATAAAAATAAAGAAATTTTGGCGCATTCTGTACTCAAGTCAATGGTTCCTCCAGATCCAAGCGATAGTCGAAATTCAGTAATGGAGATCCGCGGCGGAGCAGGAGGGGATGAGGCAAATATTTTTGCGGGAGATTTATTTAGGATGTATAGTCGTTATGCGGAGAGAATGTCATGGAAAGTAGAAGTGATGAGCTCTAGTACTGCTGAAACAGGAGGATTTCGGGAAATAATCTTTAATATCAGCGGAGAGAATGCTTATAAACATTTAAAATTTGAAAGCGGTGTGCATCGCGTTCAAAGAGTACCGGTTACGGAAACACAGGGAAGAATTCATACATCAACAGCTACCGTTGCTGTTCTTCCTGAAGCAGAAGAAGTTGATATAGAAGTTAAATCATCAGATTTAGAAATTTCAACAATGCGCGCATCTGGTGCAGGAGGTCAGCATGTTAATACAACTGATTCGGCAGTTCAACTTGTTCACAAGCCATCAGGAGTTACTGTTTATTGTGCAGATGAGCGTTCACAGCATAAAAACAGAGCAAAAGCAATGACCGTATTACGCTCTAGATTATTAAAAGCAAAAGAAGTAGAAGAGCATGAGAAATATGCGGCACAGCGAAAGGGGCAAATTGGAACAGGGGACAGATCCGAGCGTATTCGCACTTATAACTTTCCGCAAGGCCGATTAACGGACCATCGCATATCAATGAATTTTTCTATTTCATCGGTAGTTGAAGGAAATTTAGATGCTTTAATTGAATCTATGCATAACATTGATTATGAAGCTCGTATAGAAAATTTACTTAAAGCACAGACATCTTAAATCTAACTACAATGGTGTACGCATTAAGAGAAATAAAAGAAAAAACAGAAAATTTTTTTCTTACAAAAGGTATTCCTAGCCCAAAACTAGATACTGATTTGCTCTTAGCGCATGTATTAAGAATAAATCGATTAGATTTATATCTTGATCTAGATCGGCCATTAACTAAAGCCCAATTAGATGAATTAAGAGAATACGTAAAGCGTAGGGGCCAACGTGAACCTATTCAGTATATATTAGGGGCAAGCAGTTTTTATAATTGTAATTTAATAATAGATAACAGAGCCTTAATCCCAAGGCAAGAGACTGAGTATTTAATTGAGATACTGCTTCCGCATTTAGCAAAAGCAAAAAAGATTTTAGAGCTAGGGACAGGATCAGGAGCTTTGGCGCTTGCCTTAATAAAAGCGCTTGATCAGTTGAAGATAGACGCGCACGTTACAGCCATAGATAAGGATGAAAAATGCCTAGCATTATCTAAATTAAACCAAGAAAAGTTAAAATTAAAAGAGAAAGTGGACTTTATAATGAGTGATTGGTTCTCTGCTATTTCAAAAGAAAATCAATATGATTTAATTGTTTCTAATCCCCCATATTTGAGCCAAGAGCTATATGAAATAGCCGAACCAGAAGTTAAGGATTACGAACCTAAACAAGCATTAGTTGCTTTAGATAGAGGAATGGCAGACCTTAAAGTTATTATTAAAGAAGGGTATTATTTTTTGAACCTTAATGGGCTTTTAGTTCTTGAAACAGGTGCAGAACAGCATCTAGAATTGATAAAATTTGCGAAGGATGTAGGATTTAAAAGAGTAGATTCGGTTCAAGATCTAAATAAATACGATCGTTTTCTATTTCTTTATCGCGAATGCATGTAAGATTAAAATGTATTTTTAAAGCAAGGGTAGAGATGCAGAAGCATTTGAGAGACCTTTTTCCCAAAGAACCCAATCGCGTAGGATCCTAGCACTTTCTCGCAAGTAGATATCATAGGATTCTTCTTCATTTTTTGGAGGATCTGTAGGCAAAGTGGAAGGAGATTCAGCGCTCTCTTTCATTTCGGAAATAACGGGGCTATTGAAACTATCAATTAGGCTTTTGGAAGTTTTTTCTTGTTCTTCCCTGATATTTAATAAGACCTCTGAATAAGGATAAGGGGAGGATTTAAGGGTTTCGTAACGATTTTCTAAAGATAGTTGGTAAGCTTGCTTTTTAACTTGTTCTTGTATGCGGTTTTGAAGGTTCAAGGAAACGAGTGTTTGGGTATAGCTTTTTGTTCGCCAATCAATATCATCTTTAAGGTATAAAAGTTCTTCCATAGAGTTTTGCCTATGATCGCTTAAATTTAAAAGATGGGAAACTAAGGAATCTTGGTAAGGGCTTGAAACGTTAATTTTCTTCCAATTGTTGTACCAATTAATTGCTTCTATTTTCTTCCAATCAATTGGATTATCTAAATCAGATTCGGCAACAGGAAGAATTTCATTCATCGAAGGTAGTACCACGTCAGATTCTACACCTCTAAGTTGTGTAGAACTGCCCATTGGCAAGAAAAATTGTTTAATAGTTATTTTAGAAGCAACGGGTGGAGTTGCTTTGGGATTAGCTTGAAACCAATTAAAAGAAAAACGGCTATGCATGTTATATACCTCTTGAACGGTACCTTTCCCATGTGTAGAGCTGTCACCAATAATAAGCGCACGTTCATGATCTTTCAATGCCCCTGCAACGATTTCGGACGCTGAGGCACTAAATTTAGATGTCAAAATTGCAAGAGGACCAGTCCAAGCTATTTCAGCAGATTGATCATGTAAAACCTGTTTTTTACCTCGAGCATCTACTACTTGAACTATTGGTCCAACGGGAATAAATAAACCTGCTAGCCGAACAGCTTCACTGAGTAATCCGCCTCCATTTGTTCTTAGATCAAGAATCAAGCCATCAATTTGATGATTGGATTTAAGTTTTTTAATCAATTCAGCAACATCCTCGCTCGTTGTTCCGAGCGCACTTCCATAACCAATATTGCCATAAAAAGAGGGCAGCTTAATGATTCCAATAGATGCGAAGCTTTCTCCCATAGGCAAATTAAGAACTTTTGCACTTGCTAAATTAGCAGTCAATTTTACCTCGTCTCTAGTTAAAGCTACAATTGTTCGCTTCGATGGATCAGAGGTATCTCCGGGTCTTATTAAAAGACGGACTACAGAATCCTTAGGACCTTTAATTTTCCGAACGATATATGTTAAACTCATATCAATTACGTCATCAAAGGGGCCATCGCCTTGAGCCACACCAATAATTTCATCATTGGCTTTTAGTTGATTAGAGCGTTCAGCCGGCCCCCCAGGTAAGATATCTTTGATTGTACAAATTCCATCTATATCCTCTAGTTGAGCCCCAATTCCGACAAAAGAATTTTTAACAGCAGAATTAAAATTTTCTAATGTATGCGTAGATAAAAAACTTGAATGAGGATCAAAGACATGTGTCATGGCATTAATAAAGCTTTCTTGGATATCGCTCACAGCACGGTCATTTAAAAGTTTTAGATTTCTTTGATAGCGCCGCTTTAATTTCTTAATTACCTCACGAATCCTAGCATCGTAAAAATCTTTATCGATAAGTAATCTTTTTAATTGGGCAACTTTTTCATCCTCATTAACGTCTTCATCAAGAAGTTCTGTAGTGGAAGACAAAAGTTCATTAAGTACCTGATATTTTATGTACAGATTCCATGTTTGGTCTGCTTCTTCTTTAGTCTTCATCCATAAAGATTCAGAGCGGTCAGAATCAAATGAGGCGGCATTGTCAAAAGAAAATGGCTGTTCTAAACGAGCAATAGCCCATTCAGTTCGGGATATAAATCGGGTAGAAAATTCTTGGTAAATCGAGAATGCAGGATATAAATTTCCGTTTTCTAGAAATCGTTCTACAGATTTGGCAAATCTAAAATGATAGTCATCAATATCTTCTTTTAAAAAATAAAGCTTTGAATAATCTAAACGATTTGTGAAATTTTCAATAACGGCTGCGCCATCTACTCTAGAGATCTCGTCTTTTAAGTAATGGCGTGATTGAAGTAAATTTAAAACCCATTTGGTTTGCGCTTGCAGTGCGGTTTCTTCTATTTTACCAAGGGAAAAATTATCAGAATTGGATCCATTAAGGGGAATCAATAATGACAAAATAGCAATTAGAATGAGAATGAATGGCATTTTAATTAACATAATAAAAGAAGAAATGGATGATGCTAGATTCTAGAGACGAGACCGATACATATAAGTTTTAGATAAGTTTTCATTAAGTTGCTTATTCGGTTAGTAATTTCTGATTTTAGCGATTAAAGAAACGCCTTGCTTTTTCTAATGTAGCTTTTTCTTCCTTGGTAAGGGACTGAAATCCATTTCGATTAATTTTATCTAAAATTAAATTTACTTCATTATTAATGGGATTCTTTGTGTTAGAAAAGTTTATAGAATAAGGCATTTTATTTTTATTACTTTTTTGTTTTTTAAACCAATTTGGAAGCTCAATCATTGGGCCGTTCATACCCTTAAAAATAGTAGGCGAATCGGAATAAAAAAAGTGGTAATAGATAAATCCTGCCAAAATTCCACCAAGGTGGGCCGAATGCGCAATGTTTGAGGTAAGTAAAATCTCTTCGCTGAAAAGCAATAAGATGGAGATCCCAGCATAAATACGAAGCACCCACTTTGGTTTAATATTAATAGGCACTATAAAAAACAGAAGAAGAGTTATACGCTCTTCGGGTTTTAAGAGGCAGAAGAAAGCGAGTATTCCTGATACAGACGCAGAGGCACCGATTAAGCCATTAGCAGAAGATGTAGGGCTAAAATGGAAAGACAAATAGAATAGAGCTCCTAAAACCGAAGAGCTTAAATATAAAGTTAAAAAAGAACGTTTGCCTAGTATTGGTTCTATGGCTTGACCGAGAAAGTAAAGCCCGATTAAATTTGTTAATATATGGATTATACCAGGATAGCTATGAAGAAACGAATAAGTAAACAATGTCCAAAATTTTCCTTCGAATAATTGATGGCTACTAAAATAAAAACTATTTTCTATAAAATTAAATGAAGGCAACAAAACATAAAGCATATTTTGTATAATAAAGATGCATATATTTAAAATTAGTAATTGAAATACGATAGAATTCTTAAATAAAAAACTATCATTCCCCTTCCATTTTGCGCGCATATAAATTCTATCGTTTATCATATATAGCTAATTAATTTCTAATTCTATTATGCGCAAGCACAGATAAATTTTACAATTAATTAAACCTATAACTTGACTCGCAAGCGTTTTATAAAAAAGTAAATGTTATGGCAGAAATTGAAGATAAGTGGCCTGAGAATATTAAAGGAAAATTTTATGTAGATGAGCAATGTATAGATTGTGATTTGTGCAGGGAGACCGCGCCCGATTTTTTTACTAGAAATGAGGACGGGGGTTACTCCTTCGTTCATAAGCAGCCAAAAACTGAGATAGATCAAGATTTATGTATTGAAGCTTTGGAAGGTTGCCCAGTAGAGGCGATTGGCGATGATGGAGATCAAGAGTAAGTCCGCCAAATTTTTGGAATAAAAAGCACTATGAGGGCATAAATCTCAAGCCTTCCTAAAATCATTAAAAATGACAGAAAGCATTTACTCATATCCTCAAGAGAGCTGAAGCTTTGTGTGGGACCAATAGAGTCAAATCCAGGGCCAATGTTGTACAAGCTAGATTGAACGGCGGAAAAAAGACTAATTAAATTTAAGTTAGGTTCGAGTAAAGATAAAATGATAACAGAGGTTCCTTGAATAGTGAAAATGAGAACAATGTAGATTAAAACATTATGAATAAAGGTATCATTTAATATTTTTGATCCGATCCGCGTAATGATCGTTTTATTTGGGCGATAAGTTTGTTCAATTGTTCGAAAGATTGATTTAAAAGCTATCATAACGCGAATAATTTTAATTCCACCGCTTGTTGAACCCGAGCAACCACCCATAACCATTAAGAACATTAAAATTATTTTTGCTGGAGCAGCCCAAGTATCGTAATTAAAGGAACTATAGCCAGTTGTTGTCAGAATGGAAGTTGTTTGGAAAAAAGCATGGCGGATAATTTCAATGATCGAACTAGAATTAGAAGAATAGATTAAAGTCAAGGCAATCATACTTATGCTTATAAAAGCTAGCGCATAAAATACATAAATTTCCATACCATGTCTCAAGATGTTTTTCCCGCCTTCTATAATTCGAATAATAAAGACAAAAGTTGTTGCGGAAATTAGCATAAAAAATACAGCGGCTGCCTCAATTAATGAGCTATTAAAATAGGCAAAACTTTCTTCGTGTGTGCTAAATCCCCCAGTTGCTATAGTAGTCATTCCATGGTTAAAAGCATCAAACCAATCCATGCCTGCAAGCTTGTATGTAATAATACACAGAGTAGTTAGGGAACAATAAAAAGTCAGAAGCTTAAGAACGCCATCTTGGATTCGTCCTTGCTCAAAATCGGATACCGTTACAGAAGATTCATTACTAAATAAAATTTTTGCGCCGGCACCAAGGGATGTAAGAATCGCAACAAAAAAAACGATTACGCCCAATCCACCAATCCACTGACTCAGGGACCGCCATAAGAAAAGACTATAAGATAAGTTGCTAAAATCATCAAAGATCGTAGCTCCAGTAGTAGTGATTCCAGAGGTGCTTTCGAATAACGCATCAATAAAAGAGCAATCATTTAAGCCTAGGTAAAATGGTAGGGAGCCAATAAATGATGTAGACAGCCAGGTTAGACCGATTGTGCATAATGCTTCCCTGCGGAAAAATAAGGTTCGATTGTTTTTTTTAGGATTAGATTTTGTTGCGTTAAAACGAAAAACTAAAGCCAAACAAAATGTTATAAGGATGCTAGAAAAAAACCCTTGTATAGATATTGAAGTCCAAGCTTCTCCCATTAAAAGACCCGAAGCCATACAAAAAGTTAGGGCTAGTGCCATGGCAAAATAAACAATACTAAGAAGCTTTTGAATAATTATTATATTCATTTGAAAGAATTAAACTAGAAGTATTTATCCAAGTAATTTTTTTAGGACTATCCTTTTTTCATCTAAACCAGAAATGACGATTAAGCGGTCATCGGCAAGAATTGTGTCCTCTGCAGAAGGAACTTTAGCATTAAATTTATGAAGCTGTGCAACAATTAAAGTTCCTTTGGGCAAGGCAACCTCTTTAATTTTCTTTTTGAGGGAGGGTGAATTATGGGGAATGATTAGTTGATAAATATGCCCTGCATTATTAGGAAGGTTCGCTAAGTCTGTAAGCGATTTTGTTGCTAAGTGCCGCTTCATATAGTCGGTCATTGCTATCCTAGGGGAAACAACAACTTCAATATTCAAGTCGTCCTTAAGTGTATCTAATAATTTGTCATAGTCCCTTTTGTTGATTACTAGCTGGACGTGTTTTGCTCCTAATTTTGAAGCCTGTATGCACGTTAAAATGTTCTCTTCATCGTCTTTAGTGCAAGCAACAAAATAATCTGCTACGCCAATTTGCTCTTCTTCAAGAAGCCTTAAAGAGGTAGCATCTCCGTTAATCACAACTATATGGGGAAATAAATTTGCTAGAATTTCGCATTGTTCAGGACTTTTTTCAAAGACACGAATCTTAAAGCGGGGGTTGCTAAGCATGCGGATTAGGCTAATAGTTGTTTCTCCTCCGCCAAAAAGAACAACACTAGTGCTTTCTATTTTTTGAGTAGGGTCAAATTTCTCCCGTTGATCAAATAGAGTTTCAGGGTGCCCAAAAATTGTAAGGCTATCGCCTTCATTTAAAATACTATCGCCATTTGGTATTATGACAGAGTGATCTCGTTTAATAAATCCAATTCTCAAATCGGCCCCAAAGCTTAATTCACTTAAACTTTTATTAATATATTTTGAGCCCTTAGCTAATTCAACTTTTTGTACCTCAATTTGTCCTTTTGCAAAATCTTCAATTGCTACACGGCTTGGGTTTCTAATAGCTTTAGCTAGCTCAACAGCACATATAGCTTCCGGGTTGACGAATAAATCTATGCCAAAATGAACTTGGTAACTTAAGCTAGAGGCATCGCTATAAGTTGCATCATGAATTCGTGCAATAGAGTTTTTTGCTCCTAATCCTTTCGCCAGAGAGCAGGAAATAACATTTGTTCTATCATCACTTGTCATTGCTAAAAAGGCATCACAATTACTGACATCCAGTGCAGCAAGTTGACTTGCAGAGCTTCCATTGCCTTTGATTACTCGCGCATTCTGCTCTTCATCTAGACGAGCACATAATTTTTCTGATTGTTCTATCAGCGTAACATCATGTCCTTCATCTGACAGAGTGGCGGTAAGATTGTGCCCGACCTCTCCAGCACCTACAATTACTATTTTCATTTAGAAGGGATAACCCATTTTCTGCTTATATTGATTGTTTTTATCAAAATATCGAGTATTTTTTTAGGCTAGGCAAAAGCAGAGATTTTATAAAGAATATAAATCTAACAAATGTAGGCGTATGAGATATGTTTTTATTGAGAGGCACCAAGGGAGCTTGCGTTTATAATTAAAAATTAATATAGCTAAACGATGAATTTCCCCTTTCTAAATATATATGCAAGGAGTAGATGTCCATTCTTACGAACTCCACAAGGAGTTTTAGCATTATGGACTATTTTAGTGCAGATTTTGTTGCCGGGGAATATATTTGGAAATATTAATCCTCTAGAAAAAGTAGGTAGAGATCAAGCAAATCAATCGAAAGAAAAGGTAGCCTATTCAATTCCAATTAAAGGCGAGATTGATAAAACTAATCTTTTTATTTTGCGAAGGGGGCTAAAAGAAGCTATTCAGCTGGGGGCATCAACTGTGATTTTAGATATTAATACTCCGGGGGGGCGTCTAGATATATGCCTAGAGATGATGGAGATGCTAGATTATTTTGAGGGACAATGTCTTGCTTTTGTGAATCCAAATGCTATCTCAGCTGGAGCTTTTATTGCTTCAGCTTGTGATCGAATATATTTTTCCCCGAAAGGGAAAATAGGAGCGGCCGGTATTATTCAGGGTACAGGAGAAGATATACCCGATACAGCTCGGATGAAAATAGAGAGCTATCTTTTAGCAAATATCAGAATATTATCTCAAGAAATTCCTTATCGCACAGAAACAATTCGAGCGATGTTTGATTCGGAATATGAATTAGTAATTGATGGAGTTACTATTAAATCAAAAGGGGAGTTGCTCACCTTAACAGCTAGTCAAGCAATGGAAATATATGGAGAAAGAAATCAGCCTTTATTGGGAAGTGGAATAGCAGATACGGTTGAAGATATTCTACAAATAGAGTTTAAGGATACGTCTTTTTCGTTGAAAAATTATATTATGACATACTCAGAAGAGTGGGCTAAATGGCTTTCTAGCTTTACGACAGTTTTAATTGGGTTGGGTATGCTGCTAATATTTATTGAGTTTAAAACACCCGGGTTTGGCATTTTTGGCATTTTGGGAATTATTTTAATTGGCCTATTTTTTATCAGTCAAAATTTAGCAGGACTCGCTGGTAATGAAGGTATTTTAATTTTTATTGCTGGCCTGATTTGTCTTTCAATAGAGCTGTTTTTTTTCCCTGGAGGCTTGGTATTTGGCTTGCTAGGCCTACTTTTAATTGTTGGCTCGTTTGTTTTTTCTATGGCTGATTTTTGGTCAGGAGCATTAACCCCTATTTCTTATGATTTATTAAAGGGGCCTCTTAAAAATGTTACGATAGCTGTTTTGATTACTATATCGGGCGGATATTTATTCGTTCGCCTTTTTAGAACTAAATTAGTAGAAGATTCTTTAATTTTATCAAGCGCCCTTAATTCAAATAAGAGTAAGACAAAAACTTTAAAAAGTGCTCAATTAATAGGTCAATCGGGTATTGCTATAACTAGGCTTGGTCCTTCTGGCTTTATACAAATAGGGGATAGAAAATACGAAGCCCATTCAGAATTAACATATATAGAGAAGGGAGAAGCCATTTATGTTTGCTCTGTTGATGGCTTTAAATTAAACGTAGATAAAATTAATTAAATTATGGATTTTATAATAATAATATATGCTGTTTTAGGACTCATTTTACTAGTTTTAGGGCTTATTGTTTTAAATTATTTGGGTATATTTATCAGAGCCTTAGCCTCTGGAGCAACTGTTGGTTTTATAACGCTTGTTGGAATGAGCTTAAGAAATGTCCCATGCGCCTTAATTGTAGATGCAAGAATAACGGCCAAAAAAGCAGGCGTCGATCTTTCTACGGATCAATTAGAGGCACATTTCCTTGCGGAAGGAGATGTTTTGCAAACAGTACAAGCATTAATTGCCGCGGATAAAGCAGAGATTAATTTAAACTGGCAGAGGGCATGCGCTATCGACTTGGCCACTAAGGGGACTGGCAAGTCTGTAGTTGAAGCAGTCCGTACATCCATTAATCCAAAAGTAATTGAGTGCCCGGATCAAAATGCACCTAAGCGTAGTATTGACGGAGTTGCTAAGGACGGAATTCAAGTAAAGGCAAAGGCGCGCGTTACTGTCCGGTCAAATTTAGATAATTATGTGGGTAGCGCTTTAGAAGAGACAATTATTGCTAGAGTTGGAGAAGGAATTGTTACTACAATTGGTTCAGCTGATTCATATAAAGATGTTTTAGAATCTCCAGATAAAATATCTAAAGTGGTTCTTGATCGTGGTTTAGACGT